>CAUURC010000008.1:0-64655 GCA_963547405.1 uncultured Prevotella sp.
GGAATCATTAGAAAAGAAATATACAAAGGAAACCCTGCCAGCCCGCGATGCGCAAAGGCTGGCAGAGTTTATTGCTTTTGGACCTATTGTCTTTCAGGTGTCGCGCCTCATGGTGAAGTGGGGCATACTGGAAATGCTACGCGATGAGGAACTCACGATTGAAGAGGTGGCTCGTAAGGCTGATATATCGGTCTATGCGGCCAAATGTCTGCTCGAGGCATCGTTGACGATCGGCACGGTATTAATCAATAAAGCGACCGACCGGTTCACGATTTCAAAGACCGGATGGTTTCTCGTGAACGATCCAGCCACACGTGTGAACATGGACTTTAATCACGATGTGAACTACTTAGGGATGTTCGATCTGGAAGACGCGCTGAAAGAAGAACGGCCCGCAGGATTGAAACGACTTGGCAACTGGCCCACCGTTTACGAAGGACTCTCACAATTGCCCGAGGAAGCGCAGAAGAGTTGGTTCGCTTTTGACCATTTTTATAGCGACAGCTCTTTTGAAGAAGCATTGAAAATCGTATTTGCCGACAAGCCCAAGACACTGATGGACGTGGGCGGTAATACAGGACGCTGGGCATTGCGATGCGTAGACTATGATCCAAATGTCAACGTGACGATTGTAGATTTGCCCCAACAGTTAGCCATGATGCGCCAACAAACGGAGGCAAAGACGGGAGCCGACCGCATAGAAGGCTTTGGAACGAACCTACTTGATGAAACAAATGCCTTACCCAATCACCGCCATTGGGATGTGATTTGGATGAGTCAGTTTCTCGATTGCTTCAGCGAGACACAGATCGTGAGCATCTTGAAGCGGGCCGCGGCCGTGATGGAGAATGACACTCGGCTCTATATCATGGAGACATTATGGGACAGGCAACGCTTCGAACCGGCAGCTTTCTGCCTTACTCAGATTAGTCTATACTTCACGGATATAGCTAACGGCAATAGCAAAATGTATCACAGCGATGATTTGATCAGGCTGATTGGTCAAGCAGGGCTTAGCGTTGACGAAATTTACGACCATTTGGGCCAAGGACATAGCATTATCAAAGTGA
The DNA here is from genome assembly GCA_963547405.1 of uncultured Prevotella sp. Lineage (GTDB taxonomy): Bacteria > Bacteroidota > Bacteroidia > Bacteroidales > Bacteroidaceae > Prevotella. Next base: position 1,071 of record CAUURC010000008.1, read on the forward strand.
AGAAAATGAAGTGAGAAGCGTGAAATGAAAAATGAATTTCACACGTAAGTCTTCCACATATCACCTCTGATATTCAATATTACACATTATATATAATATGGAAAGAACAGAAATAGAAGAAAAAGTTAGAGAGTTTTTGATTGACGATTTAGAAGTAGAAGAAGATAAAATTGCGCCGGAAGCATTGCTGAAGGACGATCTCGGAATTGATAGTCTTGACTTCGTTGACATCGTAGTCATCGTAGAAAAGAATTTCGGATTCAAGATTAAACCCGAAGAAATGGCCGGCGTAAAAACGCTGAAGGATTTCTGTGACTATATAGATAGTAAGGTAAACTAAGCGTGCCAACAAGTCTGGAACGACCTCAGCATGGGGCGTTTTTCAGGATAGGATAGACAGAGATGGGAAAAACGAAAGAATGGAAAGGTAAAACTGGGGGTACCAACTGGATGCATCGGAGCCTCATTCGCATGATGAGGTATCTGCCATTATGGGGCCTCTATGCCTTTGCGGACATCTTCGTGATTCCCTTTTGTATGCTCTTTGCCCGCAAAGGCTATCTGGCACAATATCGTTTCTTCCGCAACAGGTTTGATGAATCGAAGCTCAAAGCCTTTTGGCACACCTATATCAACCACTGTCGCTTTGCCGAGATTATTCTCGACCGCTTTTATGTGTACGCGGGAGGACGTGTGCGCTTCGATATTCCCGATTATGAACGCTATCAACGGCTGGCCAACGGCAAAGAAGGTTTCGTTATTCTGAGCGCCCATGTGGGCAATTACGAGGCTGCCGGCTATACATTGGTGGCCCAAAGCAAACGATTCAATGTGCTGGTGTATGCCGGTGAGGCCGAAACGGTGATGGAAAACCGTCGACGGATGTTTGAGGATAACAATCTCCACATGATTCTGATTCGCAAAGACATGAGCCATCTGTTTGAAATCAGTAATTGTTTGTCCGACGGCGAGAGCGTCAGTATTCCGGCCGACCGTGTCTTTGGCAGTAATCGACACTATAAACTGCCATTCCTTAACGAGGATGCTGCTTTCCCGATGGGCCCCTTCGCGATTGCCGCACAGCGTGAAGTGCCGGTGCTAACCATCCATGTGATGAAGACCGGATGGAAGCGTTATCGTATTTATATCGAGCAACTCGACGCTGGTATGGGCACCATGAAGCAACGGGCGGCTCAATTAGCGTCGCAATATGCACGGACACTGGAAACCATCGTCAGAAAACATCCTACCCAATGGTTTAATTATTATAACTTCTGGAACCAATGAAGCTCGACGAAATCGACATACATGAGTTGCTGCCACAGCAGGAGCCCTTTGTCATGGTGGATAAGCTGACGGCATTCGATGAGAAGATAACCGCTACCAGCTTGACGGTGAGGGCCGATAACATCTTCGTTGAAGACGGATGGCTCAACGAATGTGCCTTGGCCGAGAACATTGCGCAGACCTGCGCTGCCCGTTTGGGCTACATCAACAAATATATTCTGAAGCGAGCCATACAGATTGGTTTCATTGGTGCCATCCGCGATATGACGGTAGTGGCTCGTCCGCACGTCGGCGACAGGCTTGAAACCGTCATCGAAGTGATGGAACAGGTGATGGAACTGACGCTGGTAACGGCAACTATTACGTGCAACGGCCGCCAAATAGCCTCGGCACAGATGAAAATAGCACTGTCCGATGAAGTGATTGCGTAAAAAATATGGAACTGAAAACATCCAAGGACTTTGAAATAAGATTCAGCGAAGTAGACTCCATGCAGTTTGTTTGGCATGGTTCATACGCTCTGTACTTTGAAGATGCTCGCGAAGCTTTCGGACGAGCGTATGATTTAGGCTACATGACGATATTCGATAATGGCTGTTACGCGCCTTTAGTGGACTTGAATTTCCATTATCACAAGCCCATGCGCTATGGCACAGAACCCCGAATCGACATTATTTACCGACCGACAGACGCTGCTAAGATTGTTTTCGACTACGAAATACACGATCGCAACACCAATGAACTGCTTGTAACGGGCCGTTCCGTGCAGGTGTTTCTCGATCGCGACTACAATCTGATGTGGGAAAATCCGACGTTCTATGAGGCTTGGAAAAAGAAATGGTTGACCCCATGATAGTCAAGATTGCCGATAATATCACATCGCCATTGGGCTTCACGACCGAAGAAAACTATCAGGCGGTGAAGCAGGGCGACACACGGCTGCAACGATTCGTGAACAAATGGTCGTTGCCCGAACCGTTTATCGCGTCGCTTTTTGAAGAAGGCACGCTCGAATCCGCTTTCAATCATCGCGTGAAAGCAACACTCCCCTATACCCGATTTGAACAGATGGCCCTTCTTTCGGCCATCGAAGCCATTACCCGAAGTGGCATTGACGCTGCTTCGGAGCGTTGTATTTTTATCCTTTCAACCACCAAAGGCAACATTTCTTTATTGGAACAAGGCATTGAAGGCGTACCCGACGATCGCTTACAGTTAAGCGAAACCGCTCGTGCGATTGCTCGTTTTTTCGGCAATCGGGCAGAACCGATGGTTGTATCGAACGCTTGTGCGTCAGGTGTCTGTGCGCAAATCGTAGCCATGCGTTACCTCGAAAGTGGTCGTTATGACCACGCCGTGGTGATAGGAGCCGATATTCAGTCGCCCTTTATTGTGAGCGGTTTCGCGTCGTTTAAGGCTCTTTCGCCCACCGCATGCCAGCCTTTCAGCGAGAATCGTATGGGTTTGAACCTCGGCGAAGCAGCTGCCACGATGGTGTTGCGGCGCATGGATGAAGCCAAAGGATACTGGCAATTAGCCGACGGAGCCATCCGCAACGACGCCCACCATATTTCAAGTCCGTCGAAAGCGGCCGAAGGGAGTTTCAGAGCCTTGGAAGCTGTGCTTCATCGCTGTCCTCTGACCGAAGAATTAGCCGTTATCAACGCGCATGGAACAGCCACCTTATACAATGATGAGATGGAGGCGAAGGCCATCGAACGGGCCGGTTTGTTGGCCATTCCCGTGAATGCGTATAAAGGAAACTATGGTCATACGATGGGAGCGGCCGGTGTTTTGGAAACCATCCTGACCATGCGGGGACTCGATGAAGGCACGATTCTGTCCACACGAGGTTTTGATGAGTTAGGCGTATCAAAGCCCATCCGAGTGACGAAGGAGTGTTTGACCACCGACCGACAGGCTTTTATCAAACTGATTTCGGGTTTTGGCGGAACGAACGCGGCCTTACGCTGTGTCAAGAAATAAGGTCGGGTGGTATCATTACGTATTGAAAAGGGTTTAAAAGACGAAGAAATGAAGATGATTCACGAAATAAATATCGACAACAGCAGTGCCGTGATAGACGGAAAGCGCATCGATACGTCGCGGAGCGGTAGTCAAATGCTTACCGAACTCTATCGTATCTACGTGAACGACTACCCTAAATTCTTCAAGATGGATATCCTTTGTAAATTGGGATTCATCGCTTCCGAGTTGCTCCTGCAGGCCGAAGGCGCGCCACGGTTTACCGATCGGGCCGATCGGGCTATCCTTTTCTTTAATCATTCTTCGTCTATTCAGGCCGACAAAGCCTTTGAAGAGACGATTCGCGATCGATCGGACTTCTTTCCAAGTCCATCGGTCTTTGTCTATACGCTACCCAATATTGTGACCGGAGAGATTGCCATTCGCAATCATTATTATGGAGAGACCAACTTCATTATCCTCAACGAACGTGACGACGAGTGCATCCGACAAGTTACGGAAGCCGCTTTCGCAGACCCCACGACCACCAGTGCCATCGCCGGTTGGATAGAAGCACCCGATAATCATCATTTTACGGCGGCACTGAAACTCATTACAAAATAAAGATTTATTTATATTCCGCAACGACGGAAGACAACCAATACAAATATGGAACTCAAAGAAGAACTGAAAACAAAGCTCATCGAAGCGCTCAATCTCGAAGACGTGACGACGGCAGACATCGACGATAACGCGCCGTTGTTCGGTGAAGACGGCTTCGGTCTCGACTCTATCGACGCGCTCGAACTCATTGTGCTGCTCGAAAAGAACTACGGTATCAAAATCAAAGACCCGAAAGAAGGTAAGAATATCTTTAAGTCGGTCAGCGTAATGGCTGACTACGTGGCAGCGAATCGCACAAAATAAGTATGCAAAAGCGAGTATTGATTACAGGTGCCGGCGTGGTTTCGGCCATCGGTTTTGGCCAAGAACAGAGCTTGGAAGCCCTCCGGCGAGGACAGACGGGGGTGGAACGGGTGCGCTTTCTGCCGACGGAGCACACGGAATTTCCTGTGGGCGAGGTGAAACTTAGCAATGAAATGCTGTGCCGGCAACTCAATATTCCTTATACTAAGCGTGAGAGTCGCACCGAGCTTATGGGCATGCTGGCCCTGAAAGAAGCCTTGCTGCAAGCCCGCCTTATCGACGAAGCGGGCACGCCGGCTGTGCAAGGTCTGGCCTTATTGGGCGGAACGACCGTGGCCGGAATGGATCGTACCGAGGCGTTCTATCCTGACCGGCTCGATGCCGACATCCTAAATCGACACGACTGTGGGGCATCTACCAATGCCATTGCCGACTATTTCGGTTGTTTCGATTTGGCAACAACCGTTTCTACGGCCTGCAGCGCAGCCCTCAATGCCATCATTATGGGTGCTCGAATGATTGAAAGCGGTCTGCGCGACATCGTTGTCGTTGGAGGTGGCGAGAGTCTTAGCCGCTTCCATCTCAATGGTTTCAAGTCGCTCATGATACTCGACGAGCAACGTTGCCGGCCTTTCGACGCCACACGAGCCGGTCTCAATCTGGGTGAGGGCGCTGCTTTCATCGTGTTGGAGAGCGAAGATAGCGCATTGCGACGCCACGCCGACATCCTCGGTGAACTGCTGGGCACGGGCAATGCCTGCGATGCGTTCCATCAGACGGCCTCGTCCGATGATGGCGAAGGAGCGTTCTTAGCCATCCGACAGGCTTTGGATGAGGCCCGATTGCAACCTTCCGACATTCAATATGTCAATGCCCATGGCACCGGCACACCCAATAACGACGCCAGTGAGAGCCAAGCCCTACGCCGTGTTTTCGGCAAAACACTGCCTGCGGTGTCGTCAACCAAGATGTTAACGGGTCACACCACGAGCGCGTCGGGTGCCATTGAGGCCGTATTCTGCCTCCTGGCACTGCGCCATCAGTTCGCGCCGGCCAATATTGGTTGGCAAACCGCCGATCCGCAGTGCGTTGTTCCCTACACCGGCGGCCCGCTGCCGAAGCTTGAAAACGTGCTTTGCAACGCTTTCGGGTTCGGCGGCAACGACTCCGCCATTATCCTTTCACGTTATGGAGAATAAGGTATATATCATCGCGGAAGTGACGAATGTTCCCGAAGTGGAATACCGTGACTATCTCAACCCTATGAAGGCGCGCCGTTATGGCCGCTTGTTGCGACGGGCACTTGTGACGGCTTTGAAGGCTATCAAGGAGAGTGGTGTCGACCAGCCCGACGCTATCATCAACGGAACGGCCATGGGTTGTATCGAAAATACGGAACGAATGCTTGACGCTTTGGCCACGGAGGGTGAGCAGATGAGCATGCCCACCAACTTCATGCAGTCTACCCACAACACCATTGCGTCGCTCATTGCCATTCACATGGGCAATCACGGCTACAATAGTACCTATGCCCATGGGCGAATCTCATTCGAGAGTGCCTTGCTCGATGCCTTCCTCCAAATCAAGTCGGGGCGTATCCGCACGGCGTTGGTATGTGCTAACGATGAAATTACGCCCGCACTCCAAGCAAAACTTCAGGCTGCCGGCACCGTCTGCGTGGCCGAAGACCGCTCCGTCGCCGTCGTGTTGTCAAGCGAAAAAAGCGTCGGCGCATGCAAAGAACTGGTAGACATTCGTCTGCGTCATCATCCACAAAACGGCGATACCGCCGAAATCATCACCCGAGAACTATGCGACTGATTCTTCTTTCCATCCTTCAAAGCCTGCTGCTTTGTAGCGGTCAGGTATTCCTGAAGTTCGCTTTGCAGCAGATGGGCCCTTTCCGTTGGGCCTGGTCGCTCATCACCGATCAGCTCACTAACTGGTGGTGGCTGGGCTGTGGCTTATGTTATGGCGCGGCCACGGTGCAGTGGATGTATATCATCAAGACCTTCCCGTTCTCCATGGCCTATCCCATGGTTTCGCTCAGCTATGTTTTCGGCATGCTGGCAGCCCTGCTCTTCTTTCACGAGACCATTCCGCCCACCCGTTGGTTAGGCGTTTTTCTCATCATTACCGGCTGCTTTCTGGTGGCAAAATAGGAAGAGGAGAACAGGTGTTATAGGCCTAAGAATTTATATATAAGTTATCATAATCCAGCTTAGCATCGTTTTTTATGAAACAAACATACAGATATCAGATTTTAATAGTCATGCTCCTGCTCATGCAGATGGCTACAATCGGCGCGCAATCGTTTCGCAAAGTGACGCCGGCCCGGCAGCAATCGATGGTCAACGCTATCAGTAAGCAAGCGCTGTCCATCAAGACTTTGCGTTGTCAATTCGTGCAGAAGACCGAGGCTTCATACATGGAAGAGCCCGTTGTGGCCAATGGTTATATGGATTATGACAGCAAAGGCAACCTGACATGGAAATACATAAGGCCCTATCGCTACACTTTTACCCTCAGCAACAACAAGGCAACCATTCAATCTGATGGAAAAAACCAGACCATAGATCTGTCGGGTGCCAGCGTTCAAAGCATTGTGAAGATGGTAAGAAACAGCATGACGGGACAGAACCTGCGCAGCAACCGTGATTTTGCGGTCGTTATGTATGACGGAGGCAATATCTGGAAGGCCGAACTGTCGCCTAAAGAACCACGGTTGAAGAAGTTTTTCCAATCCATCAGTCTCTATTTCGACCGACGAACAAAGATGGTTTCCAAGGTCATTATGTCACAGCCCGGCGGCGATAAGATAACGATTGAACTATCAGAAATCAAGACTACATGATGAAACTCACGAACGACATGTTCACGATAGCGCGCTTAGACGAGGCGCGACATGCGGCTGATATCCGTCTCAATGCCGACCATCTCATCTATCGGGCGCATTTTCCGGGCCAGCCTATTACGCCCGGCGTGTGTATTATCAAGATTATTTTAGAGTTGGCAGAGCGGTTTCTCACGACTCCGTTGCGCTTGCAACAAGTCAAAAACTTGAAATTCATTCAGCCCCTCTCGCCCGTTCGTCATCCCGAAGCCACCGTTCTGTTCGATCATCTGGACTTGACGGACGGCACAGTGAAGCTCCGTGGTTCCGTCATTCACGGCGAAATCGCCTTCACGAAGTTCTCGCTCATCGCGTGTCTGGACACTATTGTCTGAACGCATAACCACCTTAAACATGGGAAAAGTCTGTGTCATCATTCCAACGTATAACAACGGCAAGACCATTGCCGACATCGTGACCCGCGTCCACGCCATTACGCCCGACATCATCGTTGTCAACGACGGCAGTACCGATCATACGCACGTCGCCCTTCATCAGTTGCCTTTCATCATTCATCGGATAGAATACGGCGTGAATCGTGGCAAGGGCTACGCGCTAAAGCAGGGGTTCCGTATGGCGCTTGCGCTGGGCTATGATGATGCCATAACGATCGACAGCGACGGACAGCATTTTCCCGAAGACATACCGCTGTTGTTACGCGAGCACGAAGCCCATCCCGAAGCATTAATCGTGGGCGTTCGCCAACTGACCGCCGATAGTACGCAGCGTCGAAATACGTTTGCCAATCGCTTTTCCAACTTTTGGTTTACTGTACAGACGCTCCGTCATGTAGCCGACACGCAGAGTGGCTATCGTCTTTATCCGCTCCGGCGTGTCAGTCGTCGCTGGATATTCTCTTCACGTTACGAAGCCGAGCTGTCATTATTAGTCGTTGCGGCTTGGATGGATGTAGCGATTAGGTCGGTCAACGTACGGGTTTACTACCCTCCGCAGGCCGAGAGAGTCACCCACTTCCGACCGGCCGTCGACTTCACGCGTATCAGTCTGCTCAATACCGCTCTCTGTTTAGGCTCCCTTTTCTTCTATCTGCCTAAGCTGATTGTCTACAACGGGCCGAGGGCGGTTTATAAGAAACTTTTTCATCGATGATTTTTGAATCAATGACAAGATTTTTTCTCCATATTTATCATTATTTTTCCGCACGCAGACTGTGGGCTTCCGCCGTGTTGCTGACTATTTGCGCACTGGCGGCGCTGCTGTCTTCGCGTGTCCATTACGAAGAAGATATTGCCAAATTCCTGCCCCACGACGCTCAAAACGAAAAGTATCAAGACGTATATGAACAGATTGCGCTGCAAAGTCGCGTAGCTGTGCTCTTCTCGTCGAAGGACTCCCTTCGTCCCGTCGATACGGAAACCATCGGGCAAGCCATGGAATCTTTTGGCAAGCAGATTGAAAACAGCCCGCTCATCGAGCAGTTACAGGTGAGTGCCGACGAGACAGCGGCACTCAAGATGATTGATTTTGTCAATACCAACTACCCTTATTTCATCACCAACAGTGACGCGCGCCACATTGACTCCCTGCTTCGGTCACCCGATTTCGTGGCTCGTCAAATGGAAGAGAACAAGAAGATACTGATGCTTCCCACAGGCGGCATCGCCATGACGACGCTACGCCACGATCCGCTCCACCTTTTTACGCCTGTGTTGCAGCGCATGCAGCGTTTCCGCATGGACCGTCAGTTTCAGTTGATTGATGGTTATGTCTTTACCCACGACGGTCGCACGGGTATGGTGACGTTCAACAGCCGCTTCGGTGCCAGTGAAACGCAACGCAACGGCGAGATAGCCGCCCTGCTCGATAGTGCCGCCCGTACAATCGAAGCCCGTTATCCGCAACTCAAGGTCAGCGCTATCGGGGCACCGCTCATCGCCGTCACCAATGCCACGACCATCAAGACCGACGCTATCGTGGCCGTCGCTATCGCCTCTGTCTTCATTCTGCTTCTGCTTTGGTGGCATTATCGTCGACTGAGCGACATGTTGTGGATTGGCGTTTCCATTGTCTTCGGCTGGTTGTTTGCCATCGGCGGCATGGCCTTGTTCCACGATAGCGTTTCGATGATCGTGCTGGGTATCGGTTCCGTCATTATCGGTATCGCCGTCAACTATCCTTTGCACTTCCTCGACCATATCCGTGAGGTCGGCAATCGTCGGCAGGCATTGAAAGAAATGGTGCCGCCCCTGCTTATCGGCAACGTCACGACCGTGGCAGCCTTCCTCTGTTTGGTATGGCTTGATGCCCAAGCCATGCGCGATCTCGGCCTTTTCGGGGCACTCATGCTCATCGGTACGATACTCTTCGTGCTCGTTTTCCTTCCGCTTTATGCCCGACGACCCGCCGCCGCGCCACAACATCGCGCCGGTATACTGCTGCCCCTTATGGAACGGGGCGAGGATTGGCTCAACCGCAAGGCCGTCAAACGAGCTGTTCTGCCCATTGTCATGATATTGACGATGGTCTTCGGTTATTTTTCCACTAAGACATCTTTCGACAGCGACCTCACGCATATCAACTATATGACGCCCGATCAGCGTGCTGACATGCAGCGGTTAGCGGGCACGCAGCACGAAGCCGCGCTCTATGCTGTGGCCGAAGGTAAAACCATGACGCAGGCATTTCAGGCCAACGACCGCCTGCTTAGTCAGTTACAGGCGCATGGCTATCAGCCTCACGGTATCGGCGACTTCTCGCCCACGGCCGAACGGCAACGCGCTTCACTGACCGCATGGCGACAATTGTGGACTGCCCACGACGCTCGGCAGTTGATCGATCGTGTGAAAGCTGAGGCCCGACACCAAGGATTGAAGCCCGAAGCCTTCCAACCGTTCTACGAACTACTGACGACCGACCACAATTCGGTTCGTCCGCTGTCTTATTTCAATCCAATCTTGCAGCCATTCGTCGGCACTTACATTCTGCATTCGCCCGACCAAACACGCATTGTCAACTACTTGCCGTCGGCCGGCGCGGATTCCATTTTAAAGCGCGACATCAATCAACAGGCTGCCGCGCCCTATTTTGTATTCTCCTCTAAGGACATCGGCAACCAGCTCGTTCGGGTGCTCAACAACTCGTTCAACTACATCGGACTGGTCTGCGGATGTGTGGTTTTCTTCTTCCTGTGGCTCTCTTTCGGCAAACTCGAATTGTCGTTGCTATCTTTTCTGCCGCTGGCCGTCAGCTGGTTGTGGATATTAGGCATGATGCAGATAGGCGGCATCCAGTTTAATATTGTCAATATCATCCTCGCCACCTTCATCTTTGGTCAGGGAGACGACTATACTATCTTCATTACCGAAGGGCTGATGTACGAACATACCACGGGCCGTAAGCGGCTCAGCTCCTACAAACACAGCGTGGCCATCTCGGCTTTGCTCATGTTCATCGGTATCGGCAGCCTCATTCTGGCCCGCCATCCGGCCATGCGGTCGTTGGCTGTTGTGACGATAATCGGCATGTTTACGGTCGTAATCATGGCCTATTACCTGCCACCATTGGTCTTTCGTTGGCTTGTGCGAGGTAGGCATCTGCCCACCGAAGAGCCGTCCGACGTGCAACTGTGGATTACCGACAAGCTCCCACTTACGCTACGCCGCATCGTCAGTTCGCTGTCTTTCATGATTTCCTTCCTTCTTTTTATGTATTTAGGGGCCAAACCCTATACGCGATGGATCTTCAGAAAGAAGAAAGACGACCCGGAAAGGCGCGACCGCTACCACCGTTTGTTCCAATCCTTCGCCCGAAAAGGACTCAAGCTGTTGCCCGGTGTGAAGTGTCATATATATAATAAGGTGGGCGAAACATTTGAAAAGCCGGCTGTCATCATCTGCAACCACCAGAGTCACCTCGATATTATGGCCGTGTTGCAGCTGTCACCTAAGATTATTATTATCACCAACGCGTGGACATGGGACAATCCTTTCTACGGCGACGTGCTCCATTATGGCGATTTCCTGCCGGCCGCCGACGGACTTGATAAGAACATGACTAAGCTGCGCGAGCTTTATAAAGCCGGTTACAACATCGTGATTTATCCCGAAGGCACCCGCAGCGAGACGTGCGAGGTGCGGCGTTTTCATAAGGGAGCCTTCTATATAGCCCACGAATTGGGAGCCGATATACTGCCGCTTTATCTCCATGGGGCGGGCTATGTGCTGCCCAAACGCGACTTCATGTTGCGCCCGGGCGAAATTAATATCGAAGTGGGGCAGCGCGTTCGGTTCGACCGTTACGACGACCAAGGCCTTGAAGCCAACGAAGCCATACGCTTGATGGCTAAAAACATGCGCCATCATTATCAGAAACATTATGCCGAAATGCGCCGCCGGATAGAGACGGAAGCCTATCTGCAGCCTTATAGGCAGTTGCGCGATTACTATAAAACGAAAGTATGAGTCAGAAAAAGTGTGTCATCATTGGCAGCGGATTAGGCGGTCTTTCCAGCGGTGTTATCTTAGCTAAGAATGGTTATGAAGTGACCGTCTTGGAAAAGCACTACCAGATAGGTGGCTGTCTGCAGTGTTTCTCACGCAAAGGGGTAAAGTTTGAGTCGGGTATGCACTTCATCGGCAGTGCATCACCGGGCCAGACGCTCGACCGAATGTTGCGCTACTTGGAAGTAAGCGACGCTATCGAGTTGAGCCCATTAGACCCTTGGGGCTACAACGTGATTCTACTCAATGGGAAAACTTATCGTATGGCCAACGGACGCGACAACTTCATCCGCCAGCTTTTGCCCTATTTTCCTCATGCACAGGCCGACTTGGGACGCTATTACGACCTCATCCGGCAGGTAGCCGGCGCGTCACGGCTCCACAGTCTGCGCCATACCGAGACGATGGAGGCCATCCAACCCGAATATTTAACACGGAGTATCAACGACGTGATGGAGCAAACCGTGGCCGATCCGCTACTACGCGACGTGCTCATGGGCGCGTTGCCGCTCTACGCGGCCGAGAAAGATAAGACGCCGTTTGCCACCCATGCCTTCGTTACCGACTTCTATAACCAGAGTGCCTATCGTGTGGTGGGCGGCAGCGACCTCATTGCGCGGGCCATGCAGGCTGCCATTGAGCGCTATGGTGGCAAGGTGATTACAAAACAAGAGGTGACACATATCGAATGCGATGACCAACGAGCTGTCGCCGTGTTGACGTCCGATGGTAATCGTTATGAGGCCGATGTGCTGATTTCCGACCTTCATCCGGCCCGAACGCTCGAGCTGACCGACTCTCCTTTGTTGCGACCTGCCTATCGTCGACGACTCCGGGCACTGCCCAATACCGTCGGCGGCTTCTCCGTCTATCTGAAATTCAAGCCTCGCACGGTGCCTTATATGAACTATAATCTCTATGGTTACCGCTCGCCGACGCCTTGGGGATGCGAGTCCTACACGGCGGAAACGTGGCCCAAGGGCTATCTTTACTTGCACACGTGCCAGGAACAGCAACAACAGTATGCCCAAAGCGGTATGATTCTGTCGTATATGCAGTATGCCGACGTGGCCCGTTGGGAAGGAACCACTGTCGGACAGCGGGGCGAGGACTACGAAACGTTCAAACGGCAGCATGCCGAAAAGCTCATCGCAGCGGTGGAACACGACCTCCCCGGCTTTTCCGAAGGCATAGAAGAATACTTCACCAGCACGCCGCTGACCTATCGCGACTACACAGGAACGGAGGCCGGAGGCATGTATGGCATAGCGCGCGACATCACGTTGGGCCCCGCGGCTCGTGTGCATCATCTGACACGCGTGCCCAACTTGCTGCTCACGGGGCAGAATATCTACAGCCATGGCATGCTGGGCGTGCTCGTCGGCACCATCATCACGTGTTCCGAACTGCTCGGAAGCGAAGAACTTTTCAGGCAGATTTCGGAGATATAAAGGGCCGTTCAAGCCCCAAACGCTCCTCAATGCCTCATCAGCCTCTCGCAAAAAGAAAGAAAAAAATGAATATTATAATCATCGGCGCCGATCTTGACGGCCTTTTCACGGGTGCTCTGCGCGCCAAAGAAGGCCATAAGATTATCATCCTTGAGAAGAACAAGACCATCGGCGGCGGCCTGCAAACGTTTCAACGCCATGGGCAGACCTTTGAAACGGGGATGCACCTGCTCGGCAGTCTGCGCAAGGGGCTGAGCATCGACCGACTGCTGCGGTATTTAGGTATCAGAGATCAACTGCGTATCATCGATGTAGATGCCGACTGCATGGATCAGATTACTTATCTTTCTGATGGTAAAATTTATCGTGTGCCAGAAGGGAAGGAGGCTTTTTGTGCCTATTTCGGACAGAATTTCCGCATCAGCGCGATGAAATCAGGCAATATCGAGGCACTCTACAAGACATTCGGGGCGCGCATCGGAGGGGCATCCGATAGCCACTGACAGCCATCAGCACGGCCGAAGCCATCGTAGGCCGCAATGTTATCATTCATAAAATCAACGCGTATGAAATCAACGATTAGTCTTTTGTTGCTCTTATTCGTGGTTTGTTCCACCGTTGGCGCACAAAAGAGCGACCCAAACGATCGCCGACTGAAAGTTTACAAGCCGAGCGACACCTGCCGCACGGCCATCATCGTGTGTCCGGGGGGCAGCTATTGCTGGTTGAGTAAGAAATATGAAGGCAGCGAGGTGGCCCGATGGCTCAACAGCGAGGGCATAGCGGCCTACGTGTTGCATTATCCCACCGCCGGATGGGCAGGCTTCGCGCTCCGTAGTCGGCTCTATTTTCCGGGTCGGCAATACCCCGATCAGCTGCGGGCCATCGAACGGGCCATGCGCCTTGTCCGTGCGGAAGGCTATCGCCACGTAGGCATCATGGGCTTTTCGGCCGGTGGTCATTTGTCGCTGATGGCTGCCGAAAACCTCACCGGCCCATTGCGGCCCGACTTTATCGCGCCCATCTATCCCGTGGTATCGCTCTCTCATGCCGTTACGCATAAGCGCAGCCGCCGCGGACTGTTGGGCGAATGGCGTCGACGCAGTCATGTGATGCGCGATTCGCTGTCGATGGAGCGCCATGCCGACCGCATCCAATGCCCCGTTTTCCTGATGAACTGCAAGGACGACCCCATCGTCGACTATCGCAACGCCATGCTGATGGACAGCGCCATGACGGCCCACAACGTGCCCCACGTATATATCCAATACCAAACCGGTGGTCATGGCTTCGGCGCAACGGCCCGAAAGACAAGCCCGGAGGCCATCGGATGGAAACAACGGTTTATAGAATGGCTGAGGCGATGGGTAGAAAATCGCCCTTAATGTCTGCAAAAGGGTTAGGGATACTTTTGTTTTTTTTGTCAAATTCCTATCACAAAAACGGACTGAAAAAAAGCTCCAAATAGAGCGAAAAATAGCGTTAGGAAGGTGTTTTTGGTACTTCCGTGATGTTGTTTTTACTTTTTACGAGGTCAAAGCATAGCTTTTGCATGCTCAAAGCAGCCCTTTTACATCGTCAAAGCTATGCTTTCGGCGGGTAAAAGGGCTGCTTTTGGGTGGCTATTTGGGGCGTTTTAGCGTGTTTTTGATAAGCGTTTTATCGGTTGTTTTGTGCAAACGATTGATTATCAGTTATTTGCTTGTTTTTGCCAAACATCAAAATGCTTGGCTTATTTGCGAAAACTTTTTTCTTGTTGCAGAATAAAAGAACGCTTTGTAATAAATTTTCACAGCGAATGATCGCGTTTTTTGCGGGTGTGGAACGTGATGAATCATGCTTTGTATTGTTTTTCGTTTGAGCGGAACGTGATGAATCACGCCCCTACGGCTGGCGCATGGCTACTGATTTATATTTTACTAATGCATTCATTTTTGTGTTTAGAAATGGAATGGCGTGAGCCGTAGGGGCGTGATTCATCACGTTCCGCATTCCCCAAATATATTTTGTTTAAAACCATTCTACGAAAATCCAGGTTGCAACAAGAAGAAAACTCTATATCTAAATGTGCTTAATCGCGTATCGTATTGTCTTTCGTTTGAGGCGGAACATGATAAATCATGCCCCTTCGGCTGGCGCATGGAGGTTGTTCTTTTACTTTTCGTTCATTTTCAATTATAAATGTTACATGTAACAAATGTTTCAGTTTATGAACGATTTGTGACAGGGGCTCGGCGTATATCATGTTATCTTTGCCGCAGAATCTTGAAAGAAAAATATCAACCTAATAAGTTAAAGCGAATGGACAATCTAAAAAGAATTCTGACGAGCATGCTGCTCATGTTCTGTTGCACATTAATTTATGCGCAAGTAGAGATTGGTGGTACCGTTGTTGATGGGGCCAATGAGCCTATCATCGGTGCTACGGTAATGGAGAAGGGTACGACCAATGGCGCCGTAACCGATCTTGATGGTCATTTCAAGCTGAAAGTGAAGCAGGGCGCTGTCCTCGTTTTCACCTATATAGGCTATGCTACGCTGGAGCAGAAAGCCGAAGCGAACATGCGTGTACAGCTGAAAGAAAACGCGAAAGAATTGAACGAGGTAGTCGTAACGGGCTATCAGACTCAGCGCAAAGCCGACCTGACCGGTTCGGTGGCCGTCGTGAAGACCGACGCGCTGAAGACTTCGCCCGATGCTGACCCCATGCGTGCGCTGCAAGGCAAGGTTCCGGGCATGAATATCACCGCTAATGGCTCGCCCAGTGGCACGGGTACGGTGCGTATTCGTGGTATCGGTTCGTTCAATACGTCGCAGGATCCACTCTATATTGTTGACGGCGTGCCAACCAACTCGGCCCTCAACTCGCTCAATGCCAGTGATATTGAGAGCATGCAGGTGCTCAAGGACGCTGCTTCGGCCTCTATCTACGGTAGCCGTGCGGCCAATGGCGTTATCATTATTACCACCAAACAAGGCAAGAAAGGGGATAAGGTAAAGGTCGATTTCTCTACCAACCTGACGGCGCAGTTCTATACCGCGCAGTCCAAGATGAAGCTCAGCAACACCCGTGAATATGTTACGGCTATGGTGCAGGCTGCCCTTAACGACGGCGTCGACCCCGTGACCTACGCTCAGAACTACGGTATCAACATCAACGCGACCAACGGAACCGCCATCAGCGTGTGGAATCCGGCCCTGTCGAAATACGTGAATTATACGATTAATGGTCGCTACGATGGTTTCATCAACAGCAAGAAGACCATGCGCTTCTCCGATACCGACTGGGTAGACGAGATTTCGCGCACCGGTTTTGCCCGCAACTACAACGTTTCTCTTTCGCATGCCAACGAGAAGCACTCCGCGATGTTCTCGCTGGGCTACAAGAAGAACGACGGTATATTGAAGTATACCAACTTTGAAAACCTGTCGGCACGTATGAACGCTACCTATCATATTAATAAGATGGTCAGTATGGGTGAGAATTTCACCGTTACCTACACCAAGCAAGTGGACGTAGCGCCGATGGAAAACGCCTTGAAGATGGCGCCTGTCGTGCCCGTTTACGAGGAAGACGGTGTTACTTTCGGTGGTCCGGTGGGTGGTATGAGCGACCGCCAGAATCCCGTGCGCGAGGAATATCACAACAAGGACAACCATTTAGATTTCTGGCGACTCTTCGGCAATGCCTTTGTCGACATCAAACCCATCAAGGGCTTGCTCTTCCGTTCTAACTTCGGTATCGACTTCACGACCTCTTTTATCAACGCCCTCACCCATACGTTCACGTCAGACGTGGTGAAGAACAACATGGCCAAGACCACTTTGGGCCAGACCAACAACGTAAACTACACGTGGTCGAATACCTTGAACTATAACTTTACGCTCTTAAACGAACATAACTTCTCCTTGCTCGCGGGTTCCGAAATCAATAAGCAAAGCGTCGTAGACTTCAGTGCTTACTCCGAAGACTACGCTTTGGAAGACACGGACTACATGTGGCCCAATGCCGCCACGGGCACGATGCGCAATTCCGGTGCCAAGGTGGGCTATCGGTTGGCCTCTTTCTTCGGTAAGGTAGACTATAATTTCAAAGACCTTTTGCTGGCTTCGTTTACCATTCGTCATGATGGTTCGTCGCGCTTCGGTGCCAATCACCGTTGGGGAACGTTCCCCGCAGCCTCGCTCGGTTTCCGTCTTTCACAGTTGTTGCAGCAGAAATGGCTCGACGATTTGAAGCTCCGACTCTCTTGGGGTAAGACCGGTAATCAGGCCATCGACAACAACGCGCAGTTCGGACTCTACACTCGTGACTACGGACTCGACCGTGTTACCTCTACCGCTTACGATCTTCGTCTGGCCGGTTCGGGCACTTTCCCCTCCGGTTACAGAGCTACGCAGACGGCCAATCCTAACTTGAAGTGGGAAACGGCAACGCAATACAACGCCGGTATCGACTATATGTTCTTCGGCGGTTCGCTCTATGGTAACGTCGATGCCTATATCAAGGACGTGGACGATATGCTGATCAATCCCGCTTACTTAGGCGCGATGGGCGAAGGTGGCGCGTCTTGGTCGAACGGCCCTTCGCTCCGCAACTGGGGTATGGAGTTCGCCGTGGGCTATCGTAAGACTTTTGCCAATGGGTTAGGCGTTGATTTCAACGGCAGTCTCGATTTCTTCCGCAACAGAGTGACCAGTCTGCCCGCGTCGACGACCGGCTCTTACGCGCATACCACAAAAGAAAATCTCGTTCAGTCGCGCAAGTCATACGGCTCCATCGTGGGCTATGTGGCAGACGGATTGTATCAGTCGAAGGAAGAAGTGGCCGCGTCGGGCCAGGATAATGCCCGCGTAGGTGGCTTGAAATATAAGGATCTGGACGGCGACCAAAAGATAACCTCGGCCGACCAAACATGGATTTTCGATCCCGTTCCGGCCTTCTCTTATGGTCTGAATGCTGTTTTGAACTATAAAAACTTCGACTTGACGATGTTCTGGCAGGGCGTATACAATCAGGATGTCTATAATAATCAGAAGTTCCAGACCGATTTTTGGAGTATCACCGACCCCGGTTCCAATAAGGGTAACCGCATGTTGGGCGCGTGGACGACAGGTAATACAAGCTCGACCATTCCGGCCCTGACAACCAATAACACCGCCGACGAAGGACGTGCCTCGTCTTATTACGTGGAGAATGGCTCTTATCTGAAACTGCGTACCTTGCAATTGGGCTATAATATCCCGACATCCGTTCTGTCGAAACTGCGGGTTGCCACGGCACGTGTGTACATATCGGGTCAGAACCTGCTGACCCTCAAGAGCAGCAGTCTTACCTGTTCCGATCCCGAAAACCCCAACTGGAGTTATCCTATTCCTACTTCCGTATCATTCGGCCTTCAAGTTGGTTTTTAAATAATACATAAACGATAAGCAAAATGAAAAAGATATATATTGCCATTCTGGCCCTCGCAGGTAGTCTTACATTGACAAGCTGCAATGATTTTCTGGATTATAAGCCCACGGCCGTGGTCGATGAAGACAAGGCTTTCTCCGATCCGGAGAGCATGGTCAACAGTGCTTACGCCATGTTAGGCGACTGCTGGTATCAGTTTCCGTTCAATCTGTGGCCCTACGGCGACGTTACTTCCGACGATTGCCTGAAAGGTGGTTCGGGCGTTAACGACACCGACTATCATCCTTTTGAGGTTTGGACAAACCTGACGTCGACCATCGGCCCGCTTGACGAGCTGTGGTATCGGCTCTATGCGGCCGTGTCGCGCTGCAATCGTGCGCTGGTGTCGCTCGAAAAAAACGGCAACGATAAGCTGGGCGAGGCCACAACACGGGAGCGCATAGCTGAGGTGAAGTTCCTCAGGGCACACTTCTATTATAAGCTCATCACCGTTTTCCGCAAGATTCCTTGGATTGACGAGGAGGTTTTCAAGACCAACGCGCAGGAACAGACCCACAACGACGCGTTTACCTATGAGCAGTTGTTCGACAAAATCATAGCCGATTTCAAGGTAGCGTATGACGTTTTGCCCGAAATACAGAAGGAAGGCGGTCGAATCAACAAGATTGCGGCGGCTTCTTACTTGGCCAAATGCTACCTGCAACTGGCTTGGGGCGACGGTTATGAGAAGACAACGGGCATCAGCCACATCAAAGCGGACTACATGCAGAAGGTTGTTGACTACACGGATGTCGTGAGTAAGTCGCGCTATGGCTATCTGGAGGACTACGGCGACATATTCCTGCCCGAATATAAGAACAGCAAGGAGTCGATATTCTCTATCCAATGCTCCGACTATAAGGACGATAATACCACCTTCGGACGTGGCAACTGGTCGAATACGCTGAACGGTTGCTGGGGAATATGGTCGTGCGGATGGGACTTTCACAAGCCTTCGCAGAACTTAGTAGACGCTTTCAAGACCCGCGACGGACTGCCCGAGTTTGACGATTTCGACAAAACACCGGCTCATCCGGTCAACGGTCAGCCTAACACACAGAAGTGGGATCCACGCTTGTTCCACACGGTGGGCATGCCGACGTTCCCCTATAAGTATGAGAAAGAATACACCCTGACGAAGGATAACTCGCGCAACCCAAGCGCGTACGGCTACTACACGTCTTTGAAAGAAGTGCCACAGCGCAGCAAGGGTGAGACCTACAACAATCCCTGGCAGGCTTTCGCCATGAACGAATACATGTTCCGTTACACCGATGTTATGCTCATGCGTGCGGAAGCGCTCATCGAAACCGGACGATTGGCCGACGCCAAGACGATAATCAACGCCATCCGGCAGCGTGCCGCTAACTCCGTGAACAAGCATATCGCCTATGCGGCCGACCAATGTGAGATTGCGCTCTATCCCGATAGCTACTTCCAAGACAAGGATACGGCCCGTAAGTGTCTGCGTTGGGAGCGCCGTCTGGAGCTGGCGATGGAACATGAGCGCTTCTTTGACCTGCGCCGGTGGGGCATTGCTTCGGAAACGCTGAACCGATATTTCAAAACAGAGGTGAACAGTGAATACGATGGCACGAAGTTCGCGCAGTATTACAAGGACGCGCGGTTCACGCCCGACAAGAATGAGTTCTTCCCCGTGCCCTACAATCAGCTCTATTACATCCCCGGATTGTACACCCAGAATAATGGTTATCAATAAGAACGGTCGTTAAAAACCTTAAAACCAACATCGTATGACAAGTTTGAAGAAAACATTGCTGTCCGTGGCCTGTCTCATGACGGGCCTGACAGCCGGCGCACAGACCGCTATCGGTAGTATGAACGCGCTCAGTGACACCCATGCTATCTATCGTTTGCAGACGTCCGCACGTTACCTATTGCTGCCCGTGGAGGAAAAGGAGGAGAACGCACGTGTGCGTGTCATCAAAGGGCACACCGTTGTGAAGGAATTTAACTGTCGGTTGGCGCTTGATAAGAAAGATTATATGGTGCCGCTCGACCTGAAAGACCTTCAGGGAGAGCCTCTCCTGCTCGATATTACCTTCTCCGGCAACCGCCGTTCGACGGGTAATATCAATGATTTCGCGGTGTGGAAGCTGCTCAAAACGACCGATACCTTCGACGCAAGTAACCGCGAACGCTTCCGTCCGGCCTATCATCACACGCCCGTTTACGGCTGGATGAACGACCCCAACGGTATGTTCTACAAGGACGGCGTGTGGCATCTGTACTTCCAGTACAACCCTTACGGCTCTACATGGGAGAACATGACGTGGGGACACTCTACATCCCGCGACCTCATTCACTGGCAAAATGAGGGTGAAGCCATAGAACCGGACGCGCTGGGGACGATTTTCAGCGGTTCGTCGGTGGTAGACCACAACAACACGGCGGGCTTCGGCGCCGGTGCTATCGTAGCGATGTATACCAGCGCGGGGGCTAATCAGACGCAAAGTCTGGCTTACAGCACCGACGGAGGCAAGACCTTTCAGAAGTACAGCGGCAATCCGATCATCACGTCTTCCCTTCCCGACTTCCGCGATCCGCACATGTTCTGGAGCGAAGAGTATGGTCGGTGGTATATGATACTGGCCGCCGGACAGGAAATGCAAATCTATTCGTCGGCGAACCTGAAGCAATGGAAGTATGAAAGCAGCTTCGGCCACGAATACGGCAACCATGGTGGCGTGTGGGAATGCCCCGACTTGTTCAGGCTTCCTGTCAAAAACGCAACGTCGGCAGGCCAAGATAAGTGGGTGTTATTGTGCAATATCAATCCCGGCGGACCCTTTGGCGGTTCGGCCACGCAGTACTTTACGGGGCATTTTGATGGTCATCGCTTCGTCTGCGATACGAAACCCGAGGTGACCAAGTGGATGGATTACGGCAAAGATCATTATGCGGCGGTCAGCTTCGACAACGCTCCCGACGGCCGACGGGTGGCCTTGGCCTGGATGAGCAACTGGCAATATGCCAACCAAGTGCCCACAACGCAATATCGTTCGGCCAACGCCGTGCCGCGTGATTTGGGATTGTTTGAATACAAAGGCGACACTTATCTGAGTTCAACGCCATCGAAAGAACTGCTGACGTTGCGTGGCAAGAAGGGCAAAGCGCTGACATCGGCCTGCGAACTGGTGGTAGATTTCCGCCATTCGGCCACTGTGACCCTGTCGAACGCACGGGGCGAACAGGTTGTCCTGACCTATGACGCCGACCGCCAGACCCTTTCGATGGATCGCACGAAGAGCGGCGACGTGCAATTTAGCGAAGCTTTCCCCTGTGTTACCACAGCTCCCACGCTCGGAAAGCTCGGTCAGCTGCGGGTGTTCATCGATAAGTGCAGCGTCGAAGCGATTGACGCCGAGGGCAAGGTGGCCATAACCAACCTTGTATTCCCAAGCGAACCCTATACGAAAATAAGTATCCGGGGCAAGGCGCGTTACGTAACTTACGAACTGAAATAAAGCACTGATGATGGATTAGAAAAACGTTCATTTCGTTGTAAAAATGATGCATGTAACATTTTTGCCATGAAATGAACGATTTTAGCTATAGTCTTATTTTGCCAAGCACTAATTTTGCAGTCGTAAAACCTAAAAACATTCAAACGCGGTACGTAGTTTTCTCACGACGATAGAGCCGCTTTGCAAAGTTTGTTTATAAGAAATTTAAACCTAAATATTTATGAGTAAATCAAACAAAATGGCACTGATTCCCGTCATGCTTTGCTTTTTCGCGATGGGATTTGTCGATTTGGTAGGCATCGCTTCTAACTACGTGAAGGCCGATTTGAACCTGAACGACACCACGGCTAACCTCTTTCCCTCTCTTGTTTTCTTCTGGTTCCTCATTTTTTCTGTACCTACGGGAGTGCTGATGAACCGTATCGGGCGCAAGAAGACTGTACTGCTGTCACTGATTGTCACCCTCTTCTCCCTGCTGTTGCCTATCTTCGGCGAGAGTTTCGGAGTGATGTTGGTGAGTTTCTCTTTGCTTGGAATCGGCAACGCGCTCATGCAGACGTCGCTCAATCCGCTGGTGAGCACCGTCATTAAGGGCGGCAATCTGGCTTCGACCCTCACTTTCGGCCAGTTTGTGAAAGCCATTGCCTCGTTCATGGCGCCTTATATTGCCATGTGGGGTGCCACGGCCATGATACCGGCGTTCGGCCTTGGCTGGCGAGTGCTGTTTCCCATCTACATGGTTATCGGCATTGTGGCCACTCTTTTGCTCTCTGCCACGGGCATAGAGGAAGAGAAAGACGTCACGACCGGTCATACCTCTATCGGCGGCGAATACATCGCCTGCTTCCGATTGCTGGGTAAACCCATTGTCCTGCTGTCGTTCCTCGGTATCATGTGCCATGTGGGAATCGACGTGGGAACCAATACGACTGCTCCAAAACTTCTGATAGAACGCCTTGGGATGACACTTACCGAGGCAGGATTTGCCACTTCTCTCTACTTCATCTTCCGTACGTTGGGCTGTCTGACGGGCAGTTTCTTCCTGCGGGTGATGAAAAACCGTACATTCTTTATCATCAGCATCCTGATGATGGCATTGAGTATGGTGGGGATGTACTTCGGTCAATCCAAACTAATGCTTTATGTTGCCATCGCGTTGGTGGGCTACGGCAACAGCAATGTCTTCTCCATCGTCTTCAGCGAAGCCCTTCAGGCCGTTCCTGAAAAGAAAAACGAGGTGAGCGGACTCATGATTATGGGCCTCTTCGGTGGCACCATCTTCCCCTTGATTATGGGTTTGGCCAGCGATGCCGTTGGTCAGGGAGGCGCCGTTATCGTCATGGCTATTGGCGTGATCTACCTCTTTAGCTACATTACAAAGGTAAAAAGATAAAAAAATAAAATAGTAAAAAAGGATGTTTGCTCGTCTTTTCCTACAAGATATTGATGGGAACGAGTAACAAGGTATTAGAAGTGGCAAGATATTGATGGAGACGAACCAATGTCTTAACTCCCTTTATCTCCCTTCAACTCCTTAATTCCTCAAAAACAATAACTCCTAAGAAAATCATTATGACTAACAAAGAACAAAAAAGATACGTAGTAGGATTGGGCGAAGCGCTGTTTGACTGTTTGCCCGAAGGTTCAAAACTGGGTGGCGCGCCCGCCAATTTCGCCTATCATGTCAGCCAGTTTGGCTTCGACGCCATGGCTATCAGTGCCTTGGGTAACGACATGTGGGGCGATCAGGCACGCACGGAGTTTGACGAAAAGAAACTCAATTACATCATGCCCACCGTCGATTATCCTACGGGCACCGTACAGGTGACGCTCGACGACGAAGGAGTACCCACCTATGACATCAAGACCAATGTGGCTTGGGATAACATTCCGTTCACGCCCGAAGTAGAAGCGGTGGCCAAGAACGCCCGAGCCGTGTGCTTCGGATCGCTGGCTCAGCGCAACGCGGTGTCGCAAGAGACCATCCGGAAGTTCTTGGAGGCTACGCCAAAGGACTGCCTCAAGATTTTCGACATCAATCTGCGACAGAACTTTTATACCAAGGAAATCATCCGCGAATCACTCAATGCCTGCGATATTCTGAAAATCAACGACGAGGAACTCGTTACGATCGGCCGCCTCTTTGGCTATCCCGGTCTTGATATGGAGAATAAGTGCTGGCTTATCTTGGGCAAGTACAACCTGAAAATGCTCGTGCTCACCTGTGGCGTGAACGGCAGTTACGTCTTCTCGCCTAAGAAAATAAGTTTCGTTGAGACACCGCAGGTGGAAGTGGCCGACACGGTTGGCGCCGGCGACTCGTTCACCGGTAGCTTCACAGCCGCCATTCTGGAGGGCAAAACCATTGAAGAAGCCCATAAACGGGCCGTTAAGGTGAGTGCCTATGTATGCACACAGAAAGGTGCCATGCCCGCAACGAAGGGATTGAGGTTTGATAAATAAAACGAAGGATTGAATGGTATATGAATGAGAGCTGAAAAGCAGCTTTGCAAAAGGGCTGCTTTTAGCTTGTAAAAGCTATGCTTTTAGCGGCTAAAAGCATAACTATTAGAACGTAAAAGGGCTGCTTTCGCAACGTGAAAGCAGCCCTTTTACAATTCAGTTATTTAGTTATACCAAAAACATTACCATCACTTGGGCGATAATCACACGGATAAACATGCCCAACGGATAGACGGTGGCGTAGCTGACCGATGGCGAGTCGCCCTCTATCGTGTCGTTGGCGTAGGTCAGGGCCATGGGGTTGGCCATGCTGCCACAGAGGATTCCGCAGATGGTTCCGAAGTCGAACTTATGCAATCGGAGCGCAATGTAGCCCACGGCGAGCACGGGTAGCACCGTCAGCAGGAAGCCGATGCCCACCCACATCAGGCCTTCGGGGCGCATGATGGTCTCAAAGAACTGGCCGCCGGCGTCAATACCGAGACACGCCAGATAGAGCGACAGGCCCAGTTTGCGCAACATCAGTCCGGCACTGCGGGTCATATAAGAGATGAAATGCACGCGTGGTCCGAGCGCTCCGATGATGATTCCCATGATGATAGGGCCGCCGGCGATGCCTAAACGCACGGGTGCTGTCATGCCGGGGATGTCGATGGGGATGGTGCCGACGGCCACACCGAGCAACATTCCGAAGAAGATGGCACCCAGATTAGGCTCGTTCAGCGTCTGTACGGCATTGCCCAAGAAGGCCTCTACGTGGTCGATGTCGGCCGGCGGACCCACGATGGTCAGGCGGTCGCCGTATTGTAGTCGCAGTTTGTCGGTAGCCAACAGCTTGATATCACCACGAGTGACGCGGCTTACATTGACGCCGTAGGTACTGCGGAGCTGCAACTGGTCGAGTCGTTTGCCGTTCAGCTCCGTTTTGGTGATAACGATGACGCGGCTTTCTACCTTCGAGTCGATGGCGTTCCAGTCTATTTGCTCTCGGTTCCAGTCCTTTTCTACCTTCTGACCGAATAGGATTTCCATGGCCGACACTTCCTCCTTGTTGGTCACCACAAGCAGGTTGTCGCCCACATGCAGAGCCGTGGTGGCATGAGGCACGATGACCTGCTTGTTACGCCATATACGGCTGATGATGAAACGGCGGTGGGTCATCTGCGAGATGGCCGCGAGGGTCTTGCCTTCCAATGCCGGATTGACCACAACGAACTGTCCCACGTAGGTGTGATCTTCGTCTGTCGACGAATGAGGTTGCAGGTCAACGGGCTTCACAAAGAACTTGCGCATGACGACCATGGCCAGAATGACACCCACGACACCCAACGGATAGGTGACGGCACAGCCCAAGGCGGCGCCTCCACTCTGCAGTCCCATCTGTTGCAAGGCCTGCTGGGCGGCACCCAAAGCAGGCGTATTGGTAGTGGCTCCGCAAAGAATACCAACCATGTCGGCCACGTTCACGGGCAGAATGTAGCACAGAAGGATGGCCATGAGCGTACCCGTAAGGATGACGGCCAGCCCCCAGAGGTTGAGTTGGATACCTTCGTGGCGCAGCGAACCGAAGAAGTTGGGGCCTACATAGAGGCCAAGCGCGTAGACAAACATGGAGAGTCCGAAGCTCTCGGCAAAGAGCAGGACGTCGTGATCGAGCGTGAAACCATAGTGACCGCCGATGATACCGATGAAGAAAACAAAGGCTATGCCGAGCGAAATGCCCTTATAGTGGAGTTTGCCAAGTGCAAGTCCCAAGGTACAAATGGCCGATAAGACGGCTACGGCCTGCACGGCTGAATGGATGCTGAATAGAGATTCGAGCCACATAAAATGCAAATTGGGTTATGGAAAGCGACCATCAGCGGCCCGAAGGCTTCTGGATGGCCATGAATTTATTGATTCAGTATGTCGAGGTATTGTTCCAATGGAATGCCTCGGTTCTTATCTTCATTATCTTTATTCAGGCTGATGAACGTATAGACGGCGTCCATGGCCTTGCGCGCGCTGTCCTTGAGCGGCTCGCCATCGAGCAAATGGCCTATGAGTACGGCCGAAAAGATGTCGCCCGTACCGGGAAAATGCACGGGAATCTCGTCGTAAGGCAGTTGGAAATAGCTGTCGTCTTCGTGGTTATAGCCCATGACCGATGGCTGTCCGTCGACCGGTATGCTGGTAATGAGTACCGACTTCGGGCCAATCTTGCGCAGATGGCGGAGCAGACTCAAGGCTTCGTCATGGCTGATGCCCTCCGGTTGGTAGGGACGGTTGGTCAGATAGCAGGCTTCGGTGTAGTTGGGATAACACAGATGGGCCACGCCGAGCATTTCGCGCATGGAGTTGATGGTGGCCGGCGTGACGCCGTTATACAGCTTTCCCTCGTCACCCATGATCGGATCCACATAGATGACGGTGCCTTTGGCGGCCTCCTGCATGCAATAACGGGCAATAATGCCCGCTTGAAGCTCTGAAACAATAAAACCGGTGGCTATGGCGTCGAACGAAAAACCTAATTGTTTCCAAACGGGAAACACGCCTTTGATGTATTCTGTTGTATCGAGAATGTTGAACTTACCATAATCCAGCGTATTAGAAACCAACGCTGTCGGCAGATTATAGGTAGAATGGCCGAAATAAGAAAGGATGGGGAGCATGGCAGCCGTAGCTACCTTGCCGTAACCGGCCATGTCGTTAATCAGAAGAATCTGCTTCTTACTCATTGCGATATCACTTGTTAGCGGTGCAAAGGTAGTTCAATTAGGAGATAAACCAAAAGGAAATGAAAGATAATCAGAACGGAAAGGCCTTTTTATATGAAAAATATTTAATTTCCTTCGTCAAGCCGTTGATTTCAAGTAACTTTGCAATCGTTTTAAAACAAAATGAAAGATAATGGATAAGTTACCCAACGATCCGATGATATTATTCAGCGCTGTCAATATGTTGCTGCGTGACGACTACTGTTCGCTCGACGCTTTGTGCGATGATATGGACGTAAATCGTCGTGAATTGGAAAAGAAGCTGGCTGCGGTCGGCTTTGAATATAGCGAAGAAAACAACAAGTTTTGGTAAAGAATATAGCAAGAAGCTCTCACCTGTCGTGGGAGTTTCTTTTTGTTTTTAGCCCTTTTGGGGCATCTCTTTTTTTCATGTTTTTGCCCGTGTAACCGCCATTTAAGGAAATCAAAAATATTATCTTATGTCGAACTTGAGATTTGAAGTAGTTGCCGAAGCGTTTCGCAAGCGACCCTTGGAGGTGCCTGCGGCGAAGGAAAGGCCGTCCGAATACTTTGCGAAGTATGTGTTCAATCGTCAGAAAATGTACCGATACCTGTCGGCAGAGGTCTACAACAAGCTGATAGATGTTATCGACAACGGCTGTAGGCTCGACCGAAGCATTGCCGACGCGGTAGCCAGCGGCATGAAGCAGTGGGCCAAAGAGAACGGCGTTACGCACTACACGCACTGGTTTCAGCCACTGACGGAAGGCACGGCAGAGAAACATGACGCCTTTGTTGAGCACGACGGAAAGGGCGGAATGATTGAAGAGTTCTCGGGAAAGCTGCTCGTTCAGCAAGAACCCGACGCGTCGAGCTTCCCCAATGGTGGCATTAGAAACACGTTCGAGGCCCGCGGCTATTCGGCCTGGGACCCCACATCGCCGGTCTTTATCATCGACGACACGCTCTGTATACCCACCATCTTCATCTCTTATACGGGCGAAGCGCTCGACTACAAAGCTCCCTTGCTGAAGTCGCTTCACGCCATCAACGAGGCCGCCACGAGCGTTTGCCACTACTTCGACAAGAACGTGAAGAAGGTACAGACCAATCTGGGCTGGGAACAGGAGTACTTCTTGGTAGACGAAAGCCTCTATTCGGCCCGCCCCGACCTGATGTTGACGGGACGAACGCTCATGGGGCACGACTCGGCCAAGAATCAACAGATGGACGATCACTATTTCGGCACCATTCCCGAGCGGGTTCAGGCCTTCATGAAAGATTTGGAAACGCAGGCGCTGGAGTTAGGTATTCCCTGCAAGACACGCCACAACGAGGTGGCACCGGGGCAGTTTGAGCTGGCGCCCATCTACGAGGAATGCAACTTGGCGGTAGACCATAACATGCTGTTGATGAGTCTGATGAAGAAGGTTGCCCACAAACACGGCTTCCGGGTGCTGCTTCATGAAAAGCCATTCGACGGCATCAACGGCTCGGGCAAGCACAACAACTGGAGCCTTGTCACCGATACGGGCGTGCTGTTGCATGCGGCCGGTAAGACGTCGGAGGCCAACCTGCGCTTCGTGGTGTTCATTGTCGAGACGCTGATGGGTGTCTATAAGCACAACGGACTGCTCAAAGCATCGATTATGACGGCCACGAATGCCCATCGTCTGGGTGGAAACGAGGCACCGCCCGCTATCATTTCGTCGTTCTTGGGGCGACAGCTGACCGATTTGCTCGACCATATCGAGAAAGCCGACAAGGACGAACTCTTCAACGTCGAGGGCAAAACGGGCATGAAACTCGACATTCCGGAGATTCCCGAACTGATGATCGACAACACCGATCGCAACCGAACGAGTCCGTTTGCCTTCACGGGCAATCGCTTTGAGTTCCGTGCCGTGGGCTCGGAGGCCAATTGTGCCAGCGCGCTCATCGTACTCAATACGGCCGTTGCTGAGGCTTTGACCGACTTTAAGCAGCGAGTAGACGCGCTGATAGCCGGTGGCGAAGACCAGACGAGTGCCATTATCGACGTGATTCGTGAAGACATCAGACACTGTCGGCCCATCCGCTTCGATGGAAACGGCTATAGTGACGAGTGGAAAGAGGAGGCCGCACGGCGCGGACTCGACTGCGAGGCTTCGTGTCCGCTATGTTTCGACCGCTATCTCGACCCTCAGAGCATTCAGATGTTTGAGAAAATGAACGTCATGAGTCGCAGCGAACTGGAAGCCCGCAACGAAGTGAAGTGGGAAATCTATACCAAGAAGATTCAGATAGAGGCCCGTGTGATGGGCGATTTAAGCATGAACCACATCATTCCGGTAGCTACGCACTACCAGAGTCGCTTGGCCAAGAACGTGGAAGGGATATTCAACATCTTCGGAAAGGAAGAGGGCAAGACGCTGACGGCTCGCAACGTGAAGATTATTCGTGAGATTGCGGAACGTACACAACAGATAGAAACGGGCATCGAAGAACTTGTCAACGCCCGCAAGGTGGCCAACAAGATTCTGAACGAACGCGAGAAAGCCATCGCCTATCATGACACGGTGGTTCCGAAGATGGATGCCGTGCGCTATCAGATAGATAAGCTGGAACTTATTGTGGCCGATGAACTCTGGACTTTGCCTAAGTACAGGGAACTGTTGTTTATTAGATAGAAATTTAAAAACTAATGTCGGCAACAAAATGATATGCCGATAAAATATAAAAAGCAGCCTTTTTCGTTTGCGAAAAGGCTGCTTTTTTGGATACCACATATTACATTTATCCCCAAATCACTTCATGAGAGAATCATAAAAGCAGTAATAGGCCACTACAATCGGGCGATTACCAAAATATTACCGCTGCGTGGTAATTGTATTACCACACGTGCGGTAATTCAATTACCACGTAGCGGTAACAATATTACCACACGGCTGGTAACGATATTACCACGCAGCGGTAATCCCCCCATTGTTTGTAAACCACAAAAAGATGATTTGATGATTGGAAGAAAAAAGCGGCCTTTTCGCAAACGAAAAAGGTCGCTTTTATGATTCATGTATTGTATTTTATTGTCGCCGTATTTCCTTACCATTAATCATATAAGGTGTATTGGGCTTCATCCAGTCGGGCATAGGCGCGCCTTTCAGATAGTGGTCGAAGAAGGTGGAGAGGCGTTCGCTCAGGTCTTTACAGTTCTTACGCTCCCGCAGATTGTGGGCTTCCTTGTCGTATTCGATGAGCCATACCGGCTTACCCAGTCGACGCATGCCCATGAACATTTCGATACCCTGATAGTAGGGCACGGCTCCGTCGGCATTGTTGTGGGTGATGAGCAGCGGCGTCTGTATCTTTGGAATACCGAATAGGGGCGAGTTCTCGATGTAAAGGTCGTAGCCTTTCCACAGGTCTTTGCCGATACGGCTCTGTGTCTGCTCATACTGGAACTGGCGACTCATGCCCGATTCCCAGCGGATACCGCCATAGGCACTCGTCATATTGCTGACGGGAGCGCCCGCGCCCGCAGCGGCAAACATGTTGGTGCGCGTCACAAGGTAGGCCACTTGATAGCCGCCCCAGCTCTGTCCCTGAATGGCCATGTGGTCGGCGTCGATCCATGGCAGCTTGGTTAATGACTGGGCACCGCTGACGATGCAGTTGTAAGCCGATTCGCCGGGGTGTCCGGGCTGGTAAACGATGTCCGGAACGAACACCACATAGCCGTTGCTCACGAAGTACGGGATGTTGATAATCGAGCGACTGGGGGCCGGCGAGTAGTAAGCGTACAGGTTATCGCTGCGTCGTTCGTAGAAGTAAATCATCACAGGGTACTTCTTATTGGGGTCGAAACCTTCGGGTTTGTAGAGAAGTCCGTCAAGAGGCGTGCCGTCGAAAGCCTTCCAACGATAGAGTTCGGCTGTGCCCCAAAGGTAGTCTTGCTGCTGTGGATTGATGTGAGAGAGTTGCTGCGTCTTGTCGGTGTGCATGTAGAGATCCATCGGATGGGCGAAATCACCTTTCTTATATAGGCATACCTGAGCCGAATCGGCCGTTACGAGCGTGCCGTAACTATGAGGTCCCGCGTCGACAACGCGCAGGTTGGCCTTCGGATCGGTCATAGCGAAGCCCTGTGTCTTGTCCCGATAGTTGAACATTTGCAGCCAAATGGGGTGCTTCAGGTTCACTCCTTCGATGTCATCCGGTCTTGGTTGACTGACATAACGGTATTGCAGGCTGTCGCGTCGGCCTGTCTGTTGTGTCAGACAGCGGCTTTCTTTGCCGTCGACAGATAGGAGATAGACATCGTAGCGGTCGGCCACGAGCAACTGTCGACTATCGGTGGTGAACTGTGCGCGGTCGTATGGTTCGGGCAGCATGGGATGGTCGTCGTCCTCATCATGAAAGGCGGTCTTCAGTCGAGCCGTAAGATTGCGTGTCTGTCGGTCTTTTCGGCTCCATGTCATCCATTGTTTCTGTTGCAGATCGAACCATGCCACGTGGTTGCCGTCGGCCGAAATGATGGCGCCTCCGAGCTGACTGTCGGTAATCGGCGTGCGACTGCCGTTGCGGATGTCGACCAACGATAGCTGCGTTTTGCCCTGAATATCCCATTGTTCGGCCAGTTTGCCGGCAGTTTGGTCGGTCGACAGGGCGTAAGGAGCGTTGCCACGATTGGCCAGTCGCACGCGGTCGTACATGGTTCGGCCCAGTGGCACCAGCTGTCCGCCCGCAAGAGTGCAGAGAATGGTTTGCTTTCGATAGTCGGTCATGCGCACTTTGAGCATGGGCGGAAGCTCGTTGGCGTCGTGACGCCAGATGCTTGGCTCGGCTGTTTCAAAGTCGTACTTCGTCGTATCGTCGGGATTGACGTAGGGTTGTATGCCCGCGAAAGTCTGTTTGCCGTCGCGTGAATAGAAAGGCGCGCTGTTTTCGGTAACGCCCCAGCCCTCTTCGAGGCCGGTATTGTAGTCTGCCGCGAGCAGTGTACGTAGCTTTCCACCTATCTTATATTCATAGATAGCGCAGTGCTTGCTGCCTGTCTTGGCCGTATCGGCCGAAGCGAGAAAGAGCAGTTTATCAGCCTGCCAGCTGAAAGAGGGGCGCGCAACGTAGGCGGTCGTGTCGTTGATGGTAATCGTTTGTCTGTTGTTGAGATCCATTACCTTCATGACACATTTGTGCTTGTCGGTCTTTTCCACGTAAGCCAGTCGACGGCCATAGTTGGCCATGGCGTAACTCTCGGCATGGGGCAGCCGTAGCGTATCGGCGTTGGCGAAATAATACAGCATCATATCGCCCGCCGCGTCTTTCTTTTCTTTCTTCTTGTCCTTGCTCTTGTCGTCCTTACCCAAAGCGAAAGCTACCACCTTATTATTATGTTGGGCCATTTCGAACGACTTCACCCGTGGAAACATCCGTGTCGTAAAGTCGTTCAGACGAATAACAACTAATGAATCGAGCGGCATGTCGTCCTTCTTCTTTTTCTTAATTTTGGCTTGTCGGGTCTGTTCGTAGGTAGGTTTTACGAGGGCAACGGCAAACCGTTCGTCGTCGGTAAACTGCAATCGATGGCCTCTGGGCAGCTTGAGCAGTCGTCCGGAGCCATCGCGCAACCAAAGGATACCGTCCCCTTGCTGAGGATTTACTTCCCAAGCGGCGTATCGTCCGTGCGTGGAGAGTTTCGGTTTGTCAACAACTTGCCATTCGTCATAAACAGAATGGGTTAATGATTTCTTCTGTCTGATGTCGTTCTGTGGGTTCTGAACGGCGGTATCCTGTGGTTTCGCAAAGGCGAAGCTCACGGATGAAAGACTAAAAAACAAGAATAAGAAAGACTTGTACATGTTGATAGAGTTATAAATTGCTTGCAAATATAATTCAAGAGAGTTTATATGGCCCGATTGTCTGCAAAAAAGAGTGGAAAAAAGACTTCGTAACCATTTTATTGTTGTAAATTTAACAAAATTGTATATTATAACCAACAAAAAGTAACTTATTGCTTGTTGTTTAAGAAATATTTGATATATTTGCGATAGTTTGTCAATAAACCTAATGATCAATATTTGTTTCAGAGAGAGAATTATTAGTTTATATACATTTATTTAATGAGAGATTTATGAGTAAAAAGAAACTGCTGAGTATGCTCCTTTGCTTCTGGATTAGCTCCATGATAGCAATGGCGCAACGTACCATCACAGGTACTGTTTATTCACAAGCCGATAACGAACCCGTCGTGGGTGCTTCGGTTTTAGTAAAAGGAACCCGAGTCGGTGGTGTGACCGATATAAATGGTCGGTTTTCTATCCCTAATGTGCCTGCCACGGCCAAACAAGTCGAAATTTCTTATGTGGGTATGACCAAACAGGTGGTCACTATCAAGCCCGACATGAAGGTTTATCTGGCAGACGATGCGAAGAATCTGGACGAAGTCGTTGTACAAGTGGCTTATGGTTCGGCCAAGAAGTCGACGTTGACGGGTGCCGTGACGCAGGTAGATTCAAAAGAATTGTCCAAACGTCCCGTATCAAGCGTTGTGTCAGCACTTGAAGGTAGTACGTCAGGTGTTCAGGTTAACAGCACGTATGGTGAACCGGGATCAGACGCGACCATCCGTGTGCGTGGCTTCGGTACCGTTAATGGTAGTAGTTCACCGCTCTATGTGCTCGATGGTGTGCCCTTCGGTGGCAGCATTTCCGACATCAACCCCAATGATGTCGAGAGTATTGCCATTCTGAAAGATGCCGCTTCGTGCGCGCTTTATGGTAACCGAGCCTCTAATGGTGTAATTCTTATCACCACAAAGAAGGGTTCCGGCGACAAGATGTCATTCACGTTAAAGGCCAGTCTTGGTACTTATTCGCGTGGTATGAAGGAATATAAGACCCTCAACGCACGTCAGTTTATGAATGCCAGCTGGCAAAACATGAGAAACGCACGTATCTCTGCCGGCGATACTCCTGAAGCAGCGGCAAGCTATACCAGCAAGAACCTGATAGACGAGTTCCTCTATCTGAACATCTTTAATAAAGATAAAGAACAGTTATTTGACGCTAATGGTAAGCTTGTGAGTGATGCCGGCATCCTGGATGGCTACAGAGGAGACCTTGATTGGTACGACCAGACCATCCGTCATGGTGCCCGTCAGGAGTATAACTTGAGTGGAAGCCAGTATACAAGCAAGAGCGATTACTACTTCTCGATAGGTTATCTCGATGAAAATGGTTATCTGAAGAATTCTGATTTTACGCGTCTCTCCGGCCGTGCTAAGCTGAATTTCCGTCCAAAGACTTGGTTTAACACCGGATTTTCTATTAACGGAACCCATCAGAGTCAGAATTTCTCATCAGGAGATAGTGACGCTTCGTTTACCAATCCGTTTATGTATTGTCGCAACATCGCGCCAATCTATCCCGTTCATCTGCATAATGCTGATGGAAGCTATATATATGACAGCAAGGGAAACAAGCAATATGACCCCGGTTACTATACGAAAGACGGTCAGGAGATACAGACACGTAACCAGTATGCCGACCGTCATGTCATCTGGGAGAACGAATTAGATATTCAACGTTTCTTTAAGAACACGCTGCAAAGCTCTGCTTATGTTGACTTCAAGTTCCTCAACGATTTCACTTTGTCACTCATCGGTGAACTGAATGTTCGTAATACGGAGTCTCGCACGTATGATAACGCGACCATCGGTAACGGTAAGGGTAATCAAGGGCGTACAGGTCGCACCTTCTATCGCTACAAGAACTACACCTTCCAGCAGCAACTGAAGTGGGGGCATCAGTTCGATAAGCACGACGTGAACGTGTTACTCGGTCACGAAAACTACTATTACAACTACGATAGAACCGAAGGCCATAAGTCTAAGGAAGTGTTTGCGGGTCAGGATAACCTGTCTAATTTCACCTCTATTAGGAGTATGGACGGCTATGATGCCAACTATCGCACCGAATCTTACCTCGGTCGCGTGCGTTATACTTATGATGACAAGTACACCGGCGAAGTTTCTTTGCGTCGCGATGGCTCTTCCCGCTTTGCTAAAGAAAGCCGTTGGGGTTCCTTCTACAGCCTTGGCGCAAGCTGGATGGTCAGCAAAGAAGACTTCATGAAGCCGCTGACATGGGTCAACAGCCTGAAATTACGTGCCGACTATGGTGAAGTAGGTAACGATGCCGGTGCGGTTACTATGGTTATATGGCCCTTTATACGGCTGAACAGAACGCCAATCTCGGTGCTTACTACCTTACGCAGTTGTCAAACCGCAGCTTGAAGTGGGAGACAGGTGCCGCATTCGGCTTCGCGGTAGACGCACGGCTCTTTAATCGTTGGAATCTGAGCGTGGAATATTTCGACCGTCGCAACCGCGACCTTATCTTCAATGTTTATCTTCCGCTGTCAGCCGGTGCAACCAGTTCTACTTCTGCAGAGTCGGTGATTACGAAGAATCTTGGAATTATCAGCAACCGTGGCTTTGAAATCAACACCGACGTAGACCTCTACCGCACCCGTGAGTGGACTGTCAACCTCGGAATGAACGCTACTTTCATCAATAATAAGATTGTGAAGTTGCCCGAACAGAACAAGGATGGTATCATTTCGGGTATCTACAAGATTGAAGAAGGTCGCAGCCGCTATGAGTTCTACACCTATACGTATGTCGGCGTAGACCAGATGACGGGTAATTCTCTTTATAAAGCCAACTTGAACGATTACTATGTAAAGGCTTCTGACGGCACCATCGTGGGTAACGAGAAGGGTACCGACATGACCAGTAAGGTTACAAAAATTGGTGATCAGTATTATGTAAACAATACTACCTACGCATTGAAGGAATACCATGGATCTCCGATTCCTAAGGTTTACGGAAGTTTCTCGCTGAATACGCGCTACAAGCAGTTCGCGCTTTCGGCCATGTTTACCTACCAGTTGGGTGGCAAAGTCTTCGACGGCGTATATTCAGACCTCATGTCTACCGGTACGTCACCTCACTCTTTGGCCAGCGATATCATGAAGTCATGGACGAGCGTGCCCGAAGGAATGACCGAAACATCAGCTAATCGCATCTGGTACGGTGGTATTCCACAGATCAACAATAAGCTCAGCTCTGACAATAATGCCACTTCTTCACGTTGGCTCACCAGTGCCAGTTATCTGGTATTCAAGAATTTGAACCTTTCTTACTCCCTTCCACGCGTATGGGTTCACAAGTTAGATCTTGATGATATTACCTTTAATGTCGCTTGCGAAAACCTCTTTACCAAGACAGCACGTCAAGGTATGAACCCGCAACAGAGCTTCAGTGGCACTCAGAGAAACTATCTGGTGACGCCACGTGTATTCACTTTCGGTATCAATGTAAAGTTCTAATGATTTAAAAGTAGCATATTATGAAAATGAAAATATATCTCATGGGCGCGTGTGCCGCGTTATTGTTCGCTTCATGTAGCGAGGATTATCTGGAAACAAAGCCCACAGATGCCGCCAGTCAGGAAACCATTCTGACTTCAACCGCAAACCTCAAACTGGCCGTTAATGGTTTATCGAAGATGATGACCGTTCAATATCTAAGGCAACAGGGCGCGAATGGCGAAGGAACTATCAAGACATGGTACGGCAACTATCCCGGTAACGACTACCAGAAGAGTAAACTCACGGGCTGGGCTTCGCTCATGAATGCCGAGCATCACGAGCGTTCTACCTCGTTCTATGCCTACTATCCTTGGTTCTACTACTATAAGTTGGTGGGCAATGCCAATAAGATTATCGTGAGTGTTGACGCGGCTTCGGGCGAAGAGGCCGATAAGAAGTTCATCAAGGCGCAGGCCCTTACGTTCCGTGCTTATAGTTTCTTCATGCTTTCGCAGCTCTACGGCAAGCGCTGGGTGGACAGCAATCAGGGTGCTTCGCGTGGTATCGTTCTCCGAATCGATGATTCTACCGGCTCGTTGGCTTGCTCTACGCTGGGCCAAACCTACGAACAGATTTACAAAGATCTGGACGAAGCCATCACCAACTACACCGCTTCGGGTAAACACCGCGCCGCAAACGCTAACTACGCGCCCGATTTGAACGTGGCGTATGCCGTATATGCCCGTGCGGCTCTTACCCGTGAAGACTGGGCCAACGCCGCTAAGTACGCCGCATTGGCCCGTGATGGCTATCCATTGATGGACACTAAGGCCTACGCGAGTGGTTTTAACACACCCACCAGCGAGTGGATCTGGAGTGTTTACAACTCAACCGAAGAGACTTTGCACTACTATTCTTTCTTCGCGTTCGAAGGTAGCAACGGTAGTGGTAGCACCTGCCGCAACTTTCCTTCCGCTATCAGCAAGGAATTGTACGATCAGATTCCCGCCACAGACATCCGTAAGGGAATGTTTCTCGACCCTGGCACGATGGCTTACAATAAGTCTACCGGTGCCGCAGACAAGGATTTGCAGAAGTATACCAAGGCAAAATACGGGGATAAGCTCTTCTCTACATCGGCCATCTATGCTTACATGCAGTTCAAGAGACAGAATGTAGAGCAGCCGGGTGTAGGTCAGTTCAGCCTATTTCGTAGTTCCGAGATGTATCTGATCGAAGCAGAAGCCGACTGCCACTTAGGTAAGGAGGCCGAAGCACGCGCCTTGTTGACCGCTTTGGTGAAGGATTCAAAGCGCGATCCCTCATTTTCGACCGACAAAACGGGTAGCGAACTGCTCGACCAAGTACGTCTTTACCGTCGCGTTGAGCTATGGGGCGAAGGCTACGACTGGTTCGATTACAAGCGTTGGAACCTGCCTATCGAGCGTCATGCGGCCAATAAGGGTGGTAGTTTCCATGCTCAGTTTGCCGTAACCATCAAGCCCGAGGACAAAAACGCTTGGACATGGGTGATTCCTAATAGGGAAGTAGACTACAACTCAGCCATAAAGAGCTACAACGAATAAGCGCTATCGTTCTTTATAGCCTCATAAAAAGGAGGCCGGACAAGATTCTTTTCTTGACCGGCCTCCATTCTTTTTGAAGACTATTAAGTAGGTGTTTGTTTTTATCACCTACTTAATAGGTAAGTTTAAACATTACGATTGCTTTACTTCAGGGGTGAAAGCGTGAAGGTAAAGGCCTTCTTTCCGAAATGCAGACGATACTGCTCGAAGGGCCATACGCCCCAGCTGTCCTGTCCGCCGACGCCATATTGTTCGCCGTCGACACAGAGAACGGTGTATCGGCTCTTAGGAACCTGATAGCTATGGCGCTGTTCCTTAGCCTCGCCATCGTCTAAATCGGCAATGTTATAGTGCAGGGCACTGGCTGAGAACAACTCGTTGGCAGTCACTTTCAGGCCGTTGCCCTCGGTGTCGGTCTGCTTCCAGTAGCGCAGATCGCTGAACGTACCCGTCTCTTGTGGGCGAATGTAGGGGAAGAACATGTTGTCGGCCGTGTTGTTATAGATGCCGACGAGCTGTGAAGCCTTACGGTCGCTGTAGTTTTCGATAGGGCCACGACCGTAGAAAGTGGTGTGATCCATCTGGTAAGGCATATCCATTACCATACCGAAGCGATACATGTCTGAAGCCTTGGCACCGGCCTTGGGCTCCAACAGCTGACTTACTTCAATTTTTCCACGTGTGTCGACGAGATAACGGAGCGTGAGTTGCGCGCCTACCACGGGCATATCATATACGGCCACTACCTCGGCAGGAGCGCCCTTGCCCTCTTTACGCGTCTGGGCTGTCAGCGATGTGAGTCTCATTTCGGGGTTGTTCCACACCTTAAAGCGCTTAGCAAAGCCCGCACCCATATCATTGTCAGTAGCCGCACGCCAGAAGTTGGGACGCAGCGAACCTCCTTCGGCAATATAATTGCGACCCTCTACCTCGTAGCGAGTCATAAGACCGCTCGTGCGGTTGAACGCTACGGTCATGCCACCGGCCGTCAACAGCAGTTCGGCATCCTTCTTCTTGTTCACAATCTTCACCTTTCCGTTGGCAGCCACAGCCTTTTCGGGCGCGAAAGCCTTCAATGTCAGCTGCTCGTAAGCCACCGTCTGTCCGGCATCGACGAGCGATTCGGCCGTCTTGGCTACGAAATGCAAGTTGAGTAGCACCTCGTTGGCGTCTACATCACGGATGGGCAAGGTGAGTTTTGCTTTCTCTTGCGGTGCCACATTCAGGTCGTTTACTTCGCCTTGCTGCACGCTCTTGCCGTCGGCCAGCACGTTCCACACGAGTTTATAGTTGCTCAGGTCGCGGAAGAAGTTTTCGTTGTAAACCTCAACCACACCCTTCTTCAAGTCAACCGGTGTCACCCAGATATTTTGATACTGGTAAGCCACCTCGTAAGCATGAGGATTCAGCTGGCGATCGGGGCCGATAATACCATTGCAGTTGAAGTTGTTGTCCGAGCCGTCGTACGTATTGTAGTCGCCACCATAGCAGTATTCAATGCCGAGCAGCTTGCTGTAAGGCGTCTGTTCGTTTATGTTCAGGTGCATCAGTTTGCCCGGTTTGCGGTGCAAAGCCTGGTCTACGAAGTCCCAGATGAAGCCACCTTGGAATTTCGGATATTTGCGAACCAGCTTCCAGTAGTCCTGCAATCCGCCGCTGGAGTTACCCATCGTGTGGTTGTACTCGCACTGGATGAAAGGACGTTGGTCTTCGGGCGCGTCGCTCTTAGCGTAGGCTTCGCAGTCTTCGGGCGACCTATACATCGGGCATACGATGTCGGTGTGTGGCTTTTTCTTACCCATTTCCCACTGTACGGGGCGACTTGGGTCGGCCGCTTTCACCCAATCGTAGGCTGCCTCGAAGTTCGGGCCGTCTACGGTTTCGTTACCCAGACTCCAAGTAATGATACTTGGGTGGTTGAAGTACATTTCCACGTTGTGCTGGTTGCGCTCCATGATTTGCTTGGCAAACTGCGGTTTCTTGGCTTCCGAGTCGTCGCCGTAACCCAATCCATGGCATTCCTGATTGGCTTCGGCCACTACGTAGAGGCCATATTCATCGCAGAGGTCATACCATAGTGGGTCATCGGGGTAGTGGCAGGTACGCACGGCGTTGATGTTGAGGCGCTTCATGATCTTGATATCCTGTATCATGCGCTCGCGACTGACGATATAACCGCCGTCGGGATCCATCTCATGGCGGTTGGCACCCTTGATGAGAACAGGCTTACCATTGACCAATAGCTGTGAACCCGTGATTTCCACCTTGCGGAATCCAACATTCTGCGTGGTCGATTCCACCACGTTGCCCTTGCGGTCTTTCAGCGTCACAACAGCCTTATATAAATAAGGTGTCTCGGCCGTCCACGCTTTCACGTTGCGCAGAGTGTAGCGTGCCGAACCCACATGGTTGCGTTGGAAGTCGAGCGTGCTGTTGAGAATCTTGATGCCGGCCGCATTGTAGAGCGCGAACTCAGCGATAGGGTTGCCCTTTGCCGTCACGTGGATGGCCACCTCGCCATCTTGATAGTTGTTTTTCAAGTCGGGCACGATGCGTACGTTCTCCATGTGGATGTTCGGATTGCGGGCGTAGAGGTAGCTTTCGCGCGCTACGCCCGACAGACGCCAGAAGTCCTGGTCTTCGCAATACGAACCATCGCACCAGCGGAACGTCTGAAACGCGATGAGGTTTTGGCCCGGTTTCACGTATTTCGTGATGTCGAACTCGGCCGCTACCTTACTATCTTCCGCGTAACCGACATATTGTCCGTTGACATAAAGATAGATATTAGACGTTACTGAGCCAAAATGCGCGATAATCTGTTTGCCATTCCAGTTGGCGGGCAGCGTGATCGTGCGTCGATAAGTACCCACGTTGTTGTTCTCGACGGGCACCATCGGTGGATTGTTTTTGAAGTGGTTCAGCCACGCGTAGCCCACGTTCACGTAAACGGGGTCGCCATAGCCGTTCAGTTCCCACAGGCCGGGCACCTGAAAGGTCTTCCAAGCCGTGTCGTCATAGTCTGTGCGATAGAAGTCGGTGGGGCGCTGATCAGCGTTCTTCACCCAGTTAAACTTCCATGCGCCGTGAAGCGACAGATAGTTGGTCGAAGCCGTCTTGTCGCCCTTTAGGGCCATGACTTCGTTCTCAAACGCGAAAAACGAGGTGTGCAGTGGGAAACGGTTGACCTCGTTCACCTGCAGATCGTGCCATTCGGTGTAGGTTGGCACAACGCCGGGCTGCTGCGCGGCAAACACATTGGTGGCACAAGCCATCAATGCGAATAGAAAGGTTTTTCTCATGTTGCTAAATGATGATTGACTTTGATTATTGTTTTATGATTTTTTCGGGTAATATCTTTACAGCCACAAATATACGAAAAACGTTTGATATGCCGGCATGCTTCAGTTGCGAATCTGCATTTTGCCCCTTCAAACAGATGTTTCGGTTTTGCCATTGTGAGCAAAAACAACCCCGTTTTTGCGATTGTGTGCGCACACAGAACTTGATTTATATCAAAAATAACGCACTTTTGGAATGAAAGAGGATATATTTTATTGCGCCAAAGTTACAGAGTCGCTATCTTTGCAGTATCAAAACAAACCAATAAGGATTAGTAACTCTAAGGTAAACCGAAAGAGATTGTTATAAAAGGATTAAGTCAATAGGTTTAGTTAAGGTAAGAGAAGATTGTTAAGGAAACGACTTTAGGATTAGTGAAGAATAGGTTTTTAGTTAAGGTAATCAAAGATTGTTATTGTAAGGAAACGTATTTGTTCATGTTTTTGTTTTTAGGTTTTTAGTTATTAGGTAAAAGATTGGTTAGAAGTAATGGTGGTGCCGAAAGGCGGCCCCACCTTAATGATCGGGGGGACGTGAGTTTCTGCGATTTTTTTTCGCTAAAACAATAAGTTTTAAGCGCGGTAACTGCTCCATCACTTCAATGACACAAATGATTTTTTAAATAAGACTTTAAGGTTAAAAATACTGCTCTTTTGTAAAGAAAGTAGTACGAAAAACGACCTCAAAAAATACTCCAACTAGAGAAAAAAATAGGATTGGGAAGGTGTTTTTTGCGCTTCTGCGATGCTGTTTTTGTGTTTTCCGATGTAAAAGCATAGCTTTTGCATGCTCAAAGCAGCCCTTTTACGTCGTCAAAGCTATGCTTTGAGCGGGTAAAAGGGCTGCTTTTGGGTGGTATTTTCAGGTGTTTTAGCGTGTTTTTGATAAGCGTTTTCTGCTCAGTTTTGCGTAAACGGTTGATTATCAGTTGCTTGATGGTTTTTGCGAAAAGCCAAAATGCTTGGCTTATTTGCGAAAACTTTTTTCTTGTTGCAAAATAAACGAACGCTTTGTAATAAATTTTCATAGCGAATAATAGCGTTTTTTGCTGGTGCGGAACATGCTCTATCAGGGATAATATTGTTTTTATGTACGAACGGAACATGATAAATCATGCCCCTACAGCTGGCGCATGCCGACTGATTGGCATTTGCCAAGACATTATTTTCCGTATTTCTGAATGGCAGGGCGTGAGCCGTAAGGGCGTGATTCATCACGTTCCGCCTCTCAAACAAGAACTATATAATACATGATTCATCACGTTCCTAATGCCCGATGGCGCACGCCGACAGGCACAGAAAAAGACGACACCTTCGCCGAAGGTACACAACAAAGCATACTCCGACAAGGTATAATCGCAGAAAAATGAAAAAAATAGGACGAAATACTTGTTATTTTAAAACAAAATACTTATATTTACCAGCAAACCGTAATAAAATAATTAAAATGTAAAAGTGTATTCTGATTAACTTACCAAACGTCCGCATCTCCGACACGGCGTTGCTCCCCCCCAAGGAGATTCAACAGGGAGATTCTACTAACTATGAAACCAAATCTACTTAAGAACATGTATGCAACCATCGTTGCATTGTTCGTCGCAATGTTCGCGCCCACCACGGCGCACGCGCTGGTTAAGTTCGACCTTTGGATTGCCGGCACGCAGGTAACTTCTGCCAACTGCACCAACCTTTCAGCGATCAGCAGCGGGATTACTGGAATAGTGATGTATAATCCGAGCACCAATATTCTTACGCTGAACAATGCTACAATCAGTTCTAACACCAATGCCATTAAATCGAAAATCGACGGCTTGAGGATAAAGGTCATTAATACAAACAACCTTACAACAACTGGAGGCTGGTCAACGCTCTTCTTCACAAAACCACTGACTATCATGGGTGATGGAGAGCTTAACGTGAAGAGCATAAACTACAGTGCTATCTACGCAAACCAAACCAACCTCACCATCGAAAACTGTACCGTGAACGCTGAGGGTAAAACATACGGCATAATGGGATATAACGGAAGTAGCGAGCAACTCACCATTGAAAATGCCAAGGTGACAGCCATAGGAAAAGACTACGGTTCTATCTGTAAATTCGACGAGCTCAATATGGAGGGCTGTGCCATTACCCAGCCCGTGGGAGCTAAGTTCAGCTCATCAAAGCACGCTGTAGTGCTGAACGGAGAGATCGTAAAGAGTAAGGTGGTGATAGAAAAGGTTACGACATACGACCTTAAAATTGCGGGCGTAAAGGTGAATTCTGCCAACTGCAACGACCTTTCAGTGATTGATGGCGTCAGCGGAACGGTGAGGTACGACCCGGTCAACAAAGTTCTTACACTGCAGGGTGCTACAATCAGTTGTAATAATAGCCAGGCCATTTCTTCGGACATCGAGGGCTTGACGATAAAGGTCATCGGTAAAAGTAACCTTTCAACTACAGGCTATGCAACTCTCAGCTTCAGAAAGCCACTGACTATTATGGGTGGTGGAGAGCTTAACGCAAAGAGCGAAACCGACTGTGCTATCTACGCAGACGGAACCAACCTCACCATTGACAACTGTACCGTGAACACTGAGAGTGAAAAATGGGGCATAGCGGGAAAGGATGGTAGTAACGAGAAGTTCACCATCAGAAATGCTACGGTGACAGCCATAGGAACAGAAAAAGGCTCTATCTGCGACTTTGCCGAGCTCAATATGGAGGGCTGTGCCATTACCCTGCCCGTGGGAGCAACGTTCAGCTCATCAAAGCACGCTGTAGTACTGAACGGTGAGATCGTAAAGAGTAAGGTGGTGATACAAAAGGTTACGACATACGACCTAACAATTGCGGGCGTAGAGGTGACTTCTGTCAACTGCGACGACCTTTCAGCGATTGATGGCGTCAGCGGAACGGTGAGGTACGACCCGGCCAACAAAGTTCTTACACTGCAAAATGCTACAATCAGTTCTAACAATGGTGCCATTTATTCGAACATCAACGGCTTGACGATAAAGGCCATTGGTACAAACAACCTTACAAGTGTAGGCTACACAGCTATCCACTCCAGAAAGCCGCTGACTATCATGGGTGGTGGAGAGCTTAACGTGAAGAGCAATGCCAATTGTGCTATTCACGCAAACCAAACCAACCTCACCATCGACAATTGTACCGTGAACGCCGAAGGTAAGAAATACGGCATAGTAGGAGAGAATGGCAATAACGAGGAGTTCACCATTAAAAATGCCACGGTAACAGCCATAGGAACAGAAAACGGTTCTATCCTCGATTTCGCCAAACTCAATCTGATAGGTTGTAGCATCACTGAACCTACGGGAGCAACGTTCAGCTCAGCAATGCACGCTGTAGTGCTGAACGGAGAGGTCGTAAAGACTAAGGTGTTGATTAAGAAAGCCTCAACCGCCATTGAAACTCCGGTTGCCAACAATAAAGCCCCGCAAGGCATCTATACCCTCAGCGGCGTGCGTATGTCGGGCAAGCTGAAAGACCTTCCAAAGGGTGTTTACATCGTGAACGGCAAGAAGATTGTGAAGCAATAAATAGGTCTGCGGGCGCGTGGGGTGTCTCGCGGATATGCAA
The DNA here is from genome assembly GCA_963547405.1 of uncultured Prevotella sp. Classification (GTDB taxonomy): domain Bacteria; phylum Bacteroidota; class Bacteroidia; order Bacteroidales; family Bacteroidaceae; genus Prevotella. Next base: position 46,043 of record CAUURC010000008.1, read on the forward strand.
ACTCCGCCTTCCTGCCCCTTATGGATTGAACATGAAGTATTAGAAACGATAATAGGAGCGCGAATGATTCACGCTCCTATCGTCTTTTGGCTTTATACCTTGTTATTATCTGATATTCCGGGGATGGTGATTGAGGATTTCCTCGCGCAGCGTTGTGGTGTCTACATGGGTATAAATCTCGGTCGTACTGATGTCTTCGTGGCCCAACATGGCCTGTATGGCCCGCAGATCGGCACCGCCTCGCAGCAGCGCTGTGGCAAAACTGTGGCGCAAGGTGTGCGGCGAGATGGTCTTCTTGATGCCTGCTTCCTGCGCCTGACGCTTAATCATAATGAGAATCATCGTGCGGGTGAGGTGGCGACCACGGCGATTGAGAAACACGAAATCGTCTTCGCCGGGCTTGATATCGAGGTGAACACGGTCGAGGAACCACAATTCGAGTTCCTTGATGGCCTTCGATGAGATGGGCACAAATCGTTCTTTGCGGCCCTTTCCTTCTACCCGAATGAACTTTTCGTGCAGATAGAGATTAGAAAGTTTAAGATGGGTGAGTTCGGAAACGCGCAGTCCGCAACTGAACAGCACTTCGATGATGGCCTTGTTGCGCTGTCCTTCGGGCTTACTCAGGTCGATACAGCTTTCCAACAGATCTACTTCGGCCGTGCTCAACACCTCCGGCAGATGCGTTCCAAGCTGTGGCGACTCCAGCAGTTCCGACGGATCGGCTTCGATATAACCATCGAGGAGCAGATAACGGTAGAACGAGCGCACGCCGCTCAGTATGCGGGCCTGCGACTTGGGGCCGATGTCATGGTCGTGGAGCGTGGCCGAGAAGTGTTGCAAATCATGCAATCGGGCGTGCAACGGGTCGAGTTGCTGCCGTGCGCAATAATCTAAGAGCCATTGCAGATCGTGCTGATAGGCCGCGATGGTGTTGGTTGTGTAGTTGCGTTCCAACTTCAGATACCTGATGTACGACTTTACAATATTCGCGTTTGAATGTTTGTCGCTTTCCATTTATTTTGTTATTTTTGCCCTAAAGTAACCGTTCTGTCTGTCAACAACCAAGAGGCTGTTTTGTCGAAGGGTCACACTGATTTCATTACAAAGATAGAATAAAAAGATGAAAATTCAAATCATTAACGGGCCTAACCTCAATCTGCTGGGCGTTCGTGAGCCAGGCATCTATGGCGACAGCAGTTTTGAGAGCTATCTGCCACAGCTACGCGACAAGTTTCCCGACGTAGAGATTGAATACTTCCAAAGCAACTGCGAGGGAGCGTTGATTGACAAACTGCAGGAAGTGGGGTTTACGTATGACGGCGTGGTGCTCAACGCGGGCGCTTATACCCACACCAGCATCGCGTTGCACGATTGCGTACGCTCTTTGCAATGCCCGGTGGTAGAGGTGCATATCAGCAATGTGCATCAGCGCGAGGCCTTTCGCCACCACTCTTATATCGCTTCGGCTTGTGTAGGCGTTATCTGCGGTTTCGGACTGAAGAGCTATGAGCTGGCCGTGGAGGGACTCAGGAATTTGAAATGAGAAGTGGGCGGTTTCGCGTTCCATACCTTACATTTCATATTTTATACATTCAACTATGCTTGATCCATACATCGCCGCTCACATTGACCCCGAGGGCGACTACCTTTATCGCCTCTATCGGGCCACGAACATCCATACCATCCATGGGCGAATGGCCAGCGGACACCTGCAAGGACGGCTGCTCAAGATGCTGGTTGAGATGGTCAGGCCTCGCTATGTGCTCGAAGTGGGCACCTTTTCGGGCTATTCGGCATTGTGCATGGCCGAAGGACTCAAGACGCTGATGGCCGAAGAACCGCAGGTGGCGCGCAAACTCTATACGTTCGAGATTAATGATGAGATGGAGGATTTCACACGGCCGTGGATTGAAGGATCGGGACTGGCTGAGCTGATTGACTTCCGCATCGGTGACGCCAATCAGCTGGCACCGCAGCTGGGCGTGATGTTTGACATGGCATTTGTGGACGGCGACAAGCGAACCTACGTCGAAACTTACGAAACGGTGTTGCCGTTGCTCAATCCCGGTGGCTTTATCCTGGCCGACAACACGCTTTGGGATGGGCACGTGATTGACCCGGCATACGATCACGACCATCAGACACAAGGCATACGGGCTTTCAACGACCATGTGGCTGCCGACACACGGGTAGAGAAAGTGATTCTTCCATTACGCGACGGACTGACTATCATCCGTAAAAAATAAGGTGCCACGCCGTGATTCAGCCCCTTATTCAATATTATTGATTACCTTTGCATACGATTTAAACAAGATAATTATGCAAGAAACAAGACAAAACCGCATATCACGCCTGCTCCAAAAAGAGCTGGCTACGATTTTTCAAAGCCAGACACGCATGATGCATGGCGTTATGGTAAGCGTCACCCGTGTACGTGTAAGCCCAGATTTAAGTATCTGTACTGCTTATCTCAGCATTTTCCCAAGCGATAAAGGCGAGGAAATGTTGAAAAACATCATTGCCAACGACAAGGCTATCCGCTACGATCTGGGCCAGCGGGTGCGTAATCAGTTGCGCATTATCCCCGAATTGCGTTTCTTCATTGACGACAGTCTTGACTATATAGAACATATTGACGAACTATTGAAGAAATAGGAGTTATCCCGACATCTACCACTCATCCATGTTATTCCCTTTTTATATTGCGAAGCGCTATCTCTTTTCAAAGAAAAAGACCAACGCTATCAATGTCATCTCTATCATTTCGGTGATGGGCGTGGCCGTAGCGACGATGGCACTGGTGATCGTGTTGAGCGTATTCAATGGCTTTCATGATTTGGTAGCCTCTTTCTTCACCAACTTTGACCCGCAGCTGAAAGTCGTTCCGGTAGAAGGAAAGACGGCGCCGGCCGACGATCCCATCTTGACTAAGATCAGACAGCTGCCTCAGGTGGCTGTTGCTACGGAGTGTGTGGAAGACCAGGCCTTAGCTATGTATCAGGACAAGCAGGCTATGGTGGTCATAAAAGGTGTGGATGACAACTTCGAGCAGCTCACTCATATCAAGGAAATACTCTATGGCGACGGCGAATTTTCGCTGCATGCCGCCAATCTGCAATATGGTATTTTGGGCATCCGATTGGCCAATACGCTGGGTACATCGGCCAACTTCAATGAATATATGCGCATCTACGCGCCGCAACGCGATGGACAATTCGACATTATGAACCCGCAGTCGGGCTTTGTTGTTGATTCATTATTGTCGCCCGGCGTGGTGTTTGCCGTCAACCAAAGTAAGTACGACCGCAACTATATCCTTACTTCCGTTACGTTCGCACGCCTGCTCTTCGATCAGGATGGTATGCTTTCGTCACTTGAACTGCGACTGAAGAACGGTAGCGACTTTGAAGCGGTCAAGCGAGAGATGAAAGAAATAGCCGGTACAAAGTACAAAGTGCTTGACCGCTTTGAGCAACAGGCCGACACTTTCAAGATTATGCAGATAGAAAAGTTCATGGCCTATATCTTCCTGACGTTCATTCTGATTGTGGCCTGCTTTAATATCATCGGCTCGCTCTCCATGTTGATTATCGACAAGAAGAAAGATGTGGAGACCTTGCGCTGCTTAGGCGCTGACGACCGACAGATAAAACGCATATTCTTGTTTGAAGGTCGCATGATATCGGCTTTAGGCGCGCTGCTCGGAATCGGCGTAGGCCTGTTGCTCTGCTGGCTGCAACAGATGTACGGATTGGTAAAAATGGGTGAACGCAGTGGCAGTTTCATCGTTAATGCCTACCCGGTAAGCGTGCATTACACGGACGTCCTGTTTGTCTTTATCACGGTAATGGCCGTAGGTTGGATTGCCGTATGGTATCCTGTGCGATACTTTACGCGCGTAAAAGAATAAAGAGGATGTGTTAAAACTCCATCTTAATAAACATGAACTTATAAATTGAAACTTGCTTGCTTTTAAAAGCAATGAGAAGAGCCATATCAAACTCGGTATTCGAGTGCTGATACGGCTCTTTTATTTTTAAAGTTACAAATAGTAATTTTGGCCTGTTTCTATTTTAGTTTTGACATATTCTCGTAGATTTTTATTTAAAACGAACTTCCCGCCGTGCCGTTTTACCGCCAACAACCTTGTTTTTCGTCGATGTCACGAATGAGTTCGGCAAAGATAGGATTAGCTTTCATCAACTGTTCGTTGCCCGTGATGATCATTTGTTTGCGTGCCCGCGTGAGGGCTACGTTGAGTTTGCGGTCGATGACGCGCCCGTTTTCCTCGAAACAATTGCTCGTTAGGAAATCGAGCTGGTAATACTGTTGAATGGTGAATGAATAGACGATGACGTCGCGCTGCGACCCTTGGTAGCGTTCTACCGTATCAATACTGACGCGTTCAAGCTCCGGAATGCCGAGCAACTCTACGCGTTTGCGAATCATGGCTATCTGGTTGCGATAGGGAACGATGACGCCCACCGTCTTATCGGCATCAAATTGAGTGGCGTAAAAGCGGTGGATGCGGCGCAATACGTCGGCCACGATGGATGCCTCCTCCGTGTTTACCTTGTCCGATAGCGTGGGTTCGTGACAGAAAGCCGAAGGAATGTAGATTATGCGCTGTCGTTTGAGCAGGCCGTCGAAGGCGTCGACGGATGGCGCGGTGTAGTCCAAACGCTCTTCCTGTTGATGGGGCAGGGGTACGGGTTGTAGGTTTTCTTCCTTATAAAACATGCGGTTGGCAAACGAAGCTACCTCAGGATGCATGCGGCCTTGGTATCGCAACAGGCCCACGAAACGAGTGCGCCCGGCACGTCGTTCTAATCGGAATAGGCGTTCGAAGAGCGATTGCCGGCAATTATCAAGTCCGATGGCCCGTAACGATGGCTCTGTGACGGATGAAACGGCCTCGTCCTGCTGTACCACGGCGGGCAGTTGCTTGTGGTCGCCAATCAAAATGAACTTGCCGCATTGGGTCAATAGTCCCATAATATTCGGCTCTAATATCTGGCTGGCCTCGTCAACCATGGCCACGGCAAAGCGCTTCAGACTGAAAAGATACGACTTGCTTTGCAGCGTGCTTGTCGTTCCTACGATGACATGGGTCTGCAATAAGCGTTGCCGAACGATGTCCAAGCGGGGCGTGGCTTCGACAACGGCTCCCAACAGATGGTCGCGATAGCGCGTGTCGCAGGTGTATTCGTTGCCGATGCGGATGTAGTCGATGGCATTATTGGTCAACATGCCGCATATTTCGTCTACGGCACGGTTGGTATAAGCCATCAGCAGAATGCCCTCATCGACTGGTTTCACGGCTAAGGCTTCCCTAACGAGAAACTGCAGAGCCATGCTGGTCTTGCCGGTTCCGGGAGGTCCTGCCAGCAGAAAGTAGTCGCGGGCCTGTCGTGCCTGCAAAATGATGTCGTCGTAGTTAGGGTGATAAGTTCTTGTTAGTCTGGCGGAGGCTTCGCATTCGGGCTCACGCAGCCCCAGCAAGAGTTGTCGGCGACGGCTGTCGGCCGTCATCAGCTGGTGTAGCGAGCGCACGGCGGCCGTCGTTCCGACATCACTTCCGCCATGTTCGATGGCATATTGGTCGGCCTTTTGATGCAGGTTGAGCCCGTTGATGAGCTTCAGTTGGATGCGGTCGGTGCGTATTTCGATGAGTGTTCCCTTATATAACAGTGCCTTGCGGACATCGGGCTGCGCGTCTTTTGGATAGCCATAGAAGTACACCATGTCGCCCAATCGGAAGTTGGGGAGGAAGTCTTCGCCCTGATCGGGCACGCTCAGGGTAATCAGGTCGATACCACTGAAGTCGCTACTGCATTCGGTCGACGCGATGGTTAATCCCGTATAGATGTTGCCGGTCTCGCGTTTTTCGGCCAAAGGCATGTTCCACAAGTCGGACACAGCGTTGCCCACGCCTTCCTGTTGTCCTACTTTGGTGGCTAATTGTTCGCGATAGACGAAGGTCATCATGCGGCAGAAATAGGCGCGCTCTACGTCTGTCAACTGCTGTAAAGGTTGTGTGACGGCCTGCAGACGGGGCAGAACGTAGCGTTGAAAGAAAGAAGTGGAAATCTGTTTTTCGTTGAGCGTGGTCGGCGTAAGGCTGTTGAGCGCGGGAGCGAAACCATGAAGGGCGAAGTCAAACTCTTGGAATACAATGGCGTTGCGCAAGCGAATGGCTTCGTGAAACAACTTTTGATAGAAGTTGACGACTACCAATCCACCCGGCAACGGATATTTGGAATAGAGTAATCGGATGTCGGTCTGATGATTGCCCACGTGGAAATTCTGTCGCAGCACGCCGTAGTAAAGCAGCAGCTGCACGTAGTGGTCTTCCTTCTGGTACGACCCGTACTCATTGGGAAGGTTGCGTTGGATGTTGAAGTTCTTGCCCGCTTTCTGCTCAACAAGCAGTTTCATGTCGGCCGTCATGAGGTCGACACGGCCCTGCAGGCCGAGTTGCTCACATACAAAGGAAGGTTCGAGGATGGCTTGGTTGCGATCGTAGCTGAACGCAGTGCGAGGTTCAAATACGGATGAGCGAAACTCGCCGAAAAGTTCGGCAACAATCTGTTGTATATTCTGGGTTTGGGAAAGAGCCGCCGCTTTGAATTGCTCGTCTCGGTTGAGGTCTTCGCAGGTACAAAACTCCAGCGCTTTCTCCTTAAAATTCTTCTTAAAGGTCTCCTTCCACTCGTAACGGCCTTCGCCGTTGATGATGTCGTCGAGTGCCTTGCCGGCAAAGTGACCCACAAGGATGGCCTGACTGTTGGCCGAAGGCGTCATGCGGTTGACAGTATAGGACAATGGGTGATGACCATAGTCGGTGAAGCAGCGGGCAATACTACTAATATCGACCAGGAAATCGGGCTCTACGATGATGAGCCGTGCCGTGGCGCATGCCCGATAGCTCTGCGATAACGTGGGAGCCGATACGTCAATCAGGTTGAGTTGCATGCCGGGGCGCAACAAATTGATAAGGTATTGCTGGTCATCGGTCAGACTTACGGCCACCTCTTTCTCATTGGAGTCTTGGTCAATGGTAGCGATGAAGCCATTGGCTTCGGTTTCTTTCACGATACAACGCACGCAACGATAGTCTACGGGTTGCAGATGCTCGTGTGGTCGGTCGGTGTGGGGAATGCGTCTGACAATCTCTGACGGCACATCCACATCGAGTACGGCCGAGATGAACAGCGCTAAAGCGCGACTATTGTAGCGTACTTCATCGGGCGCGGGTTGTCCGGGACGATTGCTTTCACGGCGCATGCGCTGGATGGCGATGGCATCGGGCACATTCACATGGTGCTTCTTACAGAGGAAATCCACCTGTGAGAAAAGGTTGCCGAAGGCCAAATTGTTGCCCGCTAAGCCCTCATGGCATACCTGCACCAGTGTTTCGTGCATCAATTTATTGGCGATGGCCCCGTCGGTCAGGTCTAAAATCTGTCCCACCCGGCCAAAAAGTTCGGCCGCTATCTTGTCCGTATCGTTCATATAACCGCAAAGATAGCCGTTTTTTACGGGCTTTTGGCATCACTACCTACATTTTTACATGCCATCGCCGCTCATCACTTACCACCTGCCACTTACTGTGGCACATAGATAATCTCGCCGTTGTCCAGTTCGTAGGCAATACCAACCTTCTTGCCTTTCGTGCCTTTGGTGTTCTGATTCTTCGACGGCGTGTAGCGATTGATTTTCTTTCCCTCCTTGGAAATAATCTCCATATTCTCTTTCCCCGGGTTTTTCACCATCGTGAAATCGTCTTTCGAGAACATTTCCGTCATGCTGTAACGCGTTACGAGGGCCACCATCAACGCTACGGCAAACACCATCGCCACGTCGAAAAGGTTGCCCACGTTGCTCATGGGGTCGTCATCATCGCCCATGAAGCCATACTTTCTGCGCCGTCTCATGCCTTCTCTCCCCCTTCCTGCTGCAGGTCGACAAGATAAGTAAGGTCGTTGAGACTCTTCTTATACCAGCGTTGCTTGGCCTGTTTGGTGACGAATCCGATGCCGGCGGCAAAGAGTCCGATAACGGTTGTGGCAAAAGCTACCTGCATGTTGTAGGCCATGGTGGCGATATCACCTGTTGACAATCCCACAAGAGCGGGTCCCATCGGAATCAAAGTACCCATCAATCCGAGCATAGGGCCCATCTTTATGAGTGTGTTTGGTAAAGAAAGTTCTTTCTCGCAATAGGTCTCATACTCGGTCAGAAGGTGTTCCATGCGAGCCGGACTCTGCTTGTTTTCAAGGATTAAACGGGCATACGCGGCTGCGACCGATTTGCCTTCTGCCAGGTGTTCGGCCTCGATAGCACTCTCTTTGCGCATGTTCAGATACTGGCCGAAGAAGCCGCCGAGCAGCAATAGACTACGTCCGAAGAAATAAATAAGTAGCACTACCACGGGTACGAGCAAGCCCGAGGAAATCCAAAACAAAATGTCGGAAATAAATTTCATGTCTTTTTAATTTTCTAAAATGAGGTTTTATGAATGGACGGACATGTTGTCCGCCTGTATTATTTATGTTGCAGCCGTGCGATAGCGCGCTTTTGCCGAATGCGTCGTGCCACGAATCCGATGGAACCGAATACGAGGATAAGGGCTGCCATAGCCCCTAACGCGGCATAGTTTACCTGTGATATGCCCCTGACGGCTGTCGTTCCGTTGACCGTAGCGATGACTCCGAGTCCACCGAGCAACAGGTTGCAGAGGAAAAGAAGTTCCAATCGCAACACTTCTTCGGGCACCACAAAGCGTAACAGATACGTGAGTAGCGGAATAACAAACAACAAGGCTATGCCCAACGACCAGCTAATCAGCGAAAAGTTGACGCCGGGGAGTGCGAAGATGGTCCACACGAGCAGCGAAAAGAAGATAGGGAAGATGAGCAAACCGGGAAAGTAGCGCAAAAAGCGAAACCATATTCGCTTTTTGCGACCTACCTTTCGTGAAGTATGTATGTCGATATCGGTCACGCAAAAAGCTATTTCGAGCGCGATATCAATACTCAACAGCACGGCCACATCCAGCATGAGCTGCGGGTTGGCCAGCCATGACGCAATCTGCGTTTTGCTCTGCGTGATGGCAAAAGGCCACATCAGAGCCACAAACATCATAGCGATAATGGCCGTGATGAGGATCTGTCGAGCACCCATGAAGGTCTGTTTCAGAAGAAAACAGCCCACCGTGAGCATCATCATGATGGTTACGACTGTTTCCATTATCCCTCCATCTGTTTACGACGACGGCGCACCCACCAGCCAATGCCTACCAACGCAACGAGTGTTACCACAACGATGATGGCTCCGTTGATGAGCTGCTGACGCTGTTTTACCTGTTCAGAAGTCAACTCCTGCTTCTCCAATACGGTTCCCTTTTCGGCTTTTGCCTGGTTATCGCGCTGCTGTGCCGACTCCATTTGGTTGCGGTAAGTCTGCTGTTGCTGCGCGTCGAGTTTCGAGTCGATGAACGCCCGCAGTTTTTCATTACCCGTTACGAATGGAGATTCTGAGGCTCCATACTTCTCAACGGTAGCAGCATGCAGACGAGCGAGCTCTTGTGTCTGCTCGGGCGTGGCTTTCCACATCCCTTTTCGGATGGTTTCCAGCATCACGGCCGTCATCTCTTCGAGCGCGGCCGGACTCTTTTGCTCTAAGAACTCACGTGTGCCGAGCTTGTATTGGTCGTCAATAAAGGTCTTGTAGATGCCATCCCACAACTCTTTATCAATGGCCTTAGGCTTCATCACGTTCCATCCGTAGATGTTGGTGATGGTTTCTGCCATGTCGCCGGCTGTGGTGGCACCGCCTTTCATCTTTTCTTTCAGATAGGCGGGGTTGAGGATGGTCGTGCGACTTTCGGCTCCAATGGCTTCCTTCACCTCCTGCATCCGCATGCGGTTGTGATTACGATAGTCGCTCATATAGGCATCGGGATCCTTGCCCGTTACGTTGCGAACGGCCAAATTGATTCCTCCCATGAACTCATATACGTGATCCAGACTAATTGGCCCCCACGTATTGCTTTGGCGAGGCTGAACAACAACGTCCGTACGGGTGAGCGCAGCCTTGAAGGCCGTTTGTCTAACCTCTTCCCAACGCTTCTCATTGCCGTAGAAAGCGCCCATGTTATGCATGTATACTTCGGCGATTTGCTGTTCCTTATCCCACTTATCTCCTTGTTCAACCATTTCCTGTATGCCTGTGCCATATCCACCATTGAGGCCACCGAAGACACGATATGTGGCTACCTCACGGGCTTCGGCCGGTGACATTCCGGCGTCTTCGAGCGTCCGTTCAGACTCCTTGACGCCCTTGGTCACTTCGTTTCCATACTTGCCATTGCCTGCTTTCGCGGCTAAGAGTACGGCTTTGTTGATGAGGAAAAGCCTGCTGGCAGCAAGGTCTCGCAGCTGTCCGCTGGTCTGTACCACCACGTCTATGCGGGGACGACCGAGCCTTTCGGAAGGTATCAGGCGCACGTCATTCACCCGGCCAAAGGCGTCCCATACGGGTTCTACACCCAACATGTAGAGGATTTGCGCAATGCTGGTGCCCTCGGTTTCTACAAATTCCGAACTCCAAAGCGTGTAACTCACCTTGTGGGGATATTGTCCGCCGTGACGTTGACGATAGAGTTGAATCGTATTATCGGCCAACTGGCAGCCTTTTTCCCAAGCGTTCTCGGTGGGACAGGTCTCTGCGTTGACCGCGTAAAGGTTACGGCCGGTGGGTAAGGTAGAAGGATTGACGATGAGATCGCCACCCGATGACGGACGCGTGTAGCCTCCGTTGAGAGCATTGATGAGCGAACGCATTTCAGCTTCGGGTGCTTCAGCTATTCCACGGCGATACAAGTCTACATTCTTTATAGCCTTTTCCAAAGCATTGATGGCCTGAGCCAGCTGCACTTGCTGTTGCGAATACTTTCTGCGGGCACCGGTATGGTTTTGCTTATCATCCGCGTCACCGTGCTTGCCCTTGCCTTTAGCGCCCTTAGCTGCCATGGCTTTATCCTGTGCTTCTTCTTTGCTGCCGGGATACCACTTCTGTTTTCGTCGGATTTCCAGCATCATTTTTTCGGGGAATTTGCCCGTTTGAGCCATCTTGTCGTACACGAATTTCGGCATCTGCTGCACCTTGTGCTGATGACTTACACCCTTTTCGCGCAACTGACTCACCGTAAGGTTTTCTTTCTTCTTAGCCTTTTCGGGCTGTGCAGTCATGCCGGCACTCATTTGCATCATCATCGACATGGCATCAGGTGCCTGTTGTATGTGATCTACATCACGTGCCATGGCCAATTCCTGCGTTGTGATACCGGCTTCACGACAAATCAGTTCATCGGTAGCCAGACGAGGATTGGATAACAGGCGGGCCACCAATGCGCGCGCCGGTTGACGATAGCGCCGATCGAAGATTCCCTGATGGCGGTCGGCTTGACCATCCGTGCGCTTTTTCAGACGATCTATCGACAGTCGACCATAGGCTATCGGGTCGGTGCACATGGCGTAGACACTGCTCACGATACGCTCTGCCGCGTAGGGTTGGCCCATCACGTAGAGTTGTCCTGTCACCTTTTCATTAGATAGTTCCTCGGCAAAGGATTCGATACGCTCGATTTCTTCCTGTGTATAGGGTACATTCATCTGTTTTCGATCGAGCCCTAAGTCACGGTCGATATTCATTTCTACCGTCAATCGCTTTACCTTCAAGGCTGCCCGTTGTGAAGCGGGTGTCGGGCGATTGTCGGTATTCTGCATCTCCTTATTATATTGTTCGATGGCGTCATCCAACTTGGCATAGGTTTGCCTAAGCTCACTTTGCATGAAAGGAGGGGTAAGATGGCTCTGTATTTGTGCGTAGGAGCGGCGCTTGGCAATCATTGCTTCGCCCACGTTACCTATGGTATAGATGTAGAAATGGGGCAGAGTGCCGACGAGACGCTCGGGCCAGTCGTTGCTGCAAAGGGCCACCTGCTTGCGTGGTGTATACTCTAATGAACCATGCGTACCGAAGTGAATGAGCGCGTCGGCCTTGAACTGGCGTTGTGTCCACTGGTAAGAACGGATGTAAGCTTGCGGTGGATCCTGATTGGTTCCGTGAATAATCTTGAACGAATCGGTACCTTCACCACTCATCAACTGTGGCAACAGCGCTACATTTCCAAAGATCATAGGCTTGTGGTCATAGCTATGTTGCTGTATGCCTTTCTCTAATTGATCGGCATTTTGGGGCAAACCATTGAGGTTGTAACCCTCGCTGCGAAGGCGTTTCAGTACATTATATAAAGAAGGAGCTACCTCCATGCCCGAAGCAGTAATAGCGCTTGAGCCGGGGCCTTTATAATAATAGATGGCCACACGCTTGCGAGCGTTGGGCTTAGACTGTAGTCTGACGTAGTTGCTCACGGTCTTGACAAAAGCATCAAGCCGTTCGGGAACGGCAAAAGCCTCATGAAGTCCGTCTTTGCCTACACGATGCGCAAAGACAACATAGGGTCGGATGGCACCGTCTATCTCAGGAACAACGATACTCTGCGACATGAATCCTCCCATCATGCCCTGTTTGTCATTCTGCCATTTGTCAACGAGTTGATTCGCGTTGAGCGGAGCGAACATCAGGATATTAGCCTTTTCGAGATATTGTACCAGATAGTCGCCGACACGACCATGAGCCATATTGATAACGGCAGCCGGTCGAACGGAGTCGATATGATGGGCCATGACAAACTCTTTTAGCCTGTTCACCCGATAGACCATGAAGCCCTGACGCTCAAATCCATCGACCAACGATGAGGCTACTCCCATCATTCCGGTGACAATAATGCTTGGTGCTTTTTCACGATAAAGGCCGTTCTGACGCAGGAAAGCATTGTATTCGCCCACCGTATTAAAGCCCAATTCATCGTCATCGGGATTTTTGGGGTCGATATGAAGCAACATATTGTCCGGCCGTTGTTCTACCACATCGGGTTCGACGCTGCGGAATTTCTTGCCATCGATGAACTTACGGATATAATTGAGCATGCTGCGATAGTTGCGGCGGCTACCATTTTCGAGATACTGCTGCAGAAAATCGCCGTCTACGGAGTCAACGGTGTTGATATTGTTGGCCGGATTGGTTACCATGCGGGTAAAGGTAGGCACCGACAACGAAGCCTCGCGCAACTGTTCGCGCTGCACTGAATCGAGTTGAAGGCCCATCGCCGTGACCATAATCATATCGTAGTCTTTCAACTCGTCCAGATGTTCGAGGTCTACTTGTGTCACCTTAATAGACGGATTATCGTTGGCCTTGGAGATCTGTCCCAGTTCGATAGCCTGATAATTGATAAAGGCTACCCGGGTAGAACTAATCCAATGGCTCCAGCCATAAACAGCGAATGCCACGAGGATGATTAATCCGAGGGCTAACAAAAAACGTTTGTTTAAAAGTCGTTTCATCTATTTTAGAGTTATTGAATATTAAGAGATTACCACTTGAACACGTCGGCCAGATTCACTTGTAGCGTAGCCACATAGTTCTGTCCTTTCTGTGGCACCTGAACGGTGCGGTCGCTCGACTTGTCCTTGTAGTTAAGCAGGTTTTCGATCATGAATCCCGCGTTGATGCCACGCAGGAAACGAGCCGAAAAATGGAGATTGCACATGGTTCGTGGGTCGTAAGTGACGTAGTAATAGCTTCCGTCACTGTTGAGTGTGTTGGTGCGCAGACGCGATGTCCACTGCCCGTTGAGCGCCGTGGTCCAGTCTACATTCAACCATGTCTTGCGATAGCAGGCACCGAAGGTCATACTATGCGGGCGCACGGTACTGGTGTTCAGTCCGTTCGTTTTTTCGTAATCGTCGACGTATGCGTAGCTGCCCGTGACATCAAAGCCTTTTGTCACTCGGTAGCGAGCTACGATTTCAACGCCCGTGGTACGTGCTTTTTCGGCATTGATATACTGCATGTCACGTGTGCCATTGTCCAAACGAGCATAGGAAATTTTGTCTTTGAAACGGTTGTGGTACAGCGACACCGAAGCATTGAGCCCATTATGATTGTATTCTGCCGACAGGCTGTACTGCCGACTCTTCTCCGGTCGTAGCTTCGGATTGCCCCAAAGGGTAAACATTCCCAGTCCACCCATGTCGTATTCCTGATAGAGTTCCTTGAGCGAAGGCGACCGATAACCCTCGGCATAATTAGCTCTGAAGGTGAATTGACGCCACGGACGGTACATCAAAGTCAGCTTCGGCGTCAAGTGGAAGTGGTAGAGTTTCTCTCTATCGGCCCGCAATCCGGCCACAATCGTTAGTTCATCGCTCAACTGCCACTCCTCTTGCAGGAAGGCGGCTGCCTGATAACGGCTTGCCGAACCTGAGTCGGGCATGAAGTAATGGTGCAGATATTCGTGGGTATATTCTATGCCGGCCGACAGCTGATGCTTACCAATATGGCCCGAATAGTTGAGACGTCCCACGTGCATGCGGTTCGCGTAGATATTGGCAGAGCTACCTTTGATGGTGTCTTGGTTCTTGTTGTAGCGGTCAAACTGGTAAACAAAGTTCAGTTGATGATCCTTGTTGATAATCCAATTGAGCCGACTATTGAGAGCGTAGTCTTCAAATACACGGTGAAATTTTTCGCCTAATCGGTGGGCCTGACGGTTATGATAGTAACTCGCTTTTACGTCGGCTTTCAGATGATCGGTAAAGCTATAACCAATCTTTTGGCTCACATCCCATATCTCATAGCCATGAATCGTGGTCGGAATGCCGGCATATTGCTCGGTTTCCTGAGTGCCGTCGGGTTTGACGGTAGTCATTTTCTTTCCTTTGTCCTCCTCTATCACGTAGCTATCGCGTTGGCGGTAGCCCACCGATGTAAGGGTCGAGAGACGGCTTTGGCGTGTGCCGGCCTGCAAAGCGTAGTTCTGTCCGTTGCTGCCGGCATAGCGGGCCGACACGTTAGCCATCACCGGACGGTTGGCATTCTTGGTAATGATGTTGATTACACCTCCCAAAGCGTTGCTGTCATACAGCGTGGAAGCCGCGCCACGAACAACTTCGATGCGTTCTATATCATTGATGTTAAAGCGCGAGAAGTCGATGTTGTGGTCAGCACCTTCGCCCGATACGCGTTCGCCATCAAGCAAAAACAGGATGTATTCGCCCCCCATACCCTGATAACTGATTTCCTCGGTTTGGCTCATTGAGTTGTAACCAAACTGTAAACCGGGCAACTCGTATTGCAACAGCTGTGTGAGGTCGACAGGATTGATCCGTTCGATGTCCCTTGCCGAGATAATACGGGTGACTACAGGCACGTCTTTCAGCGGTCGCTCTATACGCGAACCCGTTACAACAACGGCATTCAGTTGGTTGTTCGACGGCGTCAGCCGCACCTTGATGTCATTCTGAGTCTTATCGGTAACCTTGTAACGTTGGGTCTGATAGCCCATAAAGCTGATGCGCAACACGGGATTGGAGTGGCGCAACTGCAGTGTGAAGTGTCCGTCGCTTGTTGTTCCGGTGCCGATGGTAGTCCCTTCTACCACCACCGATGCGGCCGGAAGGGGAGCTCCATTCTCATCGACAACGGTCCCTCTGATGGTAACAGAGGGACCGTCAACTGTCGGTTCGGCAGATATTGATAGTGTCAGCATCAATAGAGCTGACAACATGAATAATTTAAATCGCATAGGCTGCAGGGTGATTATTTACCGGTTTGCGGTGTGGTAGAGACCGGCGTAAATGTAATAACCGTGCCACCCATGACACTCGGCACCGTAATCTTGAAATTAAAGACTTTCATTCCGTCCTGGATGGTGGCCTTCAGTGTTGCCGGATAGTCCTTGAGATTATTGGGATTCATACCCATTTTCTTTGCCATGCCTTCCCCAGAAATGACATACTCTTTACCGTCGGTGCTGGTGGCCACGGTAACCTTTTCAAAGGCTCCGGCGCCCCAAGTCTTGGTCGCGTAAATAATGTTGACCGTATTCTCGCCCACCTTCGTCACCGTCACTTTGTCGCCATCGTTCTCCATCGGCTTTTGAAATCTGGGGGAAACGGCGGCAGTATGAACTTCATATACGCCTACCACCTTATCGGCAACGCTCTTGACGGGTTCTTTGTCGTCGTCTTTACTGCATGAAGTGAAGAAAATGCCGGCGAGGGCCATGAAAAGAAATAATTTGAGTTTCATTGTTTTTTGTTTAAATTAATATAAATAGGTTGATAAGAACCGTCCTCCTGTTCGTTATTAGGATGACGCTGCAAAGGTAAAACGCTTACGAAAGCCCTGCAATCACCATATATTGTGATTTTGAAAAACCGGCGGATACCTATTAATGATGAGTGCGGGACAAGGGCCATCATGTCGAGTGTTTCTTAAAGTTGCCATTTTGTCGTGTGAAAGCTATGCTTTTACACGCTAAAAGCATAGCTTTCACACGCTCATAGTTATGCTTTTACACGCTAAAAGCAGCCCTTTTACAAACCTTAAGAAAAACCCTTGCAATTTCTTCCTCACGCGTTTAGGTCGTACAAGGGGTTTAACGGGCATCTGTCAATCCCCAAACAACCCCGATGTTCAAGTTAGAAGTACAATTTGTTAAAAGTGTTAATTGCGCGTTTGGACAATAGACTTTAAAACATTGATAATCAGTAGGTATTGAAGTCCTGAAACTTCAAGAAAAACACAACTGTTGATGCACAAAAAAATAGAGGGAAAGAAGAGATTCTGACCCGTTTAACACTTTTGCATCAACAATATGGGAAAGCAATTAGATTCCAAACAGCGGCAAGAAATTGCCAAGCTCCTTCAAGAGGGGAAGAATTTCAGGGAAATTGCTGAAGTTCTAAAGGTTGACCGTACCACGATATTGCGAGAGATTAACCGCAATGTCGGAGACAACGGCGTGTATGATCCTGAATTAGCCGAAACCAAGAGACGAAGGCGTAAAAAACTCCAATCCGTATCTCCCGGTGCTGTTGCGCAACTTCCTCCCAATGTCAGGGAAGAAGTTGAGAAGGTATTGGCTTTTGAGACTCCGCCTGTCAAGCGAAGGCAATTAATCGTGGATAAGTACATAAAAGAATATGGCCCGGTAATAGAGAAAAAACTTATTTCTCCAATGGCAGCCATGCGTGCGCTTGCAAACGAGTTCTACATGAATGTAAGTACAGTGTACTATCTTTTGAAAAGGGAGGGTATCTACCGAGATAGAACCAACCCTGTCTGTATGCCTTCTCCTAAAGGATAACCTTTAAAAGCGGATTTTCATGTATTACATCGTAAAAGAAGTTCATGTGCGCAAGAAACCACTATGGTTGGTTGACTTGCTCTTTCAGATAACCCCATCCTTGTATCGGGAGAAAGGGTCAAAGGAAACGGTTATTGGTAAATTCAACACCATTCTCTCTCTCATCTTAGATGCCCGGGTAAGGTGGCATCATGGTAAATCCTTGTTAGCATCTATTCAAACCATCACCCACGATGAGACATGTATTTGGATCAAAGGAAACCGAGGCTCAAAGTTTCTTTCCTTTCGAATAGAATCAGACAATTGACTTTTAAAAGAACAGCAGTATGGAAATAGATAACAGTAGAAAGACAATTACAACATTTGTCCTCGTAGATCCAACTGGTAAGATCTTTGACGATTTCGAGAACATCAATGAGAATACAGAAGTAAGGGCGATAGCCATTGAACCAGAAAACAGCTGACCTATGGGAGATTACAAATGGATTGGTCTTATCAGGAAGTTCTATAATTGTTCTTTCTATAATGACAGCAACGCCGTGCAAATGTTCCTGCACATTTTTTTGAATGCTCAAAGGGAGGATAAGCCTTACTTTGACAAAATTACGATGAGGGGGCAGTTTCGCACCTCAATTAAAGACATCATGGTTTTTTTGGAGATAAGCCGTAAATCCGCCCGACGTTCTTTAGATAAGCTGAAGGCGGCAGGCATTATCCATGTTGCCTCTCTAAGACGTAACGGTGTTCTCATTACCGTTCGTGAATTTTCAAAGTTCCTGGCTTTGGAAAATGTGAGAGGTGGCTGGGTGAAGCTGTATTACGACCTTGACTTCCAAGATTTCTTTGTGAACGCACAGGTTCTTCATATTTATCTCCATTTACTTCTTCATACTTACTCGGAGAGTGAAAACTATGAGGATCCGCTATGGTTTGACATGAAGAAGATCAGTGCTTCGACCGGCATTCCTGTAGAAGGCATTAAAGAGGCCCTCCAGAAGCTACGCAAGCTGGGAATCCTGAATATTGGTTATAACGGTCAGAAGAAACTTTCTTCCGTTCGTTTGATAGAGTTCCCCGATTATGTCAAGGACACCTGTCCGGTAACATCAATAGGCCCTTCTGCCAGTCATGTCACATCAGTCGAAAGTTTCTCTGATTTGGAAAACACTCCATCTAATGGAGCAGCTATTATAAGTTTCGAAGACGGGGGGATAAAAACTGAACAAAAGGAGCCAAAAGAAGGGCCAAAAGATGCCCAACAAAATTCTGTACGAAACAGTTACGAAATGTCTACCAAGTCTTTTGTAAATGACGGAAATACAGCTA
>CAUURC010000009.1:0-62764 GCA_963547405.1 uncultured Prevotella sp.
TGTTACTGCCAGTGCCGAAGTGAGGGCGCGGCGGAGGTTTGATGAGCTGCGCGAAAAGGGTATGGAAGCCGACTATAACGATATTCTGAAGAATGTAGAAGAGCGCGACTATATCGATTCGCACCGCGATGTTTCGCCACTTCGTAAGGCTGACGACGCAATTGAGTTGGATAATAGTAATCTGACGATAGAAGAGCAAAGGTCATGGCTCTTTAGTCAGTATGAAAAAGCGACTAAAATGTAAATTTGTAACCAAATAACGCATTTCTTGTTTAATTGTTTAGCAGAATGTTGGTTACTCATAATAAAAATAGTATTACGCTTGTAATTTATTTAGAAAATATTTGTGAGAATCAGAGATTTAATTATCTTTGCATCAGAAAAGTAGATAAAACAAAGTCTTTTCTTACAAAGTAATTGATACTTGATTTATCCTTTTTTCTTTATTATTAGCTTTGGGAAAAGCAAAAAAGTAAATGTGATAAATTTCAGATGATGTATCCAATACCTAAAATAAAAAGGTAAATAAAACAAAGCATATTACATTGTGAGTAAAAAATACTGTTTTTTCATAGAAGAGGATTACTTCGTGAGAAGTGGCCCTCTTTTTTGTATGTGTTATTTCTGTCGTTATGGCTCATTATAATGATTCAAAATATAATCTCTACATTCTTCCATAAGCCATTTGGGTGTACTTGTTGCGCCACAGATTCCGACAGTTGAGACGCCATCAAACCATGACATATTGATTTCTTTCGCGCTTTCTATCTGAAAACTATTGGCGTTCACCCTTTTACATTCATGAAATAGAACCTTCCCATTGGAACTTTTGCGGCCACTGACAAAGAGAACAACATCGTGTCGCGAGGCAAAAGTCGAGATGTTGGGCATGCGGTTGGCAACCTGTCGACAGATTGTGTCAAAGCTCTTGAACTCTGCTTCTTTGGCGATATGCTCTTGAATGTATTCTATAATATGATGAAATTCATCAAGGCTCTTTGTCGTTTGCGAATAAAGATAGATATTGCGGTTAAAGTCTAATAGCTTCACGTCGTCAAATTTCTCAATAACGATAGCTTTGCTTCGTGTCTGTCCTACAAGCCCAAGTACCTCTGCGTGTCCGTTCTTGCCAAATATGACAATCTGCCTGTTTTCTTCTGTGTTGTTATCTTCTTCGTTACATTCATATTGTTTCTTGATACGCTTCTGCAACTGAAGCACCACCGGACAGGTCGCATCAATTATTTCAATATTGTTTTGTCGTGCTATTTCGTATGTTTCCGGCGGTTCACCATGGGCTCTTAACAAGACCTTGACGTCGTGTAGGTCTTTTAGTTGTTCATGGTTGATGGTGATGAGCCCCTGTTCGTGCAGGCGTTCTACTTCCATACCATTGTGCACAATATCTCCAAGACAATATAGCGTCCCTCCTTTTGCCAGCTCTTCTTCAGCCTTTTTTATAGCCGTTGTGACGCCAAAGCAAAAGCCGCTCCCATGATCGATTTCTATTTGTATCATACTTATTTAGCATTGATATTGATAACGACTTTTGGATGTTCCGGATCGTTGGTAATCATCAACACGCGAGGGCGTTGAACTTTCAATATTTCATGCGTTGCGGCAATCTTGAGTTTGGCTGATTCTCGTGGAGCTATCTTTGTTTTGTTTAGTGCAACCTCAAGTCCTGTCGTGAACATTTGAAGATTTCGGATTTCAAGTGTTGTTTGTCCCGCATTGAAAATCTCAATCGTTCCTTTCAGTTTTTTCTTTTCATGAAACTCACCTAAGTCCAAATTCTCTGTGCTTAATTGTAATTTGGGCGCTCGGGACAGCTCTTCCAGGGTCATATTTTTGAATGATGGCAGGAGTACGGCCGAAAAGGGGAGCTCTATCTCAGAAGAAATCTTTTCTCCCGGAGCGAAACCCAAGTAGACATTGGTCTGCGCCAATCCAAGATTGCGTAGCTTTTTGGAATCTAGCGTTACAATAACCTCGCCTTGATGTCCGGGCGCAATCTTTGACGGCGCAATTTCGGCCGTAAGATAGTTAGGCAGATGCATCAACTGAGGTTCCGCAACTCGATCCGCATTATTATATATGTGTATTTTAATCGATGGTCTATCGCCCCGGTTAATGTCATCAAACTCGATTTGGTTCTTGTCAGTCTTCAAGTCGCCCAAGTCGTATGGGTAGTTTCCGATATAGTCTTTCAACTTCTCTACAACGACACCGCGTATCTTAAGCATTACCGGTCGTTTCCGGTCGTTTGTATATAAGCCTATTTCTTTTTGAAAATGGCCGAGTGTAGCTGCGTCATACGTAGCTTTCAGAATGTATTCCGCACCCTCCGCTATCGTTTCGTCGGCGTATGCAACGGTCGTACAGCCACAGCTAGTGCGTACCTGTTCTATTCGTAAGGGCTTATTTCCTTTATTTGTTAACTTGAATTCCACCGTAACAGGATTTCTATAGAGAACCTGTCCCACATTGATGGATTCTTTTTCTACTGATACTTTCTGTGCCATTCCGCTCAATGAGCTAATAGCCAGTAATGAGAGTAATATCGTTTTTTTCATAATCATTTTACTTGTAGCTTGAGACCCTTGGTGCGTCCGGCATATTCGGGACTGTACATGCAGCGTGCCGTGCAGGTGCCAGTCGTATAGTCACCGACCCGATCTATGTAATATTCAGTCTCAAGGACATGAGTACCTTTCGCCATCATGTCATAATAATAATAGGTGGTCTCATCTTTGGCACTATAATAGTAGCCTTGGGTGTAGCCACTGAGTTGTCGTACGGGTTCCATACACGCCGCACGATGGTCTGACACTTGCACAAAATCATAGTCTCTGTCGGCTGTAATCGTTATTCTTACCTTGATTTTGTCACCCACTTTCACATCCTTGTTAGGCGTAATCACCTCACGCTTCACGCTTATGCCCATGGTGGCGTCGGCAATGTCGGTCGCTTTTTGGGTAAATTCCGCGTATACGGCTCCCCACGTAACTCTATTCGTATGGTTTTCTGCGGTAAACGTGCCGAAATGGCTACCCGTTTGTTGCGCCTGCACATAACCTGTACCGGGTACAGCTGCCGTTGTCGTTAAGGCAGTATTGCCCAATTTGAGCGTAGCGGGCGTTGTTGGTTCGGTCAGTGTAGAGAGATTTCCATCGACAAAAGCATAAATCGCATTGGCGCAGTTTATCGGTGTATCCCATAGTTGGGTGCGTTTGCTCTGCAACAGCCAGCGTTGCAATTCGGTGATGGTCTTCTTATCGTCAGGAGTAATCAGCTTTAGCGCCTCGATAGCCGCCACTTGTGTCGGTATTTTGTAGTCATACCACGAATAGTAAGCATGACGCGTATCGTAGTAGCGTCCCATTTCTTCCTTATAAACGGAATATTGTTTCAGACTATTCAACTGTTGCATAGCTTGCGAACGCTTTCCCGCTCTGCCCAAAATGACCGCCATCGTGGCCTTGCCATATATTGTCAGATAATTGGGATGCTCCTCTAATAGTTTCAGTAAGTATTGATAATCTGCCTTATTTTGGTTTTCTTGACGCAAAGCGCAAAGATACATATATTGAATTGCGGATTCGCTGGGTGTCAAATTCTTGTTTTCTGTTTTTCTCTGTGTCTTCAACCAACTCACTTCTTTTGCAATCTCAGCTTCAAGATAAGTCATACTCTTTTGTAGCATTTGCGCCGTAGCCGTTTGTTTACCGATCATCATGTTGAGCCGTTGCAGCATGGTACTGACCGAAAGCGTGATATAAAGATTACCGGGGCCATTCTCCCACCAGCAGAAAGCACCCTTAGTATTCTGCAATTTCTGAAGTTGCTTGATGTTGAAGGCCAATCGGCTGTCAATGGTGTTTTCGTCCAAATACGTCATCAACAAATGTTGTTGTTCCTTCTCTCGCATCGCGTCTTGCAGCCAAGGCGTATTCTCCAGTTCGTCGCTCATGGTTTCAAAGGCGCTCTTACGATCAGTCTTGTCCTCCATGTTCCACAATCGGATTGTCTCTGCTATCTTCGGACTTTTCGTAATGATATCTTTCGCAATGCTATTGGCGTAATAAGCAACGGCTTGCGATATGGCATTTCGGGTCTCTGTTGCAGCGACGCTTGGCAACGTCTTGATCATGAGCCAGGCCGGATTGCTGGTATATTCGATGGTGAGTCGATTATTGCTCTCCTTGACGGGGAACAGTTGGTCAACGTCTATCGTTTGCGTTCCGGGCTGTATCTGACTGAATGCCACCGTATTCATAACTTTCTCCTTGTCGGAAAGGATGGGGAGATAGTGCTGTTCACCATCGCTGAAGTTGTAACCTTCTATCATCATGCGGCAGATAAGTATAGTCGTAGGTTCATTGCCGATGATAGTCTGGGGATTGAACGCGAATGCGGAAGCGATGGTTTCTTTCGGTTTGACGGTGACATTCTTCGACTGCGCGAATACAACTTTCTCATCCTCGGGGTTGATAAGTTGCATGGTCAGCTTGCCGTTTTGTACCTTTTCGGTGGTGTTCGCGATTCGACAACTAAGCTGCGGATGATCTCCGGCCCGCACGAAGCGTGGCATGTTGGGCATCACCATCAATGTCTTCTGCGCAACGGCTTCATCTTTATGAAAGCCATAGTTCATCGTCTTGTCATGCGCAAAGCCCATAAACTTCCAAGTCGTTACACTTTCCGGGAGCGTAAAGCGAAGACTTACATGGCCTTGGTTGTCCGTTTCCAAAGCAGGATAGAAGAAAGCCGTTTCGTTAAAATTCTTTCTGATGGTTGAAGTCCGTGATTTCTGCGGCTCTTCGGCTGTGTCCTCGTTTGCGTTGCTTTCCTGATCCGCATCGGTTGCCTTTGCTTCCGCTACATCGAATGCCCTTGTTTTCATGGCACCCACGAACATTCTCTCTTTTTGTGGACAGCTTGCGACTACCGAACACGCCATCATTTGTTCGTTGAAATACGCGTCATTCCAATTTAAAACAGATGGATCAATCTTCGTGAAATTGAGCCGCATCTCCTGCAGCGCGTGGAAAGGCTCTTCTCCATAGAGATTTATCGAATAGAAATTGTTGCCCGTCCATGGGCTGATATCCGCTAACCGGCGATAGAGAGGCAGATTGAAAGTCCATTGGTGTGGCATGATGTCATCCAGACTCTTGTCATAGAGCACGGCCATTAGCTGCGCTTTAGCCGCATTTCCCTTCTTGTCGGTTATTTGCAACTTCCATGTTTCGTTCTGGCCGGGTGTCAGTCGGTCGCGGAACGTGAGCCACTTCCTGTTCAAAGTCTTGTCGGGCAGAGGTTTTTTAAGGTTGACTTGATGCCTATAATGCTTGCCGTTTTTGACCCATGCCATGGAAATGACGATGCCATCGCCATACTCCTCTTTATATTTGAAGGTGCGGGTGCGTACTTCCTTGTTCAAATCAATATGCCCTTGCTCCAATAATTTGTGGTCGGAGAATATGTCGTAGACCACATGCACACGCTCTTCGCTCGACCCATACTGCACGCTTATCCCGCGACCGTCGACCGGGAATGTCTTATCAGAGACGACAAACCAGTCGGGTGTCTCAATAGGGGCGGTTTTGTCTTTAAACGAATACACGATAAACTTTCGATAGAGTGTATCTGTTCCGCAAGTAGCCAGCAATTTGTGTCGACCCGATTGCAGGTTTAATTTATTGAGTTCAATCTCCTGATTGGCCGCGGCCGTGTACGTTTTTCCATTGATTTGATAGCTGACAGCGGCTTCCAGCTCTTTGCCAAGCAGGTTGGTATAAGTGAATTTGAAGGTTCCTAACCGTGCTTTGTCCAGTCGACCGGCAAGGTCTGTGCTGAAGATGGTTGTACGATTACTCAACGGCAAGCTGGTAGAAGCCTCGTGGCTCTCACCGGCCATATCGGTAACGACAGCCTGAATGACATAGTTATAGTAGAGCGATTCGCCCTTTTTAGCTTCCGGCAAGAACAGGGGGACACGAGCCAAAAACTTGCCTTCGGCATCGGTCACGGTCGTGTCCGGCGCAAAAGTATATACGTTTGCGTAGGATTTACGGGCCCAGAAGAAGTGCGGACGGCGCTGAATCTTCAGCTTCACGGTAGCTCCGGAAACGGGAATCCCCGCAAAACTCTTGGCAATACCTTCCACCTGAATCGTATCACCACTACGATAGGCATTGAGGTAAGGATTGAAAGCGACGTCGAAGGTCGGTCGCTTGTATTCTTCCACACGGAAAGAGCAATTTGCTTCCCTGTCGGCCGCAATGCTGAAGTAGCCTGTCAGTCCCGTGCGAGGTAGCACAAACTCAGCCGAAGCCGTACCATAATCATCGGTCGTAACCGTTTTTTCGCCTTGTACTTTGTAGTTCGCGTCGCGAAGCGTCAGTTTAATCGTTTTCCCTTCGGTCGCTTTCGTTTCGTCGTTTTGGTGTCTGGCGGTATAGGCTACCACCGAAACCTTGACCGTTTGCCCGGGACGATACAGACTGCGATCGGTAAACAGTTGCATGTTTAGCTCCGGATTGTCCGCTTCTTCGGGGAAATACATTTCGTTATTGGTAGGTATTTTAGGACAAAACTGGTCCTGTTCGGTAGACACCGTCATAAAAGCGACATCTTCTTTCGCTGTATAGATAGCTTCGCCATTACGGTCTGTGACGAGCGTTTGGATGATTTGCTCTTTTTGGGTTTGCCAATTTTGTTTCGACAAACGGATATGCGCGCCGGCAACAGGTTGCCCCGAAGTAGCGTTTAGGGCAATCAGTCTTAGCTGATTTTTAGGAAGCGCATGACTTAAAGCTGTCAAATCGGTTACATGCAGAAGCGCTCTTTCGGGCTTGACTTCCTTATTGTCGGTTGTAAATTCTATCAAATACACGCCTGCAGACAATCCATCAATCAGCATCGAATCGCAACAAACCTTGTAAGGGGGCTGTCCCACATATCTGTGGGTGAGCGTCGAGATCGTGTTATTCAACAGCAGACGGCTGATTTTGGCATAGTCTTCCGCCTTGTTCGGTGTTAGTTCCAACGCGTGGTCTACATTGAGGCGGGTTACCGACATCGTAATCGACTGCAAGTTGGTAATCTGTCGGATATGAACCCACTTCGGCGTGTTTGGCAGTAGTATGTTTTGATCAATCTCTACAATAAAACTGGGCAGGGTGAGACGCTTCTGCACGTTGCGCAGAATATTCATTCTGGGCCATCCGCCCCAACGACTTAGCGCGTAATTGATATAGTTATACTTATCGGTCGTGGTCGCGCCGGTGGCTTGGTCCATAAACTTGTAACGCTCAATGGCCAGTTCGCCCGCTACCGCCAAGTCTTTATAGACGTTGATGAGCGAGTCGATGGTTTGCAGATACTTCGATTTCCTCATTTCCAAGACACGGGCTTTGCGGTCTTGCTGTATCAGTTCGAAAGCGCAGAGGCAAGCTGCCGACCGATTATTGTGCTCACTGTACCACTTATACATGGTCTTGAAATCGCCCGCTTCATAGCCGATGACGTGTAAAAGATCGTTATAAAAGATATGACTATCGGTTCCTTCGAGGAGCAATGGCACATAGGTGTTTGCCTTGATGTTAGCCAACTTGTCGGGAAAACTCATGGCTTTTTTGAACCATCGTTTGCTTTCGGCTTTACAATCTTGGTCGGGTAAGTCGAGCGAAGCATAGATTTTTCCCAACGCGCATTGGTAAATGGAAGCCAGAATCATATCTTTATGCTCTGCCGCGGCTTCTTTGGCTTTCAGCCGTTGGAGCAAAGGAGCTATGGAATCCGGTGAAATAGAGGTTTTGATCTGTCCTATTTTAAGTTCGGCCTTGAGCAGATGCCCGTATTTTCGCTCAGCTTTTGCCTTGCCGGCTATTTGCTCAAGGATGATCAGTCCATCCGTGGGCAAGTCCCTGCGTTCTGCTTCTGTGTATTTTTTCCACAGCATATTGTAACTTTGCGCAACGCTGATGAGCGGTAGCCAAGTGAAAATCGTGATGAGGATAAAGAGTGTTTTTTTCATTCTACGCAGTCTGTTTACACCTTACTATATAGTGCAAAGATAGAAAAAAATATTTGTAACGTCCAAGGTTATTTGGCATTTTTATAACTTGAAACGCCCTTTCTACGTGTGTTTTGACACTTTTTGTAGGCCAAATATTCATCTTTGCAATCCTTTGATGTATCCTTTCTGTTTCGTCGAATATCATACGCCCGCTTGGGTGTATTCAAAAGAGGAGTGATTTGTAAAATTCTATTCACTCCAAAACGACCTTCTGAAAGTGAGCAAATAGCATGTGAAATCGTGAAAAACACGCCTTCGGAAGCCGAAAATGGAGCTGTTAGGAGGCCAAAGTTATGCTATCGGGTGGTCAAAGCTATGCTTTTAGATGCTAAAAGGGCTGCTATTACCCTGTAAAAGTGCAGCTTTTAGACGTTAAAAGTGGCATAAATAAGCGCTAAAAACTGCGCTTTGATGGGGGCGAAAAACGTAAGTGATTGGTAATAAGCGAATTGTAAAAACGGCTTAGAATTGATTATTTCGGGCCAGAATATTTTTGTTTGAAAATAATCGATTGTAGAAGAGACGTTTGTAAAGTATTTTGACGAGTTTAATAATCAAGATTTGGGTGCGAATCAATGAGGAATGGTGGGTGGTGGTGGGCTTTTCATTTTCAAATAAAGTTAAATGATAAAAGCGTTTTTTTGCCTACACGAATATTATATGTAATTTTGTAAGTCATAATAATATCGAGTTATTGGGTTTATGAAGAAGATATTAGCCTGTTTCTGCCTGTCGATCGTGCTGCTGGCAGCAAGTTCCATGCCTGTGCGCGCTCAGCAAGTGAAGGGCAAGACACCGGTTGAGGCCGTTCAGAAAACGCAAAAAGCGGTGGCCGATTCGGCTGTGACGGATAGCCTGGAAGCCGACTCCGCTCTGCTGGCACAGGACGAATCAAGCATGTTGAATGACATGGACGAGGTGGGAGAAGATAAAAGTTTTCATCAGCTATTGAAGTCGAAGTTTATCGAAGGTAATGCCGGCTTCATGTCGTTGGTGGCTTTGGCGCTGGTCATTGGATTGGCTTTCTGCATCGAACGAATCATTTATCTGAGCCTGTCGGAAATCAATGCCAAGAAGTTTATGGCCGATTTGGACGACAAACTGATGGCTGGCGACGTGGAAGGTGCCAAAACAATGTGCCGCGAAACGCGGGGACCGGTGGCTTCTATCTGCTATCAGGGACTGCTGCGTATCAGCGAATCAATCGACAATATTGAGCGTTCGGTCGTATCTTACGGCACGGTGCAGTCGGCCAATTTGGAGAAAGGTTGCTCGTGGATAACCCTTTTCATCGCCATGGCACCCTCTTTGGGCTTCTTAGGTACGGTTATCGGCATGGTGATGGCCTTCGATCAGATACAAACAGCCGGTGACATCAATCCGACGATTGTAGCTTCGGGTATGAAAGTGGCCTTGATTACGACGATTTTCGGTATCATCGTAGCCTTGGTTTTGCAGATTTTCTATAATTATATCCTGTCGAAGATCGATCATATCACGTCGCAGATGGAAGAGTCGGCTATCTCGTTGCTCGACTCTGTCATGAAGTATAAGCTGAGAAAATGAAGTTGAAGCAAATCATTCATTGGCCAACGGAGCGGATTTCGCAGCGCGTGCTCTATCTGCTTATGGGAATAGTAGGCATCGTTTTCGTGCTTTTCTTTTTCGTAGGGTTTGACCAACCCTATATGGAAGACCCCGATTTCAATGCCCCTCTGTTTACCGACGCGGTTTTGTTGCTGTTTTTTTTCTTTCTGTTGCTGGTCGTTGTGCTAGTTCTGACCCGTGTTTTGCTCGACATCAGAAGGTGGCATGGCGAGGGCGATGGTTACGAAAACAATGTGCCCCGGCGCAAAATAACGCATGGGTTGTTGTTTCTTCTTTTGGCGGTTGTGGTGCTTTCGGCTTTCGTCGCTTCAGCCGAACCGCTGCGAATCAATGATATGGTGTTTTCAGACCGCTTATGGCTGAAGGTTGCCGATATGTTTATTTATACCGGTTTGGTTTTATTGGTTGCGGCCATAGCTGCTGTTAGCTATGGCGCGACACGTTATAAACGTAAAGGAAAACCGAAATGATGTTTCGCAAGCGCAATCGCCGGGTTCCGGGGCTCAACACCACATCGACGGCTGACATCTCTTTCATGCTGTTGATATTCTTCTTGGTGGCTTCGTCGATGGATATCGACAAGGGACTTACGCGCCAGTTGCCGCCCGTGGAGGCGAAACAGGAACAGAAGGTTGCGGAGGTGGACAAGAAGAAGTTGCTCCAATTGAAGATTGACGCAGCCAATCAGCTCTTTGTTGACGACAAAGTCATGCCGATGAATCGGCTTCAGAAGCGTGTCGAAGCGTTTCTGCAGGCGTTGGGAGCAGACCATCTGATTGTAGTTACTGCCGATCCGGCCGCGAGTTATGATAGTTATTTCCAGTTGCAAAACAGTTTGGTGGCCGCTCATCAGCATTGGCGTGACCGGACGGCGCGGAAGATTTACGGACGTGGCTTTAGACATTTGCCAACGCCGGCGCGCGACCGAATCAGAGAAAGCTGCCCGTTGCGTGTGTCAGAGTCGATTCCGACAGACATGAAAGGAGGTGACCAATGAGCAGATTTCGTAGGTCGCGGCCCGAAATGCCGGGCTTGAACACCGCCTCTTTGCCCGATTTGATTTTTTCGGTACTCTTCTTTTTTATGATTGTAACGCACATGCGCAAGGTCATTTTGAAAGTGAAGTATCGTGAACCGCAGGGCGTTGAACTGACACGGTTGGCCAAGAAGTCGGCTGTTACCTATATATATATAGGCAAAGCGTTGCAAGGGAATGGTCGTTCGGACCAAACGGTGATTCAGATGAATGATCAAATCGTGACACCGGCAGAGATAGTAGACTATCTTTCGGAAGCGCGCAGCAAGATGACACCTGATGAACAGCAGCAGATGATGGTATCTATTAAGGCCGATCGTGACACGCGCATGGAGGTAATCAATGAGGTGAAGCAGGCGTTAAGGCAGGCCAATGTCCTAAAAATCAGCTATTCGGCAACGCAAAAGAAATAGAAACACAGTTCGTTAGATTATTTATTCTTTTGTGTTTCAGTTACTTTCGTTTTTTGTTATTTTAAGAATAAATCGAAACAAAAAGGTAAAATCCGTTGTCACTATCAAACTTTTGTCGTATTTTTGTACGCAAATGTATAAATAAATGGGACATCACAATTTAGATTCTTTAGACCGAAAGATCCTCAGACTTGTGTCGGAGGATGCACGAATTCCATTTTTGGAAGTCGCACGTGCTTGCAATGTCAGCGGTGCTGCCATTCATCAGCGTGTGCAGAAGTTATCAAACCTTGGTGTAATCAAGGGCTCTCAGTTTGTTGTTGATCCGGAGAAGATAGGCTATGAGACCTGTGCTTATGTAGCCTTATACTTGAAAGATTCTTCTGATCATGACCGTGTAATCGAGGCACTGCGGAAAGTGCCGGAGGTGGTTGAGTGTCATATAACAACGGGTGGTATGGACTTGTTTATCAAGTTGTTTGCTCGTAACAACCAGCATTTGATGGAGTTGATTCATGAT
The DNA here is from genome assembly GCA_963547405.1 of uncultured Prevotella sp. Lineage (GTDB taxonomy): Bacteria > Bacteroidota > Bacteroidia > Bacteroidales > Bacteroidaceae > Prevotella. The sequence goes on from CAUURC010000009.1 coordinate 11,664, forward strand.
AAGCTGCAACCGCTGGGACTATCGCGCAGCGAAACGATTATTTCTTTCAGTACTCTGTTCGATCGGCAGCTGCCTATCTCGTCTATTGAGGAGAGTTTGGCTGCGGAAGAAGCTGAAGAGGATGATGAAACAATAGAGGAATAGTCCTCTGGTAGATATATGAAAAATCCTGCAATGAGCGTTTGTGCTGATTGCAGGATTTCTTTTTATATGGGCTTTTGGCCGTTGTCAATAGATGACTTTATTTCCTTTCGTAGTCAACGAAGTCGTAGTCATACGTGTGTTTCCCGTCTTTCTCGTGATGTTCGCGGTTTGTCGGCGTCCAGTCGTCATACGTCGGGAAGAAAGCATCGGCTTTTTCGGGCGTATCATCAACCTCTGTCAGGTAGAGGCGATCGGCCTGTTTGATAGCTTCGGCATAGATGCTGGCACCGCCGATAATGTAAACGGCTTCATCGGAACGGCAGTGACGGAGCGCTTCTTCTAATGACTGGAAGCATTCGCAGTCTGTAAACTGCCGTGGACTACGGCTCAGTACGATGTTACGACGGTTGGGTAGGGCGCCCTTAGGCAATGATTCGAAAGTGCGGCGGCCCATGATGATGGTGTGCCCGGTGGTGAGTTGCTTGAATCTTTTCAGGTCATTGGGCAACCAATACAGGAGTTTGTTCTCAAAACCGATGGCCCTATTGCGGGCCACGGCAGCAATCATGTTGATGTGCATAGTACTTATACGGATACTTGGGCCGGTATATGCGGCCACGGGTTATAGTCGGTTAGTTCGAAATCCTCGTATTGGAAAGCGAAAAGATCTTTCACATCGGGATTCAGTTTCATTACGGGCAGCGACCGTGGTGTGCGGGTTAGCTGTAGATTGGCTTGTTCCAGATGGTTCAGATACAGGTGGGTGTCGCCCGTCGTGTGGATAAACTCGCCCGGTTTGAGTCCTGTCACCTGTGCCATCATCATGAGCAACAGCGCGTAGCTGGCTATATTGAAGGGCACGCCTAAGAAAGTGTCGGCACTGCGTTGGTAGAGCTGGAGGCTAAGTTTGCCCTCTGCTACGTAGAATTGGAAGAGGCAGTGGCACGGAGGCAATGCCATTTGGTCGACTTCGGCCGGATTCCAGGCCGAAACAATCATGCGGCGGGAGTCGGGTGTGTGCTTTATTTGATCCAGAACGTTTTGTATCTGGTCGATGGTTCCTCCCTGATAATCGGGCCACGACCGCCATTGGTGACCGTAAACGGGGCCCAGTTCGCCATTCTCGTCGGCCCATTCGTTCCAGATTCTTACACCGTGCTCCTGCAAATACTTTACGTTGGTGTCGCCTTTGAGAAACCACAGCAATTCGTAAATAATACTTTTCAGGTGCAATTTCTTAGTGGTGAGGAGTGGGAAACCATCTTCTAAGTTGAATCTCATTTGATGGCCGAATACGGATTGAGTGCCGGTGCCGGTGCGGTCGCTTTTCGGATGGCCCTCCGTCACGATACGGTCGAGTAGGTCTAAATATTGTTTCATGCTTTATGATTTTATCTTCAATATCGGAATAAGTGGTTGCAGGTGGCTGCTTTTGATTTTCCACTCCTGCGGAAAGAGGTTGTTGGCCCTGTTGCCGATGTTCTTCGCGAAGCCGAGAGCCTGTTTCTGATAGGTAATCAAGACAATGCCGCGGGGTGTTTGCGGAGGTAGCGTGATGGCTTCGTGGCGCAGATAGGCGATGGCTGTGGGGTAGTCGACATCAACAGCGGCATAGTTGTCTTTGTCGGGCAGGATAGAGAGCGCCATGGATATGTCGGGTATCAGGTCTTTGCCTTTCTGTTGCGGCGCGTTGATGCCATGTGTCAGCACGTAAAGGCCTTTCAGGTCTTTCTCTTTCCAGGTGGTCAGCGGTTTATTGGGCATGGAAGCAGTTTCTTCTGTAGCTCCCCGTTTTCTTAAAACAGCCATGAAGAGACCTTCGCCACGGGTCTTCCCGGGAATGAAACGGTACATCGGATGGTCGTCTGTCAGGCTTCCCGTGATGTTCCATTCGGGTTTGATGGGAATAGAAACAAAGTCGGCACCTAACTCTTGGGCTATCCAGTTGGCGTTTTCTTCGTTTTCGTGCGCGTTGAAGGTACATGTGGAGTAGATGAGATAGCCGCCGTCGTTGAGGCATGGCCAAATGTCGCGAACGATTTCGCGCTGTAACTGAGCGCATTTCTCTACGTTGGCAGGACTCCATTCTTCGATGGCGTCTTCGTCTTTGCGAAACATTCCTTCGCCGGAACAAGGTACATCGGTGAGGATAACATCGAATTTGAGTTTCGTTTTTTGGTAGTCACGGGCGTAGTTGTTCGTTACGCAGATGTCGGGATGGCCGAATTTCTGAATATTTTCGCTGAGAATCTGAGCCCGTACCTTCATGGGTTCGTTGCTGAAGAGCACACTGCCCGCAGGAAGCGCTGACATGGCGCACGTTGATTTGCCACCCGGAGCGGCGCAAAGATCAAGCATGTGGACGGGAGAGTGGATTAGTTGCCGGATAACATGGGCAACAAACATGGATGAAGCTTCCTGTACATAATAGACACCGCTGTGCATAAGCGGGTCGAACGTGAAGTTAGGGCGGTCTGTCAGATACGCGCCCAGGTCGCACCAGCCTATCGGTTCATGGGCAATGGCCATGTTAAAGTCGGCTGTTTTGAATGGATTCAGACGGATGCTGACTGGCGGAGGCGACACAAGGGCTTGTTCAAGGCAGGAATAAAGTTCTTCGCCCATCAGTCCGCGTGTGTATGTAACAAATGCTTCGGGAAACTTCATATTGGTTACAAAAATAAGAAAATAATATAGTATATAGGTGGTAGGTCGGGGATATTTAATAAAAAATGTGGTTACTTTGCAACCAGAGTCCTCTGCTTTGCGTCTAAGCAGTAAATCATTTAATAAAATAGATAAAAATGAAAAGATATTTTGTAGCATTGGTTTTAAGTCTTACGTTGGGTACAATCGCAGTAAATGCAGGCCCCAAGCATCGTCATCACCCTGTAGCCACAGTCGTGGCAGACTCTTCAAACACGGGTATTGAAGCCTATTCTGACACCTCGAGTGTCGCTGATTCTGAAGATGTGGTTTATGATGAGCCCATATACATGGATCATGATTCCGATTCTGATTGGGAAGATGTTGCTGTTGATCGTTTCTTGAGGCACCTTTTCGCAGGTACAGTGGGTACCGGTGGCGTCTTGTTGGCCATCGTAATCGTTATTTTCTTGTTCTTGTTGTTGCTTTCTCCTTTCATTATATTGGCGTTAATCATTCGATTTATGCTGAAAAAACATAATGATCGGGTGACCATTGCGCAGCAAGCCATGGCCTCAGGACAGCCTATTCCCGAAGCAGTAAAGCCGGAAAATAAGGAAACTGATTCGTTTCTTTGGCAGAAAGGTGTGAAGAATGTGGCGCTGGGCGCGGGCTTGGCATTGTTCTTTTACTTCCTGGGCGCTTCGCCATTGGTCGGCATAGGCTTGTTGGTAGCGTGCTTGGGAGTAGGGCAAATCTATGTTGCCAAAAAAACATCACAGCGTGATAATACGAATACAGACGAGCGTCAAACCCCGGAATTCTGATAAAAGGTGAAAGAATTGGACGACATCTCTCTCGTTACGCAGGTGGCTGTGTTTCATAACCGTAAGGCTTTTGACAAGCTGGTTATGAAATACCAGTCGCCTATACGGCGTTTCTTCCTTAATCAAACGTTGGGAGATGAGCCGCTGAGTGATGATTTGGCCCAAGAATGTTTTATTAAGGCTTATGTAAATATTACGCAATTCAAGGGCTTGTCGAGCTTTTCCACCTGGCTGTATCGCATCGCCTACAACGTGTTTTATGATTATGTGAGGCGAAATAAACTGACTTCTGACATTGATACGGCCGAAGTGAAGCGAATGAATGCGGGTCAGTCATCCATAAGTGAGCAGATAGATATTTACAAAGCACTTGAGATTCTTTCGGAAACAGAGCGTACCTGTATCACGTTACAGTTGATGGAAGGGCAGCCCATTGATAAAATTGCCGACATTATGCGCCTTCCGCAGGGTACGGTAAAGTCGCATTTGTCGCGGAGTAAACAAAAACTTGCAAACTATTTAAAGCAGAATGGATATGAAACTAAATGATGATCAGTTGGTAGAGCAATTTTTTGCCGAACGTATGATGGAGGTTGAGGACAACGGTTTTACGAAACAAGTGATGAAACGATTGCCTCAGCCCGCTCAGCGGTGGAGCAAAATATGGACAGTAGCATGTTGGGTAGCTGTCATTTTCTTGTTTTTCCTGTTGGATGGTGTCAATGCTGTCAATACGGCTTTCATGCATGTGACCGGAGATTTGTCGGGAATGTTGGTGTCTTTCCAGTTTGACGGTTTCTCTCCTTTCATCATCTATTTAGGCGTTTTGTCCACGACGGCCGTCATTGCCTACAATGTTATTGAGAGCCCAAACTGATGTAGCAATGTCATGGAGGCTTACTGAATCAAGAAAAGCTCATCGTCTGGATTTTCATTCTGCTTTTTGGAAGGACGTTGAGGCTTATTCAGCAGTTTGCCATCTTTATCCAATAGGCCGTAAGTGGTCTTGATTACCCTGAATTCCGTGCGCCGGTTCAGTTGGTTACATATCTCTTGATTGTCTTTTAATTGCTTTGCGATGAAACTTTCTGTCAGCGTATCGCCGGTTTGTAGCCATTCATATTTCTCCGAAAGTTTGCGGTTTACACTTTTGGGAACGCTCTTTCCGTAACCTTTCGCTACGAGACGTTGCTTCTCAATGCCTCTTTCTATCAGATAGTTGATAACCGATTCGGCTCTGCGTTGTGAGAGTTGGAGATTATATTCGGTCGTTCCCCGATAGTCGCAATGGGCTCCTAATTCTATGGCTACGTGAGGATTATCGTTCAGCAGTTGCACGAGTTTGTCGAGAGCCTGCGATGATTCGGGCCTTAATGTGGCCTTGTTAAGATCATAGAAAATGTTGTCGATTAGCACCGGAGCCGTAATCGAAGCCAAAGGGAACTGTAATACGTGTTCTTCGCTTTCCTTGCTCGTTTCGATATGTATTTCTTCCTTGTGATTCAGATAGCCTTTACAAGTGGCCAGCATAACGTAATCGACACCCGGTTGTACTTCCTGCGTAAATGAACCATCGCCTTTGACGGCTATTTTCACGTTTGTTCCGTCATTGCCAACTAAGTACACCTGTGCCTCTGTTAGTTCATAGCCGTCCATTTCATACACCCAGCCTTTGATTGTTTGGATGATTTCCGGATTCTCAAAGGCGTAAAGATGATCCCATCCATGGCTGTCATTTCTGTTAGAAGCAAAGAATCCTTTGTTTTTAAAGCCTTCGAAGGTCATTCCAAAGTCATCGGCCATACTGTTAAGAGGGTAACCCGGATGAATAATTTTGTAACGTTGGCGTGCGTTGTCATATCGGGCAATGAATATATCCAGCCCTCCCATGCCCGGATGGCCGTCGCTTGAAAAGTATAAATCGCCATTCGGACGGAATGTCGGGAACGCTTCGTTACCCGGTGTATTGATGGGTGCGCCCGGATTTTCTATGCCGCCCAGTCCGCTTTCGGTTATTCTGACGCGCCAGATGTCCAGCCCTCCCATGCCGCCGGGCATGTCGCTTGTGAAGTAAAGCCATTTTCCGTCGGGAGAAACGGCAGGATGCGCGAAGGAAGAAAGGGTATCGCGGCTGATTTCTAATTTCGTAGCTTTACTCCATTGAGCGTCTTGTCGGGTGGCCGTCATGAGTTGCGCGGAGCGTGGATATTCAGGATTGACGGCACATTGTGTAAGATACATCGTTCGCTGATCTGGTGAAAAGGCACATGCCCCCTCATCAAATGCCGTATTCAATTCGCCTTCTGCGGGCACAGGTTTCTTCCAATTATCTTTGTTGTCTTTCTCACTTCTGAAGATATCGCCCGATTTTGTTCCCGTGATACCATTGTTGTTGGCCCCTTGGGCATCATCTCTTGTGGAGGTGAAATAAAGATATTCGGATTGGTCTCCCATTAGCATGGGAGAGTATTCTGCCCTTCTTGAATTGAAAACAGTCATTTTTTTTACTTCGTAACGACTGCCGGCTTTCTTCCATTGTGGTGCCATTCGAGCCGACATGAGGCCATTGGCTATGAGCAGAGAGTCGCTGTTATGCTCTGCTTGCAGCGTAATAAAAAGTTTCTCTGCCTCCTTGTATTGACCGTTTTTGAGTAGCAGACGGCCCAAACGCAACTGTTCGTTGTCCGTCAGTTTATGATATCGTCCGGCGTTATGGTAGGCAGCGATTGCTTTCTGCGTCAGGTTGATTTTTTCATAGCACAAGGCCATTCGGTTCGCGATCATGCCCCGGCGGTCCCGTTCTTTTATGGGCGTCTTCTGATAGGCCTGCTTAAATTGGGTGGCCGCGTCGAAATACTCACCCAAAGCCAGGTGTTCTTCACCTTTTTTGAGATTCTGTTCGGCACCACAACCTGTCAGAATGAACAGGAAAAGGGCCAACCCTATTTTAAAGTAGCTGATCTTCATCGTGATAATAACGTGTCGGCTTACTTTCTATTGTCTTTTTCTCCTTCTTTTATTACGGTAATGCGACGATTGCTATTATCGCTCAAGACGCCGTTCACAATTTCCGTTATCTGCGCTTTCAGTTCATTGATAAACTGGGCAGGATCATATTTCTTGTGTTCAATATCGCGCAGCTTCTTTTCCCAAATGCCCGTCAGTTCACAGCTTTTAAGCAATTCTTCATGAATCGTGTCAATCAGTTCGATACCCGTTGGGGTAGCCATGAGATTTTTGCGTTGCCTTTTGATGTAGTGGCGTTTGAATAAGGTCTCGATGATACCGGCCCGACTGGAAGGTCTGCCTATACCGTTTTCTTTCAAAGCAGCCCGCAATTCTTCATCTTCCACAAACTTTCCGGCCGTTTCCATGGCTCTAAGGAGCGTGGCTTCCGTATAATATTTAGGTGGTGTTGTTTGCTTTTCGGTCAGCGTCGGCTGGTGAGGGCCGCTTTCTCCCTTGACAAACGTGGGCAGCGTACGCTCCTCGTCTGTAGGCTTGGTATCATCCTGACTTTCCTGTTCTTCCTTTTTAGGACCATAGACGACGTGCCATCCCGGCTCAAGAATCTCTTTTCCCGTTGTTTTAAACTCAATCCCGTCGATTTCTCCCAGAACAGTTGTGGTCGAAAACTTACAATCGGGATAGAATACACTGATAAAACGACGGGTAATCAGGTCGAAAACATGTCGCTCCATGTCGCTTAATCCCTGCGGTACAACGCCGGTAGGGATGATGGCGTGGTGGTCTGTTACCTTGCTTGAGTCGAACACTTTCTTGGTTTTTGCCAAGGGCTTACCTCCCAAAGGCCTTACCAAATCGGCATAAGGAGCCACTCCTCCAAACTTGGTTTGGAAGATTCCGTTCATGATTTGAGGACATTTGGGATAAATGTCGTCGCTCAAGTATTGTGTGTCGACACGCGGATAGGTCGTAATTTTCTTCTCGTAGAGATTCTGTATCAAGTTAAGCGTGGTCTCTGCCGAGTATCCGAACTTCTTATTGCAGTCCACCTGCAGCGAAGTAAGGTCGTAAAGGTGAGGCGGACTCTCCACACCTTTCTTCTTGGTGACGCTCGTTATCGTAAAAGGTTTGCCTTCAATCGTGGCAAACGCCTGTTCGCCTTCCTTCTTACTCGTAAACTTTCCTTTCGTGGCCGTAAACTGCGTATCGCGGTAAATGGTGGCCAGAATCCAATAAGGTTCAGGCTTGAAGTTGTCAATTTCTTTCTGTCGGTTGACAATGAGGGCTAAAGTAGGGGTCTGAACCCGACCGATGCTCAGCACCTGACGGTTTTGTCCGTATTTCAACGTGTAGAGCCGTGTAGCGTTCATGCCCAAAATCCAGTCGCCGATGGCACGCGACAGGCCGGCCAGATAAAGCGGTTGATAGTTGCTTTGGTCTTTCAGATTCTGAAACCCTTCACGAATGGCTTCGTCGGTCATCGAACTTATCCAAAGCCTTTTGACAGGACACTTGGCCTGTGCTTTCTGCATCACCCACCGCTGGATGAGCTCTCCCTCCTGTCCGGCGTCACCGCAGTTGATGATACCATCGGCCGCCTGCATCAGTTTCTCGATGGTGGCAAACTGATTCTTGATGCCTTGGTCTTCGATAAGCTTAATACCAAACCGTGGGGGAATCATGGGCAGGGCGGCCAGACTCCAATGTTTCCAGTTTTCAGAATAGTCATTGGGCTCTTTCAGACAACAAAGGTGACCGAAAGTCCATGTCACCTGATAGCCGTTGCCTTCCATATAGGTCTTCTTGTCTGTCGTGGCACCGATGATTCGTGCGATGTCTCGGCCCACACTGGGTTTCTCTGCTATGCAAACTATCATTCTTTTTCTTTGCTTCGGGTTACAAAGGTACATGTTTTAATTATCATGACAAAGGCTCACCTTTATCTTTTGGATAAAATAACGGCTGGCGATTAGCTGCCGATAAGCCCCTGTACAACATCGAAGAGCGATTTTTAATCTACCTGTTTTGGTGTTGTTTTGTCTCGTTTTTGTACCTTTGCAGCTGTAATTCAAATAGGTATTATAATGAAGATGTTATTTAGGATGATGTGGGTTCCGGTTTTATGTGCCCTCATATCATCGTGTGTGAAAGACGAACCGCTGAATGCCGAATGCGACATTGAGACGGTTTCGTTTCATTTAAGTCAACCTGACGACTTATTCTATAATGTAACCGATACGCAGCAAATTGTATCATCAACCGTTTCTGAGATTACTATCAATGTGCGTCGCAAGGCCGATATCACCGCATTGGCTCCCGTATTCAAACTTACGGAGGGCGCAACGGTCAGTCCGGCCAGCGGTTCTGTGCACGATTTCAGCCACGGACCGGTCGTTTATACCGTCACTTCGCAGGACGGAGCTTATCGGCGTGTTTACCAACTGGCCGTAAAACCGGTGACGAAGATGGTAAACGACACCGTGAAATTCGATTTTGAGCATGTTATATTGTCAGCTATCGGCAACGGTGTGAAGTATCATGAGTGGCAGGAGCAGCACGCCGACGGCACTCTTTCTACCGACTGGGCTTCCGGCAACGGTGGTTACGCGATCGCGGCATGGGGTAAGACCGCGGCCGATTTTCCTTCGGTGTCGATTGAACAAGGCATGGATGGCAAAGCGGTGCAACTGACTACTCGCTCCACAGGCTTTTTCGGGGCCATGATGAAAATGCCGATTGCGGCCGGAAATCTGTTTTATGGCTTCTTCGATCTTACGAATGCAGCCAGAGATCCGCTACATGCCACGCAGTTCGGAAGGCCTTTCGATCGAAAGCCGGTGCATTTTAAGGGCTACTATCAGTATAAACCGGGCGAGAAACTAATCGATCGCGCCAGTCACGTATTGGCCAATCAGACCGACAGCGCCTCGGTTTACGCCGTGTTCTATCGCAACCACGACGACCAAGGAAAGGCCGTTGTGCTGGATGGCACCAACGTGAAAACCAGCAATCTCATTGTCGCCATGGCCGATTTAGGTTATGTAGCGCCGGCGGATAGTTGGACAGAGTTTGACATAGAGTTTAACTATACGGCCGCTCCCGACCTCGATTTGCTGGCAAACCGTGGTTATAGTCTGGCATTGGTGTTCTCTTCGAGCAAGAAGGGAGATAGTTTTATCGGTGCCGTAGGTTCACGTCTGCTGATTGATAAGGTGAGAATTGTTTGTGAAAAGGAGGATGTGAAGAAATGAAAAAGATATTTTTAATGGCCTGCGTGGCCATGCTTTCGTTGGCTGTCTATGCGCAGCAATGCGGGCCGATTCATGTGAAGGTCGACGCTCGGTTGGGTTATAACCTTGGGGGAACATCGCCGGTGGGGTTGCCCGCTTCTGTTCGCGAACTGAAAAGTTACGAACTGACACCGAGTTTTCTGTTTGGCCTTGATGCCGAAATGTCAAAGTGCGGGCGCTTTGGTTTACTCTCGGGCTTGCGACTTGAGAATAAGGGGATGAATGTTGATGCCCGAGTGAAAAACTATCACATGCGAATCAGCCAAGGGCAACAGCAACTGGAGGGCCAATTCACGGGCGACGTGAAGACCAAGGTGACGCAGTGGATGCTGACAGTACCCTTTCAGGGCGTCTGGCATCCTGCCGAAGCCTGGCGTTTGCGCTTCGGTCCCTATGTGTCGTATGTGTTTTCGCGCAGCTTCTCGGGCTATGCTCACGACGGTTATCTGCGTGTGGGCGATCCAACGGGCGCAAAAGTGAATATCGGTAGTGAGGCCGGACAGCGTGGCGATTACGACTTCTCCAACGAAATGCGTCGACTGCAGTGGGGACTTTCGTTAGGTGCTGACTGGAAATTCTGTAATCGGCTGGGCGCGTTTGTCGAACTGAATTGGGGTTTGAGCGGCATTCATCGCGCCCGTTTCAAGACCATCGAGCAGACGCTTTACCCGCTTTATGGAACGCTCGGCCTGAATTATACCCTGCGATAAGCGACGTTTGGATAGCTATATAATAAAAGGTGTCATCGTGGAATAGACTTCCGGATGACACCTTTTTCCTGAATTATGTTATTGATTTTCTTACAACAACGGTTATTGCTCTTGTTGTTCAGCCTGCTCCGATAGCGTTTGCAGGCTTTCGGGCAGTTGCAATGAATCGCAGTTGAGCCGCTGAAGCAATTCCTTACCTTGCTTTGTAATGCAGAATTTCATGCAACGCTTATCGTCCTTGCAGGTTTTTCGGCGGATGAAACGGCCTTTTTCAAGCGAGGCGATGACTTTCGACGTGTTCGACGGCGTGAGATTCATCTCGTTAGCGATCTCTCCCGACGAAATATGAGCCTTGTCGGCGATGAGACATAGCAACATGGCTTCGTTGATGTTGAGGCCCAACTCCTGCTGGAGCGAGGCCTCAAACTGCACGATTGTGCGGTAAATGTTTCTGATGCGGCAAATACAGTCCTGCTTCATCAGCCTGCCTTTACTTTAACAGGGTTGACTTGATGGCTGCCTCAAACTGCTGTTTGTTCATGGCGCCTACCTGCATCTGGGGCTTACCTTCCTTGGGAATGAAGAGCAAAGAGGGGATAGAACGCACGCCAAACAAAGCGGCCAGTTCCTGTTGCTGGTCAACGTCCACCTTATATATATCTACCTTGCCGGCATAGTCGTTGGCCAACTCATCTAAAATGGGCGCTGTGGCCTTGCAGGGACCACACCATGTGGCGTAGAAGTCGATAATTGCGGGCTTGTCGCCTTCGAAAACCCACTCCTGCGGGTGCTTGTCAAAATCCATTACTCTTTTCTTGAACTCGCTGGTTGTCAATTCTGTTACTGTCATATTCTTTTTCTCCTTTACTTTTAATTCTTTATTTACGTTGTCGGTTGTTTGAGATTTCTTGCTGTTTTGTGGTGAGCAAGCGGTCAATGCCATGGCTGTTGCCATCAGTAAGACGAGCGTTGCTTTCTTCATGTTGTAATCAATGTTTGTTGTTTAATATGTACTTAGTTTATTTATTTTCCGCTGGAAAACAATGCAAAGGTAACGGAAGGGAATTAAACTTGCAAATTTTCCGTTGGAAAATAAAACTAAATTAACTATATTCAGTGTATTATTAACATTTTCCAATGGAAAGCAAGTAGGGTGTAATGCATCAAATGAGGCTGAAAAGCGTTGTCGATAGTATATCGTTGTACGTATGTAAGAAGCGGTGAAGCGTATTCACAAAGCTTTTAAGGCAAGTGTCTTCTTCACTCCGTCAAATTGTTTTGTCTCGTTCAAACCCAAACGAATGTGGATAAACCTTTTTGGAACGAGCTACCAGATAAGCCATTTTGTCAAGTTTTATTCACTATAAACCGGCTTCTTTTTTCCTTTCATCTGGCCGCGGCAGACTACCGGCAAGGCAAGAAATATAGGGTGGGAGGTCTGGGAAAAAGACTTTATGTGATCAGAAATCATGTTTTTGGAGTCATTTTTAGGCTTTTTCCGTGCCGAAAGGGTAGCTTTGAGCTTATAAAAGCAGCCCTTTTACCATGTCAAAGCTATGCTTTTATAAGCTCAAAGCAGCCCTTTTGTCGTGCAAGAAAGCCACATTTGTGGACAAAATATGTGTAAACGATTGATTGATAGCGAGATAAGTAAACGTGAAAATCCCTGCATTTTTCCGGACAAAGTATAAATCTTTTTTGAAAAACGCAGGGATTTGAGCCTTTTTGTAAAGTTTCTTCAGAATCTCTGAAGGCTGGTTTGCGGTGGGAATAGTTGTTATTTCGCTGTTCGGAGATCGCGTCCCTCATAGCGGTTGAGGGCTTCTATCCATTCGGGAAGGAAAGGAATGGACTCCTGTTTCTCCAAATCGAACGCCACCATAATCGTTTTTCCCTCACATTTTACTTGCTGGGTGTTGACGTCGATGAGGCGTTGTGAGAGCGTGAAGCTCTTCGTTCCGATATGAGTCACTGCCGTTTGAACAGCTACTTGGTCGTTGGTATAGACCTGAGAGAGGAAGTTTGCTTCGAGATGGACGGTGACAACGGCATATTTTCGGCCTAAATCGGGACACACTTTCTGTAGATAGTCCATTTTGGCCGTGTCGTAATACTGGAAAAAAATACTGTTGTTGATATGTCCGAATTGGTCGGCATCGAAGAAGCGGAGTTGTATGGGGAACGTGTTGTGATAGACAATCTCTTCCGATAGTTCCTGTATTGTTGCTTTTGTCATGACTGATAAATAAACACAGACGTTTTAACGTCAAACCATAGGCAAAGGTACGATTAATTCTGCGTTTTACCTACTAATATAGTTCGATGTGTTCATAAGTACTTGAAAAATTGCTGATCAGCGAAAAATGTTGTATTTTGATACTTATTGATGAAAGCTACCATGAAATAAAAAATATCATTTTATGTTAAATTAAAAGGTAAAAGTTGTGGGAGAGGATAACAACCTTTACTTTTGTAATAATAGAGTTCTAATAATAAACTAAAACTATTAATTTATTTTTTTATGAAACTGAAGAAATTATCATTGAGTATGGAAGGTTCTGAACTTAATTCTAAGGAGATGAACGATCTTTTAGGTGGTGATCATACTATCGTACTGCAAAGAGGTGTTAGATGTGCATGTAAATATGCAAGTCAAGGTGGAGCTAGTACGAACGCTAATAGAGCAGCTAATGAAAAAGCAGATCTTTGGAGTGTTGAGGAAAGAAAATTCACTTTGAAAGTAGCTGGGAATGATACAATAATTTATCATTGCCGTTAAGAAATAGGATAGGATTTTTATATTCAATTCTATTTTGCAGAACAATATACAAAGGAAAAAGAAATATTGGTTAACGCTTTTTGTAAGCAACAATTAAAGAAAGAACTAAAGAGACTGTATTGAAATTTTCTCTACAATAATATTATTTACGGAGAAAATTTTCAATACAGTCTCTTTGATGTCGTTTTTTATTTTCTTTTTGATATTGTATCTTTCTGCAGTAGCTCTTTATTCGCATGTCAAAACAAAAAAAGATGATAAAGGAATATATAACTCCCGAAGCCGTTAAAGACAGCTTAGCAAATCTTAGCAAACTTACTTTTGAGGTGACAGATGCCTGTAATCTCATGTGTGAGTATTGTGGTTATGGTAAACTTTATAATAATTATGACAAGCGGATAGAGAAAAATCTGTCTGTGGAAAAAGTAAAACGATTGATCGATCATTTGGCCGACTCTTGGTCGTCAAAATATAATATTGCTATTGATAAGAAAGTCTTTGTCGGGTTTTACGGTGGAGAGCCTCTGTTGAACATGGCATTGGTAAAAGAAGTTATTGGCTATATAGAAGAAAAGCATATCCCTAACAGAAGTTTTATATATTCGATGACTACCAACGGTATGCTGTTGGATAGATATATGGATTATTTAGTGGAACATGAGGTGGACTTGCTAATCAGTCTTGATGGGAATGAGAAGAATAATTCCTACCGTGTGAATAAGGCAGGGAAATCTGTATTTCACATATTGACGCGTAATATTGCAGCCCTGAAAGAAAAATATCCTGATTATTTTGAAAGAAAGGTGAACTTCAATGCTGTTCTTCATGATAGAAATTCTGTTGGTGAAATTTATTCTTATATTCAAACTGTCTACGGAAAGGTGCCTGGCATCGGAGAACTTAATACAGTAGGTGTCAATCCGGAAAAGAAAGAAAAGTTCAAACTGATGCAGCAGAGTTTTTATAAAAGTTTGTTAGAATCGGATAATTACAAAGAGATTCAAGACAAAATGAATTTTGAATCGCCGTTTATTAAAGAAGTTACTAATTATATATTTGAACATGGCGACTTCGTATATCAAGATTATTTCGATTTGAGATATGGAAAACCTAAGAAAAAGATTCCGACGGGAACTTGTATTCCTTTTGCAAAAGGACTTTTTTTAACTGTAAATGGCAAAGTTCTTCCTTGTGAACATATCGGGCAGCAACATCCATTAGGTTGGGTTAGTGATACAGAAGTACATATCGAAGAACAAGAAATAGCAGATTTATATAATGCTTATTTTGATAAAGTAGAAAAACAATGCGGTGGTTGCAGACTCTATGAGTCATGTGCACAGTGCATCTTCAATTTGGATGATTTAGATGGGGCTGCGATTTGCCAAAATAAAACTTCTCCCAAACAATTTAGAGAATATACACAATTTGTATACAGTTTTCTTCGTAAGAATCCGGAGACTTATTATAAAATAATGAAAGAGATCATCTTGTCGTAAATATAAGAAATGAGAGAAAAAGCAAACAAATATTGGTTATACATCCTCCCGCATTCCTATTGTAATATAAAGGAAAAGGAAGCACTTATTTACAACACATTGACGGGTGAGTATATAGAGGTTTCTGATGTTTCGATCATTTCCCTTTTGAGAGAAATGCATCAAGAGAAAAATTTAGGAACGGCTCTCATTTCTGAAGAGAAAGCACTCTTTGCTCCTTATAAAGAGTTTATAAAAGAGTTTACGATAAAGAAAATGGGCAAATGTGTTCCTGTGGACGAACTTCCAGAACGGCCTGTTCAGTTAATGCCCATCTTGAACTTGCAGAGAGATATTGATAGGATTAAGGATATTGAATATCATAATACGGGGGATAACCTAAATAGGTATCTTTGGGAATTAAATGTTTATCTGAATAGCGACTGTGATTCAGATTGTGCGCATTGCATGGGGTATGCACAGCAAGTTCCATGTTGTAGAAAGGAAAAACGACGGGGAGAAATGTCTATGGCTTTATTGGAGAATATTGCATCTCAGATTCAGCACACATTTCTATGCAAGATACACTTTTTGGGTGGTGATATTTTACAATATGGCTTTCTGGGTGAGATAGAGAGGATCTTTCATTCTTTCAAAGGAGAAATCCATTTATTCAATCATGTGAACAAATGGAAAAAACTGCCTTTGTCACAACGATTCATTCATGATGTTATAGTGACATTTCCTGTTAAAGAAGAAAATGTGGAAATAGTCTGTAATCAATGTATCAAGGATTCCACTATCTTTCATTTTTATATCACATCAGAAGAAGAATACATGGAGACAGAATCTTTGATAACTCGCTTGAATATACAAAGATATGTCATCTTGCCTTATTATTCGGGAAGTAATGAACTTTTCTTCCAAGAGTTTGCTATGCAGGATAAAACAGAAATCTTAGAAAAAGAGATTATCTCTTTCAGAAAGTTGTTTACTCGTCAAAAAATGAATAATAATTTCTTTGGTAAACTCACTATTTTGGCAGACGGCGATGTGTATGCGTCACTTGGACGGGAGAAAATAGGAAATCTGAATGAAACTTCGCTTCTAAGGATTATTCATGAAGAGCTATTAACAAATACTGCATGGAGAAAAATACGAGCCGACAAACCTTGTACGGACTGTCTGTTGCAATATATATGTCCATCTCCTTCGACCTATGAATTTGCGATAGGTAGAAGTAATCTTTGTCTGGTAAAATAATTGAGCTCGATAAATTATAAATCCTTGTAAAATTAGTGATCAGCGAAAATGGTTGTTTTTTATCCCAACCATAGGCAATGGTACGATTAATTCTGCGTTTTACCTATTTATATCGTTCGTATGTTAAGGTAGTCGTCCTTCGAGCAGGATTGTGAAGTTATATCTGTATGCTTCTACCATGGTAGCGTAGTTTTCAGAGCCTTCGGGACATGCTTTAAAGGTTTTGGTACGGGCAAATGCGGGGTAGATGTCTTCGTAATGCTCCAGCATTGCCTGCTTTACGGCTCGCGGATCGTTTGCGTCGGCCTTGGCATCATTGATGACTTGCAAGGCGAATGACCTGAAAAATGCTTGTATTTCTTGTTCTAATTTACTCATGTCTTTTATGGTTTATCGGCCGTTTGAGCCGTGTCAGACTTATCAATAACCTGTTCTTTCGTTGCTTTCACTTGTGCGGCAGCGTCTATATTGCGCTTCAATCCGGCATATTTGGCCCGCTTCACGGCACTTCCTTTAAAGAGTTTGCGATATTGTTCTTCGGTCAGTTGCTGCCAGTTTTCACGTTTCATGGCCAGTAATTCCGCGCTGGGCTGTAGTTCGGGAGTCGTATTGGGAGTAGCAAAACGGTTCCATGGACATGCTTTTTGGCAGCGGTCGCAACCGTAGATGGTATTACCCATGGCCTGTTGAGCTTCTTCAGATAGCGTTCCACGGTTTTCTATCAGCTGATAGCTTAGGCATCGCTCCGCGTCAAAGGTGGAAGGATAGGGTTGGATGGCACTTGTCGGACACGCGTCGATACATTTGTGGCAGTTGCCGCAGCGATTGGGCATGGGACTGTCGTACTCCAGTTCTACCGAAAGGAAAAGCTCGCCAAGGAAGAACATGCTTCCGGCGTATGGAATGATGAGTTGATGATTGCGGCCTATCCAGCCCAAGCCCGCCTGTTCTGCCCAATAGCGTTCTAACACGGGGCCGGAATCGACGAATATGCGGCATCGGATGGGGGGGGCGTTCGTGTCCGGAGCATCATTTTCGGACGATTCGTGGAGGCAATCCACAGCTCCAATGCTGTTGGCAAGCTGTCGTAGCTTGTCCTTTACGATGTCATGATAGTCCTTTCCTAACGCGTAGGCGGCTAATTGATACTCATTCTCGTCCAGATTTTGCCGCGGCGCATAGTTCAACGCTACGGAAACAATACTTTTAAGACCGGGCATGAGCAGTCGTGGGTCGGTTCTTTTGTCGGTATAGTTGGTCATATATTCCATTCCGGCATAACTGCCGCTTTCCAACCATGCTTTCAACTGTCGTACCATCTTGTCGTTGACGGGGCCGGCCTTGGCTATTCCGCATGCAAAAAAGCCGAGACGGGTAGCCTCGGCTTTGATTTTATCAGTCAAAAGTCTTGAATTCATATCCTTGTTCTTTTAACCAAGCGATGGATTTGGGCAAGGCAATCTTCAGTTTCTCGATGCTCTTCAGCGAGTCATGAAACGTAATGATACTGCCGTTGCGGGCATATCGCTTCACATTATTGAAGACATCTTCGCCCGTCAGCCATTTGGAATAGTCGCGCGTAACCAAGTCCCACATGACAATCTTGTACTGTCGGGAGAGCCACCAATAAACACTTGGACGCATCCAGCCGTGGGGTGGGCGGAACAGATCGGAGTGAATCAGTTCGTTGGCCTTGCTGGTATTCATCGCATAGCTCAATGTCCAATGCTTGAACGAGCCCATGTGGTTGAACGTGTGGTTGCCAACCCGGTGGCCGGCGTTCACGATATCGTTGTAGAGATCGTGATAGCGCAGCACGTTTTCGCCCACCATGAAAAACGTGGCCTTTACGTCAAATTTGGCCAGTGTTTCAAGAATAAATGGCGTAGACTCGGGAATAGGACCGTCGTCAAACGTCAGATAGACGGAATGATCGTGCTTGTCCATTCGCCAAAGCGCGTGCGGATAAATCCATCGTAGCCATTTAGATGGTTGTTCGATGAGCATAGTCGGTCGGCCGGCTGTTTAGTTCTCGGGCAACACGCCACCCTTGCCCACATAGAGTTTGTAGAAATGCTCGAACTGCTGGCCCTGCTTCACGGCCAGGCCCGCGTCGACGAGCCGTGTTGTCTGTATGATGCTTTGCATGAAGCTCAACTGTCGGAGACAAGACGTCATGGACAGGTTGAACTTGTCTCCTGTGAGGAGCAGACACCAGTTGACATACTGCGCGGTTTCACGCCAGACGGCATTGAGGATTTCACGGGCTTTGGTCTTGTTGCCCAGCAGCGCGTAGGCCTGGGCCATTTCTGTTGCACCGGTCAGGAAACTGTAGCTGAGATAGCTGTAAGGAACATTGTAATTCGGTATCTCGGCTTCGCATTTGGCCAACGCTTTCCGTGCCTCCTCCTTCTTTCCTTCTTGTATCAGCTGGTTGGCCAGCTCGGCGAAGAGGCGCCGGTGCGTGTAGACAAGGCGCAGAACCGTCTCGTCGAGATACAGTCCACGCTGCTTCAGGTTGCCGTATTTGTAGCGGTTCATCAAGTTGTTGTAGACCTTTTCGGTGTCGAAGCTCTTGTTGCCGCTCTGCGGTGTCGTGGTGAAAGGCGTGATGCGGTTGGCCAATCCCTCCTTGACGAAGTTGTCGCCCAGGTTCATGTAGTTGTCTTCGCCCACCGTCAGCGCCACGTAGAGCGGTCGGGTCCAGTTGGCGTTGGCTATCATTTCGAGCATCATGAGGTCGCCTTTGTAGAGCGCGTTCTTCTTTGCCAGCGAAATGACCATGCGGTCTGGGATGGAGTCGCCCGCCATCAGCATGCCGCTGCGCTTCACGGCGTCCTTGTCGATGGTGACATAGACGGTGTCGGTGGGGATGACGTGCAGTTCGTCCTTGCCGTTGCGAACCCAATACTTCAATATGTTCTTCAGTTCAAACGGGCTTTCGCCGAACTGTTTCTTGGCTTCTTCGGGATTCTCCTTGTAGAATTCCATCACCTGCGCCTTGAGACCGGGCTGAATCTGGATGTAGTCGTTCGTGCCCGAGCAGTATTCCAGGCGCGACCATGTGATGGGAACCGAGGGAGAGGTGTAGGCCGGGCGTTTCATCTGGTCGATGTACCAGTCGGTCTGCAGGTAGCTGAGGTTGCAGACGCGGGTGTCCTGGCGCACGCCCTCCACGTCCTGGTTGTACCACAGGGGGAAGGTGTCGTTGTCGCCGTTGGTGAAGATGATGGGATATCCTTGGTCCTGAAGCGTCATCAGGTAGTTCTGGCCGAAGTCGCGGCAGGCGTAGCGGCCCGAACGGTCGTGGTCGTCCCAGGTCTGGCTGGCCATCTGGATGGGCACCAGCAGGCAGAGCAGTCCCAAGACGGAGGCCAACACCACGTCGTTTGCCTTGATGTATTTCTTGGCCAGGTCGATGAGGGCGGCCACGCCGATACCGCACCAGATGGCAAAGGCGTAGAACGAGCCCGCGTAGGCATAGTCGCGCTCGCGTGGCTGCATGGGCGTCTGGTTCAGGTAGACCACGATGGCCAGGCCGGTCATGAAGAACAGGAAGAACACCACCCAGAACTGGCGGATTCCACGCTTGCCGCGCCACGCCTGCCAGAACAGTCCGATGAGGCCCAGGAGCAGCGGCAGACAGTAGAACACGTTGTGTCCCTTGTTGTTCTTCAGGCCGTCGGGCAGCTTGCTCTGGTCTCCCAGGCGAGCGTTGTCGATGAACGGAATGCCGGTAATCCAGTTTCCTTTTTCCAAGTCGCCATTGCTCTGGATGTCGTTCTGGCGTCCCGCGAAGTTCCACATGAAGTATCGCCAGTACATGAAGTTGCACTGATAGGACAGGAAGAAGCGGATGTTCTCCAACTGGGTGGGAACCTTCACCGTGATAGGCTCTCCGCAGCGGTCGTAGGGCACATCCGTACCGTCCACGCCACCCATCCAGTCTTCATAGGCCTGCGCGTAGGCACTACTGTGCATGCGTGGGAAGAACATATTCTGGGCATATACGTATTTATTTTTGTGCGAAACGATGAAATAAGAATCCTTCTCGTTGGCATTTTTCTTTTCCTTACGAGCGTAGATGGGTGCTCCTTCTTCGCTGACGGGCTTGCACATATTGCCTTCCTGGGTCAGTTTAACTTGTCCGGTATAGGGTTGTCCGTAAAGCAACGGACGGTCGCCATACTGATCACGGCTTAGATAGCTACCTAAAGTGAAAATGTCTTCGGGCGAATTCTGATCCATTGGTGGGTTAGCACTTGAGCGAATAACAATGAGTGCATAGCTTGAATAGCCAATCATAATCATCAGGAAGCCCAGTAAGGTAGTATTCTTGATGCGCGATGAAACAAGTGAAATTCTTTGTTTGTCAACAACTTTCTTATAGTTGAGCACAAACCACAGTACAGCCAGAACCAGTATGCCAATGATAACGGCACTCCAGCCATAGCCATAGAAAGGAATACCTAAGAGAGCAACAGACAGAAGGAAAGAGATGTTCTCTCGCTTTTCGTTGTGGTGGTTGTAACTTTCGTATATGGCCCAGATAACAGTGGCTACCAGCAGGATGATATAGATGATTGCGCCCGTGTTGAATGGGCAACCCAGTGTGTTGACGAACAAGAGTTCGAACCATCCGCCCACGGTAATGATACCCGGAACAATACCATAGAGTACGCCGGCTACGATGACAAAGGAGATAACCAGTGCAATCAGAGAGCCTTTGAGTTCGATATTGGGGAACTTACGATAGCAAAATACGAGTACGATAGCGGGAATGCAGAGCAAGTTAAGCAGGTGGACACCTATGCTCAAGCCTGTCATATAACAGATGAGAATGAGCCAGCGGTCGCTGTGAGGCTCGTCGGCATGGTCTTCCCATTTCAAGATGAGCCAGAAAACAATAGCGGTGAAAGCTGATGAATAGGCATAAACTTCACCCTCAACGGCCGAAAACCAAAACGTGTCGCTGAATGTGTAGATCAGCGCACCTACCATTCCGGAAGCTTCTATGGCAATTATTTTGCTCAAACTCAACTCTGTCCAGTCCTTTAAGACGAGCTTGCGGGTGAGGTGCGTTATGCTCCAAAATAAAAAAAGAATCGTTGTGGCACTCAGCAGGGCACTCATCGTGTTGACCCATCGGGCCACTTGAGTCGCGTCGCTTGCAAAATGAGAAAAAAGATTGGCTGTGAGCATGAAGAATGGTGCTCCGGGTGGATGACCGATTTCGAGCTTATAACCTGTTGCGATAAATTCAGGACAGTCCCAAAAGCTGGCTGTCGGTTCAATAGTAGAGCAATATACGAATGCGGCAATCAAGAAGGCCAGCCATCCCATGATATTGTCTACCAATCTGTACTGTTTCATTGTTATATCTGTTATTTCGAAATATCTTCTCTCAGAAATAAAAAAGTGCGGCATTCAAACAATGCAGCCTAACTTATGCAAAGTTACGATATATTTCCATAAATGCAAATTTTTTGTCTTCCGGTTAAGATTTTCTAATGATTCGTCGGCGAACGAAGGTTCCGAAGGTTCCGTGGCAGCCATCCGGAGACATGTTCGGCAAGGCCTTGTTCCACGCCTTCCGTGCCCTGCAAAGTCATTGCGGCTCCAACGTTTTTCAAAAGGGCTGCTTTTGGCTTGTAAAAGGACTGCTTTTACGTTGTAAAAGGGCTGCTTTTAGCTTCTAAAAGGATAGCTTTGACAGTGCAAAAGTAAATATAGAATTTGGATTTTGGAAAAAATATAGTAATATGGTTGCAAATCAATGTTTTACATCGTCTTTACAGCATTGGTGTAGTTCTGAAGAGTAAGAGTAAGGATATTCAGTTAAATGGAAACATGCGCTTTGTTTTTTGAATATATTATTACAACTAATACAATTATTGTCATAATGCTTTAATATTCTGTTATTTTCATTTAAATTTGTAACCGCAAGAGAATTCTACAAAATATTATGATAAGAAAATTCGATTTCCTCGTTATCGGTGGCGGTGTTGCGGGTATGAGTTTTTCCCTTTGGGTAGCTAATAGCGGTAAAGGCAAGGTAGCACTGGTTTGTAAGACCATACTTGACGAGACCAACACAGCCAAGGCTCAAGGCGGCATTGCATCGGTGACCAACATGAAAATGGACAACTTTGAAAAGCATATTCAGGACACGATGATTGCCGGTGATTACATCTCTAATGTAGAAGCTGTCAAGCATGTAGTATGCAATGGTCCCGAGGCCATCAAAGACCTGGCGAAATGGGGAGTGAACTTTGACAAGAAACCAGATGGTAGTTACGATCTTCACCGCGAAGGCGGACATTGTGAGTTTCGCATTCTTCATCATGCAGATGATACTGGTTTCGAGATACAGCGTGGGCTCATGGCTGCCGTGCGCAATAACAAGAATATCACCGTTCTGGAAAATCATTATGCCGTAGAAATAATAACACAGCATCATCTGGGCATAGAGGTGACCCGCAAGACGCCGGACATCGAATGCTACGGTGCCTACATACTTAATCCGGTTACGCAGAAGATTGATACCTTCCTGAGCCGTGTCACTCTGATGGCTACGGGTGGTACGGGAGCAGTTTATGCCACGACCTCTAATCCGAATATTGCCACCGGCGACGGCATAGCTATGGTCTATCGTGCCAAAGGCACCGTGAAAGATATGGAGTTCGTACAGTTCCATCCCACCGTGCTCTACAATCCGGCAGAAACCCACCCGGCCTTTCTTATCACGGAAGCCATGCGTGGCTACGGCGGCATATTGCGGCTGCCCAATGGCGAGGAATTCATGCAGAAATATGACAAGAGACTCTCTCTGGCACCACGCGACATCGTGGCACGGGCCATCGATCACGAGATGAAAATACACGGACTCAACCATGTGTGTCTCGATGTGACCCATAAAGACGCAGAGGAAACCAGGAAGCATTTTCCACATATCTATGCTAAGTGCATGAGCATTGGCATAGACATCACTAAACAATATATTCCCGTATGTCCCAGCGCCCACTACATGTGCGGTGGCATTCTGGTAGACCTCAACGGTGAAAGTTCCATCCGGAGACTGTATGCAGTGGGCGAATGTTCATGTACGGGACTACACGGAGGCAATCGTCTGGCCAGCAACTCTTTGATTGAGGCTGTGGTCTACGCCAAATCGGCAGCTACACATGCCATTGAAGCTATCGATCAATACGATTTCAACACTGCAATACCGGAATGGAATGACGAGGGCACCATGACCAATGAGGAGAAGGTGCTTATTGCGCAGGATGAGCGAGAGGTGGGGCAGATTATGTCCAACTATGTAGGCATTGTACGCAGCAATCTACGTCTCGACCGTGCATGGAAACGCCTTGACCTGCTTTATGAAGAGACCGAAGAACTTTTCAAGCGCGTGAAGCCGACAAGAGATATTTGTGAATTGAGAAACATGATTAACGTGGGTTATCTCATTACACGTCAGGCCATAGAACGAAAGGAGAGTCGTGGACTGCACTATACCATCGATTACCCCAAACATGCCTGCAACAAGGAATAGTAAGAAAGAATCCCAAATGATGAACCGAGAAAGCATAAAGACATGGATATGAAAAATAAGACATGGCTCGAAGCGGGATATGTCGGAGAATCTATACCTAAGGGTACCGACATCAAAGCTGAAATCCGCAGAATGTGCAATGAGAAAAATGCCGTCATCATGGCCCACTATTACACAGAAGGAGAAATACAGGATGTAGCAGACTTCATCGGAGACAGTCTGGCTCTTGCCCAAAAGGCTGCCTCTACAGCTGCTGATATCATTGTGATGTGTGGCGTTCACTTCATGGGTGAGACCAGCAAGATACTCTGTCCTGACAAGACTGTGTTGGTGCCTGACCTCAACGCATCGTGTTCTTTGGCCGAAAGTTGCCCGGCCGACGCATTCGAGCAATTTCTAAACGACCATCCCGGCCATACGGTCATCAGTTATGTCAATACCACGGCAACCATCAAGGCATTGACCGACGTGGTGGTAACAAGCAGCAATGCACGCCAAATCGTAGAATCATTTCCCCAAGACACCCCCATAATCTTCGGTCCCGACCAGAACCTTGGAAACTATATCAACAGACTGACGGGAAGAAATATGGTGCTGTGGAATGGCGCATGCCACGTGCATGAGAAATTTTCGGTAGAAAAAATTGTCCAACTCAAACACGAACACCCCAACGCAAAGGTTTTGGTTCACCCCGAATGTAAGGGGCCGGTAGTGCAATTGGCCGACAAAGTAGGCAGCACTGCCGCACTGCTGAAATTCAGTATCAACGATGAAGCCAACGAATTTATCGTGGCAACGGAGAGTGGAATACTTCACGAAATGCAGAAGGCAGCACCCGATAAGACTTTCATACCTGCTCCACCAAACGACAGTAACTGTGCATGTAATGAGTGTAACTTTATGAAACTCATCAATCTCAAGAAGCTTTATAACTGTCTGAAATATGAATGGCCAGTAATAGAGGTAGATCCGAAGATTGCGGAGAAGGCCGTTCGCCCCATCAACCGCATGTTGAAAATATCAAAGGAGCTGGGACTTTAGACCTTGATGTTCCCACCTTGCATGAGAAAGAAACGAACAACCATGCTTTTCTTTCTTTTCCAGTATTCACATGTATCATTATTAAAATCCCCAAATATGTTATCTGTAGACGAACTTAACGACAAACTCATAGACCTCGCGTTTAGTGAGGACATTGGCGATGGCGACCATACCACCCTATGCTGCATTCCCAAGGGTGCCATCGGAGAAAGCAAACTGCTCATCAAGCAGGAAGGAATATTTGCAGGAGTGGAGATCGCCAAGAAGGTGTTCCACCGTTTCGATCCCGAACTGCAGGTCAATGTATATATAGAGGATGGTGCCCACGTAATACCCGGAGACATTGTGATGAGTGTCAAGGGACGCGAGCAAAGCCTTTTGCAAACAGAACGGCTCATGCTCAACATTCTTCAGCGCATGAGTGGCATTGCTACCATGACCCACAAATACCAGCAGGCACTCATCGACGCCGGAACAAAAACCCGTGTGCTGGATACTCGCAAGACTACACCAGGCATGCGTATGCTTGAAAAAATGGCCGTCAAGATAGGAGGAGGCTTAAACCATCGCATCGGACTGTTCGACATGATACTTCTAAAGGACAACCATATCGACTTTTGTGGTGGCGTTCATCAGGCCATTTCTCGTGCAAAACAATACTGCAAGGACAACCGCAAAGACCTCAAGATTGAGTGTGAGGTGAGGAATTTCAAGGAATTGGAAGAGGCCTTAGCCGAGGGCTGCGACCGAATCATGTTCGATAATTTCTCTCCAGATGACACACGTAAGGCTGTGGAGATGGTGAACGGACGCTGTGAGACGGAATCGAGTGGTGGCATAACATTTGACACCATGGTACCTTATGCCAAGGCAGGTGTCGATTTCATCTCGTTTGGTACACTCACTCATAGTGTCAAGGGACTTGACATGAGTTTCAAGGCTGCTGGGAGCGACAAACTGAGCATTGGTTAAGCATTTGTTGGATGGACCTTATAAAGCGAGAGGATGTGGTTAGTTCACCTTGTTTTATAGTTATGGAAATCCTATGGGCGTGCCGAAAGGCATCTGGTTTTCTTGGCGAAGCACAAGTGAAAGGACACGAAAAAGTCCCGGCAAGTCTTGCGAGAAGATTGTCGGGACTGAACGTATATGCAAATACGCAGTTATAGTGTCATTAGAACTTGTGTGAAACGAGCATGTTCTTCGGGTCGAGGGCTTCGTCCAGTTTCTCCTGGCTCATCAATCCCTTTTCAAGCACAATGTCGTAGACCGAACGATTGGTTTCGAGAGCTTCTTTGGCAACCTTCGTACTACTCTTATAACCGATGTAGGGGTTGAGAGCTGTCACGATACCGATAGAGTTCTTTACCATCTCGAGACACCGTTCCTTGTTGACGGTAATGCCCAATACGCATTTCTCGGTAAAGGTGTCGATGGCGTTGCGCAACCAAATGAGACTTTCGAAAATACATTCGGTAATGACAGGTTCCATCACGTTGAGTTCCAACTGGCCGGCTTCAGCGGCACAGCAAACGGTCGTGTCGTTGCCGATTACTTTGAAGCAAACTTGGTTGGTCAGCTCGGGAATAACGGGATTCACCTTGCCCGGCATGATGGAGGAACCCGGAGCCATCGGTGGAAGGTTCACTTCGTGCAAACCGCAACGTGGACCTGAAGCCATGAGGCGGAAGTCGTTGCAAATCTTCGACAGTTTGATGGCCAGACGTTTTAAGGCACCTGAGTAGCTGACGTAGGCACCGGTATCGGGAGTTGCTTCTACCAAGTCGCTTGCGGCAACAAAGGGTTCGCCTGTCAGTTTGCATAGGTTGGTTGTGCATAGTTCGGTGAAGCCCGGAACGGCGTTGAGACCTGTGCCGATGGCCGTACCGCCCATGTTGATTTCATACAGCAGTTTCACGTTGCGTTCAAGGTTGAGAATCTCTTCTTCCAAGTTGTTGGCGTATGCGTTGAACTCCTGTCCGAAAGTCATAGGTACGGCGTCTTGTAACTGCGTGCGACCCATCTTCAGCACGTTTTGATATTCGTTGCTTTTGTAGCGCAGCGCACTAATCAGTCCGGTGAGTGCAGCTACGAGAGTCTTATTCATACGGATGATGGCATAGCGCATGGTTGTTGGGTAGACATCGTTGGTAGACTGGCCGCAGTTGCAGTGATCGTTGGGAGAGCAATATTGGTATTCGCCCTTTTGGTGTCCCATAATCTCAAGCGCACGGTTGGCGATAACTTCGTTGGCATTCATGTTTACCGAAGTACCGGCACCGCCCTGCATCATATCGATAGGGAAGTCTTCGTGCATTTTTCCGTCAATGAGTTCGCGGCAGGCCTGCGACATGGCATTCGCGATTTCTTCGTTGATGACGCCTAAGGCATAGTTGGTCTGCGCGGCTGCCAGTTTTACGTAGGCAATAGCTATCACGTAATCGGGATAGTCACGCATTTTCTTACGCGAAATACGATAGTTGTTGATACCACGTTGTGTTTGTACGCCGTAGTAAGCTTCTTCAGGAACTTGCAATTCACCTAAAAGGTCTGATTCGATTCTAAATTTTTGTTCTGCCATGATACTTTTAAAAAATAGGTTTTAAAATGCTTTGATTTTATACATGAAGCCAAGCTCCACGCGGTTAGTGTTATAGTCTTTTAATCCAGATTTGTTGCTGTATTTAAACTGACGACCTACATAGGCAAGGAAGAGACGGAAGTCTTGGTCTTTCACAGGATAATATTCCACGCTTCCCATGTAGCCGAAGCTCTTGCGGTAGTTCCTATATTTGTCGGTCTTGGTGACATCAGCCATTTCGTACATGCTCTTGAGCATGAGGTTCCACTGTGGCATGAATTGCCAATTAGCCTTAGTAATGAAGCTGTTATAGTGAACGTCACTGCAGTAGGTAGGCACCTTGCCGTCGAATGTTGGCTTCAGTTCGGAGGTGGCAATGCCCAATCGGTCGACTCCGTCGAAGGCTCCCATATAATCCAGATACCACTGAAAGCGAGGCAGATTGAGCTGTTGACCGAGAATGAGCATGCGGCTGTACTTGTGTTGGGCCTGTGTCTGAATGCCCCATGACCAGCGGGTGTTCAATATTCCGCCAAAGAAGCTGCCATTCCAGTTGGCGATGTAGGTAATTGGATGGTTAGCCTGCTGGAGAACGCGTTTACGTTTGCCGCCGGCTTCTACGGAGTATGCCGGATTGCCGTAGATGTCGCTCAGCTTGTCGTTGTCGGTATCAGAGATTCCGAAGGCAAGTTCCTGCGAGGGAACGGGTTTGTATGACACAGCAACACCGGCCATGAAGTTGTCCATATTATCCACCATATCGCTGTATTGATAGATGTACATCGGGTTCTCGTCAAACTCGAAGCCGCCCCATATCTGACACATTTTACCGGCCTGTACCGTCAACTTGTCGTTGAATTTCCAACCGGCCATCATGATGTCGGTAGCTTTAGAGAAGTTGTCCTGACTACGGGCTTGGTCGGCTTTGTTGAGACGATGGCGGAAACGATAGAATAGATGGTCGCCAAGGTTACCTTTCATTTCAATGCGCAATTGCTTGTTGGCAAAGCCTGATGAAGGATTTTGGTTCAGACTGTTCTTTTCCACCCGGAAGCTGGTTGCGTAATTGAAGTACAGATTGAAGGCATCAGTCTTCTTTTCGAGCTTGGCTACTTTTTCGGCCAGCGACTTATAGTTACAGTTATGCCCGCCCATTCCGGTGTTGTTACCTTGTGCACCGGCTGTCACTGCTGCTGACAGCAGCACGGCTAACAGCATAGTCTTTTTCATTTTCATTATCTTTAAAGATTTGGATTAGTATTCCTGGAAGTATTTCTGAATCTGTTGCCAGTCGTGAGTTTTGGTCAGTGCCAACTGCAACAGTACGCGGGCTTTCTGCGGATTTAGGTTGAGCGCGGCCACGAAATGGTATTTGCTGTCATCAACTTCACCATTGAGGCAGGTTGGTCCGGTGGGAACACGGCTTGCACGAACAATCTGGATACCGCTGTTCTGAGCCTTCAGCGCTACGTCGAATACGTCTTTGTAGAAGTTGCCGTCACCTACGCCGGCCAGAACGATGCCATCGAACTTGGCATTCACGAAAGCCTGCATCGGCAGGGCTGAGGCATTGGCATAGCCATAAACGATGCCTACTTGAGGCAGTTTGTCGAGATTGTCTACATTGAATTCGCTACGGGTGGTGTGGCGGTAGGTGGGTTCAGAAGTATAGTAGGCTTTTCCGTTGTAAACATAACCTATCTGTCCGTATACGCCCTGAAAGGTTGCGCAATCGGTGGTGTGGCTCTTGTAGAGGCTTTTGGCATCGATGAGCATGTTGTTCATGCAGGCCATTACGCCGTGACCTTTGGAACTCGGGTCGCAGAGTGCAGCCACGCCGTTATAAAGGTTGGCCGGTCCGTCGGCACTGATGGCCGTTGAAGGACGCATAGAACCTACGAGGATAACAGGCTTGTTGCTGTGTACGGTTAGCGAGAGGAAGTAAGCTGTTTCTTCCATCGTATCAGTGCCGTGGGTGATGAGTACGCCGTCGTAGCCTTCTGTGTTGAGAAGCTGGTTGATGCGCTTGGCCAGTTTAAGCCAAACCTGATCGTTCATGTCCTGTGAACCGATGTTGACGAGCTGTTCACCGCTTACATCAGCTAAGTCTTTCACCTGTGGTACGGCGTCGATGAGGGTCTGGATGCCCACCTGTCCTGCCGTATAGGCAGATGAGGAGGACGATGCTGCTACACCGGCAATCGTTCCACCCGTGGCAATAATGCGGATTTTGGGCTTTGCGCAGAGCGAAATGCTGATGACTAACGCAACGAACACTAACATAGTGATTTTTAAGTTTCTCATAATCTTATCGTTTTAAGTTATAGTTAATAGAAAATGATATTAATAAAGGAAAGTGATAATCAGGTAACCGATGCCTATAGATACAAAGGTTGTGATAAAACCGGCTACCTGGAAACTGTGATTGAGCACATATTTACCGATGCGAGTGGTACCTGTTCGGTCGAAATTGATGGCCGCAACTTCGGTAGGATAGTTAGGAAAGAAGAAATATCCATTGACTGCCGGAAACATGGCTATGAGGGCCAGCGGTGTTATGCCGAGTCCAATACCAAGCGGATAGAGCGTGCGAACAGTGGCTGCCTGTGAAAACAGCATAATGGACATGATGAAAAGGGCCACGGAGAAGAGAAAAGGATATTGCGAAACGATGTCGGCGATGTGGCTTTTAAAGAAAGCCAGATTGCCGTTGAAGAAGGTGTCGCCCATCCAGGCAATACCGAAAATGCTGACCATAGCATTCATGCCGGCCGCGAATACGTTGCCTTGCACGGCTTTTCTGACATCGGCTTTGCCCACCAGTAGAATGACCGCTGCTATCGACATCATGATAATCTCGATGGTTTCGGGCATGCCAATACGTACTGGTTCGCCATCGACCATGAACGAGGGACGAAGGGAGGGTACGGAGCCGAACAAAACAACGAGGAAAACGCCAAGAAGGAAAGCGATGACGGAATATTTGGCATGTTTGTCGGGATGCTGTTCCATTTGCTCCATGAGTCGGGCGTCTTCTTTTGGGTTGATGATTCCCTCCTTCACACGGCGTATGTATTCAGGATCTTCCTCTAATTCTTTACCGATGAAGTTCTGAACAAATGAAGCTACAAGGATGGCAATGAGTGAAGCGGGGATACAGATGATAAGGATATCTTTGAGTTCAATGCCTCGGCCACCTAACAAATCGGTGCTGATAATGGCTGCCGTGGCTGCCGAAACCGGACTGCCCGTGATTCCGAGCGATGCCGCAATCGTAGCAACACTCATCGGGCGTTCGGGGCGAATCTTGCTGTTGGTTGCAATTTCGGAAATGATAGGCAACAAGGAGTAGGAGGTGTGGGCCGTTCCGGATACAAGGCAGAAAAGCCAGGTGGTCAGCGGACCATAGAAAGTGATGTGACCGGGATGTTTCCTGAGAAACTTGGCGGCCAGTCCCACAAGATAGTCAAGACCTCCGGCCGCCTGTAGCGCAGCAGCAGCCGTGATAACCGATACAATGATGAGCATAACATCGATTGGCAGTTTGCCCGGCTGGAGACCAAAAATAAATACGAGGATAAATACCCCGACCATACCGTAAATACCCAATCCAATACTGCCAACTCGGGCACCAATGAAGATAAGGGCTAAAACGATGAATAATTGGAATAAGACTAAGGTTGTAATCATACAAGTGTAATCGTTTATTCGATTTAGGTTATCTTATTAATGCAAAGGTATGAATTTTTACGAAGTGTGTGCTTATAATTCCTGACTTATTTTTGTAAATATCAAAACAATTCCGCTGTTTTCTATAAAAAACTCTTTAAAGCAGGAATAATTTTGCGATTTTAAAAAAAACGGTTGCTTCTTATAATCGGATGATGTTTTTAGCTTCTTTTTTCATGCGTTCAATATCGTGGCTGACAATGATGATGGCGCAATTGTCGTTAAGTTGATGCAACATTCGGTACATGTCATCTTGGAACTGTCGGTCAACATAGGTGTTGGGTTCGTCAAGGATAATCACTTCTGGTTTGGAAACAATGGCTCTGGCTAACAAAACTCTTTGGAGTTGTCCGCCACTTAATGTGCCAATTGTCCTATTGGTCATTTGGCATAACCCCATGGTTTCGATGGCCTCGTGGGCAAGCTCTTCCTGAAATTGGGTGTAATGAAGACCGAACGTATATTTGCTTTTAAGTCCGGAAAGCACGACTTCTCTGACAGATATGGGGAAGTTCTTGTCTATGTCGCTATATTGGGGCAGATAACCTATGTTTAGTTTGGCAACATCTTTACCTTCTTTAAAGTAATTGACTTGGCCTTCGTCGGGAGTTTTGAGTCTGAGGATTACATTGATTAAGGTTGTTTTTCCACAGCCATTGGGGCCCGTAATTGCAAGGAAATCGTCATGGTTGATTTCTAAGTTAATGTCACGAATGGCTGTGATGTTACCGTATGAGGCCGTGATATGCTGAAGTCGGATGATTGTTGCCATGGTTTTGCTATTTCAATCGTTCGGCTATCTTCACCATTTCTCGATCCCAATGGTAGGTGAGAGTGTTAATTTCTATTTCTGTTGCGCCGCTTCCTTTTGCTACTATTTCGGTGTTGCGGTTGGAGAACTCACGCTGAATAAACAATGTTTTTACGTGTAATCGTCTGGCGGTGCTGATTACTTGTTCGAGTTGGGCTGCACTCGGTTCGCGTCCTTCTTCCTCTACGGGAATCTGCTGAAGATGATATTGTTTGGCAAAATAGGTGAGTGCCGGATGATAGATAAGGAATGCTCGGCTCTTTTCTTTTGTCAGTTGTAGTTGGATGTTGCGGTCGACATGGTTAATTGTTTCTATCAAGCGGTTGAGGTTTGCTCTGAAATAGGTGCTGTCTTTACTATTAATCTCGACTAAAGCGTTGAAAATTCTGTTTGCTATTAGCATTGCATTCTCAGTGCTCATCCATGTGTGCGGATCTTCGATTCCGTTTGCGCTCTTCAGAGGTATGATATGTTCCGACGCGTTGATGATAATCGTATGAGGAGCATTGTTTTCCAACTTTTTCATCCAAGTACGCTCAAATCCTAAGTTGCCCACTTTGATGAACAAATCGCTGTTGGAGAGACTAATAATTTGCTTGGCTGTAGGTTCGTAAAGTTCGGGATTGCTACCCGTCGGAACGAGTGTTGTCACCTGGAAGCGGTTGCCGGCAATTTGCTCCGTGAAGTATCGGAGCGGTTCTATGCTGACGGTTATTTGTCGTGTGTTGGTTGAGTGGGGCGAAACACAGGAGGTAAGTCCTACTACTGACATGGCTAAAACGATATATCTGATAAATTTTCCCATAGAAATGCTGATAAATGATATGACGAAATTGGCTCTCATAAACCCCAAGACTATTGTTATGGCACTACCCAGAAATGGAATGAAAGCGAAAAAGCCCATCCACGCTCCGTGTCCGCCCATGAATTTTTGGGCTTTTTCCAGTTGTTGGGGCTTTACATGCATATAATGTTCTATCCAATCCATGCGCCCCATGCGCCCCATACCATAGTTGAAGAGCCCTCCCAATACATTTCCGATAGTGCCAAAGATGATGAGTTGCCATGGGTTAAGGCCTGCTGCTAAGAGTGCCAGCATGACAACTTCACTGCTGAACGGGAAGAAGCTGCCAGCTAAAAAAGCGGAAATGAGCATGCCCCAATAACCCCAGTGTATAAGAAAGTCAGTAATGGTTGCCATAAGTTTAATACGATTAATAGCGTGGTTGTGAAGATTAAAATGATGAAAGATAAGTTGGTGAGAAATGAATGTGTAAAAGTGATGTAATGCGCAATCAATGGTGCCGTCAGTGTAATGAGAATAGGAGTAATCATATCGATGTGTTGGGGCTGTAAAATGATAAAGAGCACCACGCAACTAAATAAAATGATTAGCGCCTCATAGAGCATCCGTGTACGTATTTTATCTAAATAACTATTACGCAGAAAATGAATAGAGCCAGTTATACCCATGAGAGTAATGAACCCCATGGCTATCAGTTTCGGAGTAGAAGGTAAATTCTCGAGGCTGAAGGATTTGAAAACTGTTATGCTTTGTATATGATGGATAAGGGAATCTCCGTTACCTTGATAGATAAAGAAACCTGCTATGCACCAATAGGGGAGAAGCAAGCCTATGATAGATGCGAAGAAGCTACGGCCGGTCATGGACAGAATGCGGGTGCCCATCACGTACCAAATGATGGGAACGAGATATAAAATCTGTATGAAAAACAGACTACAGATACCCAACATGGTAAACGCAAAGAAAATGGAGCCCATTGAGCGTTTATCCTGGTAAGAATGGAAAAGGAACCTTAGGTGTAAAATGAAACACAGTTGTATGATTCCGACAGCAGTATTATGGGCATAAAGTGGTAGATTTATCAGAATTAGAACCAGTAAAGCACATGAAACCATGCGGCTGTAAGTTCGCATCAAAGCATTCTGGTTATTCAGTTCTACCATAAAGTAGGTAGAAACAATCATCAATCCGAACTGAACCCAAAGCCCTTGGGTAATCAGTCCGGTTGAAATCCATACCAGTGAAGCGATCAAAGCTGTGACTGGTAGCGAGATTCTATTTTCCGCTATTCTGTTTTGTAATCTTTTTACTTTCAAGAAAACTGTCTTTATAAATCTTGTCCGATATCTCTTCTGAAGTATTTGCCAGTAAACTCAATCTTTTGAGCTTCTTCAAAAGATTTCAGAAGAGCTTCTTCCTTGTCCTTGCCATAGGAAGAAACGGCTATTACACGACCTCCACAGGTTACTATATCGGCATCTTTCCGAGTTGTTCCAGCATGGAAAACAATGCTTCCTTCAATCTTGTTGAGGCCTGAAATGGCATAGCCTTTCTTGTATTCCTGTGGATAACCACCGCTTACCAGCATGACACTAACGGCTGCACGCTCATCAAACACAATTTCCCGTTGGTCTAAATCGCCTTTGGCAACGCCTTCGAATAAGTCTACGAGGTCGCTTTTGAGTCGTAGCATGACGCTTTCTGTCTCTGGATCGCCCATGCGACAGTTGTATTCGATAACCATAGGTTCGCCTTTCACGTTGATAAGTCCGAAGAAAATGAATCCTTTGTAATCGATATTTTCGGCTGCTAGTCCTTCAATTGTGGGACGAATGATGCGATCTTCTACCTTCTGCATCCATTCTTTCGTTGCAAATGGAACCGGAGATACGCTGCCCATACCGCCTGTGTTCAATCCTGTATCGTGTTCGCCGATGCGCTTGTAGTCTTTTGCTTCAGGCAGAATCTTGTAGTTCTTGCCGTCTGTCAGAACAAAAACCGAGCATTCGATACCGGCTAAAAACTCTTCAATTACCACTTTGGCGCTGGCGTTTCCAAACATACCTCCTAACATTTCGCGGAATTCCTGTTGTGCTTCAGCAAGAGTCGGGAGGATGAGAACGCCTTTGCCGGCAGCCAATCCGTCCGCCTTCAGCACATAAGGTGCCTGTAAGGTTTCCAGAAATTTAAGGCCGTCATCAAGTGATGTGCCATCGAAGGTTTCGTATGCGGCTGTCGGAATGCCGTGTCGCTTCATAAATCCTTTAGCAAAATCTTTGCTACCTTCAAGTACCGCGCCGGCTTTTGAAGGACCGATGACAGGGGTGTCCCTTGTTCTTTCGTCATCCTTGAAGTTGTCGTAAATACCTTTTACCAAAGGATCTTCTGGTCCAACGACCACCATGTCAACCTTATGGGTGAGGACAAAGTCTTTCAATGCGTCAAAGTCATCAGCCTTGATGGCTATGTTTTCGCCACAGTTGCTGGTTCCGGCATTGCCCGGAGCAATGTAAAGCTTTTCGCACTTGTTGCTTTGTGCAATCTTCCAAGCAAGGGCGTGTTCACGGCCACCACTTCCTAACAATAATATTTTCATATTCTTTATTTCAGATAGTCTTCGAAATATTGGGTAATACGTTCGTGTAAGTGCGTACTCTGATGCCCTTTCATGTTATGACCTTCGCCCGGATACATGAAAAAGTCGGGTTGAGTGTCATCCAAGATGCATTGATGAATAAACGATTTAGCATGTTGTGGGAGAACGACGGGGTCATTTTCTCCGATGATGATTTGCAGTTTTCCTTTTAGGTTCTTAGCCTGAGGGATAAGACTGGTCTTAGCATAGCCTTCTGGATTGGTCTGTGGTGTATCCATATAACGCTCTCCATACATGGCTTCATACCACTTCCAGTCGATGACCGGACCTCCTGCGACGCCCACT
This sequence comes from uncultured Prevotella sp., assembly GCA_963547405.1. GTDB lineage: Bacteria > Bacteroidota > Bacteroidia > Bacteroidales > Bacteroidaceae > Prevotella. The sequence goes on from CAUURC010000009.1 coordinate 47,231, forward strand.
TTAAATACGTCGGGATAGTTGGTGATTAGTGAAGTGGTCATAAAGCCACCGAAGCTCCAACCATGGACTCCCATTCTGTTCGAGTCAACATAGGGCAATGATTTTAGGAATTCAACACCTTTCATCTGATCTTTCATTTCTTCTTGTCCCAATTGGCGAAATGTAACCTGTTCAAAGGCCTTGCCTCTATGTTCGCTACCTCTGTTGTCGAGAATGAAAAGCAAATATCCTTTCTGGGCCATATAGGTTTCCAATCCTCTGCTGGCATAGTTCCAGCGTGCGTCTACGTTATGGGCGTGAGGGCCTCCGTAAACGTATATAATAGTAGGGTATTTCTTATTGGGATCGAAGTTGATGGGCTTGACCATACGGTAATACAGATCTGTAGTGCCATCTGCAGCCTTAATCGTTCCACAACTGTACTCCGGCACTTGATAACCCTTCCATGGATTCTGTGCTGTGAAGTAGTCGGTGCGTTGTATTTTATTTACGTTGATGATTTCAATCTTGCGTGGAACGGTAGGCTCGGAATAGTTATCGGCCAGAAAAGCGCCACTGGCACTCAGTGAGGCGTTGTGCCATCCTTTGCCGTTATCCAATAGTTGTCGCTTGCCGTTGTCCACATTCACCATCCAAGTGTTTCGCTGAATAGGGCTGGATTCATTGGATGCATAAATAAGCGCATGCTTTTTTGTGTTGAAACCTATAAAATCCATTACAACCCAAGGGCCTGACGTAAGCTGTTTCAGAACCTTTCCCTGCGTGTTCATTAGATAGAAATGGTTGTAACCATCCTTTTGGCTTTGCATGACAAAGGCATTGGGATTCCATGGAAGGAAGACGATGGGGTGCTGAGGCTCTACATATTTCGCATCGGTTTCACGATAAAGTTCTGCCAACTTGTCGCCTGTTTCCGCGTTATAGCTTACCAAGCGGCAATCATTTTGATCACGATTTAGTTCAAACAGGTAAACCGTCTTGCTGTCGGGGCTCCATGCAGGGTTGGTAAAGTAGCGGTCTGTGGGATCGCCGGCTTTCAGATAAATGGTTTTGCCGGTCTTGATGTCGTAGACACCGATGGTTACCTGATGGCTTGTTTCGCCGGCCATAGGATACTTCTCTGGCGCAGCCTTGGCGCTTCGTGACTCTCCTGGCTCGGGTATCCAGTCGTTTTCAGGAAAATCCACCAATGGGTAGTCATTCACCATAGATTGATCCATACGTGTAAAAGCCAGTTTTGTGCCATCGGGCGACCAGAAAGTTCCTTTGTGATAGCCGAATTCGTCACGATGAACGCTGGTTCCGTATAGTATATTTCGTGAGGCATCGTGTGACAACTGAATGTCATTCTGTCCTTCGTTTTCCTTGGGTGTGCGTATAAAAAGATTGTAACCATCCTGCTCCGTATAAGCCGCATAGCGTGAAGTGGCATTCCAATCAGTATTGTTTTCATCAGCCTTGCTTTGGTAGAACACCATCTTGTGTGCCTTGAAGTCCACCAAAATACGTCTTGCGTTGGTTTCTACCATAACCAAAGACTTGTCGGTATAGGGAAAACGTGCGTAATAGAGAGTGTGAACAGCGGTGGCATTATCGCTTTCTATCCATTTATTAAGGTCTTTTAGGGTAAAAAGCACCTTTTCCTTTCCAGTCGCTTTATCAACGATACTGCACTTGTCGATATCCAATCGTACAAGTTCGTCACCCCACCAAGTGAGCCATCTGTTTTTGGTGGTCATCTTGTGGTAGTTTTTTCCGCCGAAATTCAGGTCTTCTAATGTAAAATGTTTCAACTCTTGTGCGTTTGTCGACATAGAGAATATCAAGGAAACTAAAATAACAAAAAACTTATTCATCATCGTTGTCAAATCTATTTTTACTTTCAAAATTACCTCCGTACTTGCTGCCTTTACCAAATCGCTTGGCACCTTTAGGGTCTCGATGATTTTTAAAATCACGTCCACCTTTGCGTTCTTCTTTACCGAAGCGATCTTCGCCACGACCTCTTTTCACATCATTTCTACCTTTTCTGTCACCGCGTTTTACGCCAAAATCAATTTCATGTTTGTGGAAAGAGAAAGACCGGATATCGCCTTCTTCGTTTGATTCCTGTTCATCCAAACGCTGTTTAAACTCTCGGTTTTTCTTGAAACGATGTTTTTGGGCCATCTCGCGCTTTTCTTCTTCTGTCTTTACGATACCTCCTTCGGCACGAAACTCTTTCATCTTACCACTAAACATTGCATACTTTCGGAATTCACACTCCAGACTTCCGTTATATACAGGGACTTTGATAGAAAGTTTTAAGCCGATTTGTTCGAAGCATTCTTCGCGGTAACTGAGTATCCAAGCTTCATTTCCTGTAAATTCGTGTTTGAGCTTTTCACCAATCATTTTATATGTACCGAGCAGATTGGGTGTAGAAATACGTTCTCCATAAGGTGGATTTGTTATCATAATAGCCTTTTCTGCCGGCTTCTTGAAGTTCTTGAAATCCTGCTGCTCAATCGTGATATCCTTGGTTAGTCCTGCTGCTTTTACGTTGAGGCGAGCCGTGTTGACGGCTTTCATGTCAATGTCATAACCATAGATATGGTGCTCGAACTCCCGTTCTCGGGTATCATCGTTATAAATGTTGTCAAACAACTCCTGATCAAAATCAGCCCATTTCTCAAATGCAAATTCCTTTCTGAATACGCCGGGATTGATATTTCGGGCAATGAGAGCGGCTTCAACCAATAATGTTCCCGATCCACACATCGGATCTATAAAGTCTGTTTCGCCGTTCCAGCCGCTCATTAGAATCATGCCTGCTGCCAAGACTTCATTGAGCGGAGCTTCTACGCTTTCTTGACGATAGCCTCTGCGATGCAGGCTTTCGCCACTGGAGTCCAGACTTAGTGTGGCGTCTGCTTCTGCCACATGGATGTTCAGTCTGATATCAGGATTGCTAACACTGATGTTAGGCCTTTCTCCCGTTTTCTCCCTAAACTGGTCTACAATGGCATCTTTTACCTTATAGGTCACAAAACGCGAGTTGCGGAATTCTTCAGAATAGACAACAGAGTCTACCGAGAAGGTCTTTCCTTTTTCTATATATTGGCTCCAGTCAATCTTTCTGACTTCTTCATACATGTCGTCTGCCGACCGAGCCTTGAAATGGGCAATGGGTTTTAGGATGCGAATGGCTGTGTGTAATTGAAAATTGGCCCGATACATCATTTCCTTATTTCCTGTGAACGAAACCATGCGTCGTCCTATTTGTACATTGTTGGCACCCAACTGAGTGAGCTCCTTAGCCAAGACGGTTTCTAATCCCATGAATGTCTTGGCGATGAGTTCAAATTCTTGTTCCATTATTGAATTTTAGTTCTAAATTATCTATTAGTCTTTTCTGATCTTTTTTGTTTGCGGCTGCATGTCGTCCGTTACCCACATGTTAGCTCCCACTACGCATCCTTCACCGATGGTCACGCGCCCCAATATGGTGGCGTTGGCATAAATGATGACATTGTCCTTGATAATGGGATGGCGTGGAATACCTTTGATAGGTTTGCCGTCCGTGTCGAGCGGAAAACTTTTTGCGCCTAAGGTTACTCCTTGGTATAATTTGACATGATTGCCGATGACACAAGTTGCGCCAATCACGACGCCCGTACCATGGTCTATCGTAAAATGATGACCAATGTGAGCACCCGGATGAATGTCGATACCAGTCTCTGAATGAGCCATTTCGGTCATCATGCGTGGTATCAGTGGCACATTCAGCTTGTAGAGCTCATGGGCTACTCGGTAATTGGTCAGCACTTTGATGACTGGATAGCACGAAATCACTTCTCCCCGGCTGATGGCGGCAGGGTCGCCTTCATACGAGGCTTCTACGTCTGTGCCCAGAATCTTTCGTATTTCGGGGAAAGTCATGATTGCTTTGGCCGCTAATACTCCTGCTTTACCGCGTCTTTTATCCAACAGCTGTTGGCTTTCGGCTTCGTTATCGTCAGCAAAGCATAAGCCTGCCAATATCTGTTCACTCAGCAAAGCATGGAGTTTTTCCAGCCTTACGCCGATGTGATATTCTATTGTATCAAGATTGACCTGTGAATTTCCGAAATATCCCGGTAGCAAGATTGAACGCGACAGTTCAACGATAGCCTCAAGCGCTTTGCCCGAAGGGAGCGGATTCCCGTCGCGGTGTTGGTGGCACAACCCTTTAAGGGAGTCCGGTTCAGATAAAGCTTTTATGGTTGCTTGCAGCTGATGAGTCAATTCAAGCTTACTCATGTATGAAGTCTCGATATTTCGTTGCAAAGATAATGATTTTTATTGATTATCAATATTGGCGATTGAAAAAAAATGATTGAAATGATGGCTGATAAACCTTTATAGTTGTTACCTATGAATAAAATGCGGAATTGCTTCCTCAAAGGCCATTACTCATCAGTGGAATATGGAAAAGGCAAAAACAAAGTTTCGCTTCTTATTTTTTTAGAGCTTTGAAATGTACGTTGGCTATATAAAATCGGTGAACCGCATTATCGGTTACGCTTTTTTTACTACCTTTGCAGCCGTTTTTAATGGTAAATGAATGATGAATCAGTCTGCAAGGACTTTCGCTTTGACAGGATTGGTCGTGCTCTTTCTGCTGCTTATGCACCAATTACCTACGCTCAGCATAGGTGGAACAGAATTACGACACGTTAATCTGCTCAGTCAAATACTTCCCGATATTTATGAAAAAAATGTAGATGTGGTGCCTGCTCCGAAGGCTCCCAAACCCGTCGTGGCTGTTACGCGGCAGGGCAAGAAGATCGATTTTAAAGAGAACTGGCCTAAAGGTGTGGAGCCAATCGTTGATTTTTCGCAAGGTAAACGGGGCGGTATGGATCACTTTTACGAGCAGTTGGCCCATGTCAACACATTGAAACGTCCGGTAAGAATCGCCTATTTCGGTGATTCGTTTATTGAAGGTGATATACTGACGGGTGATCTGCGAGCTTTGTTTCAGAATCATTTTGGCGGCGCGGGTGTAGGTTGGGTCGACTGTGGTACGCCTATGACTGCTTTCCGTCGTACCGTAAACCAACGTTACAGCGGTATAACAGAATATTCTGTTGTCAAGAAACCTTTCGATAATAGCCGTCAAGGCATTGCCCAACGCTATTATATACCTTCCGAAGGGGGGCGTGTCACGACGCTTGGCTCTAAGCTACAGCCCCACGTGGCTACCTGGCAACATGCCCAACTCTTTCTACATACGCCGCAGTCCGTCAGCGTCAGTGTGGCCATGGATAAAGCTGCGCCCCGTCAGTTTGTAACGGAGGCGTCCAACGAGGTACAGATGATTGAGGCAAAGGGCAATATGAGCCAGGTGACTTACCAGTTTTCCGGTGTATCCCCACGTACAACGCTTTTTGGTATGGCTTTGGAGTCCGATCGAGGAGTCGTTCTTGACAATTTCTCTATGCGTGCTTCTTCCGGCAAGCAGCTGGCTCGCATCCCGCTGACCACACTGGCTCACTTCGCTCGCTTGCGTCCTTACGACCTTATTATTATTCATTATGGTTTGAATGAGGCCGTCAAGGGAAATACCGTTCCTATCTTGAAAGTCTATATGGAGGGTATGAAGAAAGCCGTAAAGAATATTCATGCCGCTTTCCCCGATGCCAGTATCCTCGTCATGAGTGTACCCGACAGGAATCAGCGTTCAGCTGATGGTATTACAACGCTGAAGGAGGTGAAGAACCTTGTGAACCTTCAAGAGCAGATGGCTGCTGACTGTCACGTCAGTTTCTATAATTTTTATCAGGCGATGGGTGGAAATGGTAGTATGAAAAAGCTGGTTGACCGAAATATGGCCAACAAAGATTACACCCATTTGAGTTTCGGTGGCGGCAAATTAGTGGCCGAAAAGGTGTTCCCTTCGTTTATAGCCGGATTAAAAAATTACAAACGCCGCAAGGCTCTTGAACAACAATGATACAACGCTTAATAGATCTTCTGACATACAACCCTAAGGAACCATTGATTTTTTCCAGCGGTTTGTTTCTGATACTTTTCCTCGGTTTCTCGTTCATTTACATGCTTTTGCGGCACAAATTTCAACCACGGTTGTTTTTTGTCACGCTTTTTTCCTACTATTTTTATTATAAGAGCAGCGGAATCTATTTCTTTCTGTTGGCTGTCGTTACGATTAGCGACTTCCTGATAGCCCGCCGTATTCACACTTTGGCGGGCCGTTCTGTCGCTGATGAATGCGAAGCGAGGAGCAATTGCCGTTGTCGTCGGTGGCTTGTAGCCCTGAGTCTGTTCATCGACTTGGGCCTGCTGGCTTATTTCAAGTACACCAACTTCTTTGCGGGGATGGTCAGTCAGATGATTGGTAATAACTTCCAGCCTTGGGATATCTTCCTTCCCGTGGGCATCAGTTTCTTTACTTTCCAAAGCATGAGTTATACGATAGATGTCTATCGTGGCTCCTTGAAACCGTTACCCCGTATCTTGGACTACGCGTTCTATGTATCGTTCTTTCCTCAACTGGTAGCCGGCCCCATCGTGCGTGCCTCCGATTTCGCGCCACAGATTCACAAGCCCGTCATCATTACGCGCGATATGTTTGCCCGTGGCGTCTATTTCATCATTATCGGCTTGTTTAAGAAAGCGGTCATCAGCGATTATATCAGTCTTAACTTTGTAGATCGCATCTTCGATAATCCTACACTTTACAGTGGATTAGAGAATCTTTTGGGTGTCTATGGATATGCTTTGCAAATCTATTGTGACTTCAGTGGTTACAGCGATATGGCTATTGGTATCGCGCTCTTGTTGGGATTCCACTTTCCACTCAACTTCAACGCGCCTTACCGTTCAACGAGTATCACCGATTTCTGGCGTCGTTGGCACATTTCTCTGTCCAGTTGGATTCGCGATTACATCTATGTGTCGTTGGGTGGCAACCGAAAGGGGAAGCTACGGCAGTATGTCAACTTGGTCATAACCATGCTTTTGGGTGGTCTTTGGCATGGTGCCAGCCTCAATTTCGTAGCTTGGGGCGGCATGCACGGCCTGGCTTTGGCGGCTCATAAATACTTCAGTCAGGAGATTCTGCACCATGATCGTTCTTATCGGTCAACAGGTATCAGGAAATGGGTGGCCATTCTGCTGACATTTCATTTCGTTTGCTTCACTTGGATATTCTTCCGTCACACGTCGTTTGCGGCAGGTTGGGCGATGCTTCATCAAATTTTTACGAACTTCCATGTCGAACTTTGGTCGCAGGTTGTCAGTGGTTATAAATACATTTTGGCTTTCATGGCTTTTGGTTACCTCACGCATTTCCTGCCCGATGCCTGGCAGGAACGGCTGATAGGCGTGCTGCGCCATTGCAATCTGTTCGTTTATGCCATCCTGTTGACGACCGTTATCTACATCGTTATTCAGATTAAAAGCTCTACGATTCAACCTTTTATCTACTTCCAGTTCTGATAATAAGGAGGAGAAGTCTTGATGAAGTTGCTAAAAAGCTATATATTTGTACAGACTTTAAATAAAACAATCTCTTATGAAAAAACTTGTAGTCATGCTAATGTTGCTGTGCAGCATTACGGGATGGGCGCAACAGAAGCCCAAAACATGGTCGATAACGCCTAAAATAGGCTTAAATGTCTCCAGGCCTACGAAGGAACCACCGTGCTATGTGCTGATTGCAATATTTGAAAAACCTGGTGGAGAGCCGGCACTACACGATGGTACTTTTCTACCAAATTATGTTTTTGAAACGGCTCTAACGAAAAACCGGTCGGGTTTGGTCGGTGGCGTAGAGGCACAGTATCAGTTCAATTCGCGACTGGGCATCTCTTTGGGTGCTTATTATAGCCAACAAGGAGTGAGATACGACAATATTCCGCTTGGGGATGTGCCCCTGGGCAAAGAGAAAGAGCGCCTTAAACTGGGGGTAGCCAAGCAGCTGAGTGTGGAAACGAACTATATCACCCTGCCGATTCTTCTCAATTGCTACGTGTATAAGGCCCTAGCACTGAAAGCCGGCGTGCAACCGGCCTATAATATAAAGAATAAGGCGCGGTGCGACGTTGACATAGAGCCGAAAGAAGGGTATCTGACAGCGGCGGAGGCAGGCACGGCAAAGATTCATAAGGTGGACGTGGCCGTTCCGTTGGGCCTTTCTTATGACTTCCCGAATGGGCTGGTGGTCGATATGCGTTATCTCATGGGTGTTGTCAACCTTTATTCTAAGGGCGGTGAGAAAGGTCAAATGCCCGCAAGTCGCACCAATGTTTTTCAATTAACCGTAGGCTATAAATTCGGATTATAGCAATTTTATTCTATCTTTTCCGTAGTTTTTCATTTTGTTCAACCAATCTTTATACATTTCAAATGACTGAAAATCTTTCTGCGGGTCGCAAGACCGTCGTGGGCATTCAGTTCCTATTCGTGGCTTTCGGAGCCACGGTACTGGTGCCTTTGCTTATTGGTATCGACCCTGCCACAGCGTTGTTTACCGCGGGTCTGGGCACTTTCATCTTTCATTTTATCACCAAGGGCAAGGTTCCTATCTTCCTTGGGAGTTCGTTCGCGTTCATCGCGCCCATCATCGAAGCCACTAAGCAGTGGGGATTACCCGGTACAATAGCCGGTCTTACAGGCGTTTCGCTCGTCTATTTTGTTATGAGCGCGCTTATCAGATGGCAGGGAAAGAAGTTCCTCGACAAGGTTTTCCCACCGATTGTCATCGGTCCTGTGATTATTCTTATCGGTCTTTCGTTGTCGGGAAGTGCCGTCGATATGGCTAAAACCGACTGGCCGCTGGCCTTCCTGTCGCTGCTGACGGCTATCTTGGTGTTGACTTTTGGCAAGGGATTGTTCAAGTTGGTGCCCATCATTGCGGGTGTTACCGCCGGATATATCGCGGCGATCTGTCTGGACAAGGTCGACTTCTCCGGCGTAGCTTCGGCCGACTGGATTCATTTCCCTGTTTCGTTGACCACGATAACGCATTTCCAATGGGCGCCATTCCTTTACATGATTCCCGTGGCCATTGCGCCGGTGCTGGAGCATATCGGCGATGTCTACGTGGTCAGTGAGGTTGCCGGCAAGGATTTCGTGAAGGAACCGGGCCTCCATCGCACCATGTTGGGCGACGGTCTGGCCTGTTTGGCTTCCGCGTTTCTGGGCGGTCCTCCCGAAACAACCTACTCCGAGGTGACGGGTGCCATGTCGATTACCAAGGTAACAAGCCCTGCTGTCATCCGCATTGCGGCCGCAACGGCTTTGGTTTTCTCGGTTGTGGGCAAGTTCAGTGCCGTATTGCAGTCTATTCCGCAGGCCGTTTTAGGTGGCATCATGCTGTTGTTGTTCGGTACGATTGCCAGTGTGGGCGTGCAGAATCTCATGCACCATCATGTAGATATGGGCCGCACGCGCAATGTTATCATCATGTCGGTCATGCTGACGATGGGCTTGGGTGGTGCCGTTCTGTCTTCGGGCAGTTTCGCTATCTCGGGAATCGGTCTGTCGGCCGTTGTCGGTGTGGTGCTCAATCTGCTTCTTCCGGATAGGAAAAAGCAAAAGGAAACCAAGGCATAATGCTGTTTCCTCTGTTTTTTGTATAGAAATCAAATGATAAATGCAGGCCTTCAGCAGCCTGCATTTGCTTATTTTTACTTTATGAATATACTCTTGGCTTTTGACTCTTTCAAAGGCTGTATGTCTTCAGACGAAGCCAATGCGGTTGCTTCGTCTGTTCTTCAACCGTATTTTCCTAACGACGACATCATCGCTCTGCCGCTCAGCGATGGCGGCGAAGGCTGGCTGACCGCTTATCAGCAAGCCATAGGCGGGCAGCTCATCCCCGTTGCCACCCACGATCCGATGATGCGGCGCGTCACGGCACATTATCTGCGGCTGGGCGATACGGCCGTCATTGAGGTGGCACAGGCTTCGGGCCTGTCTTTATTGCAGCCCGAAGAGCGCAATCCCATGCGGGCAACCAGTTACGGAACGGGTGAAATCTTGGCCAAAGCCATGCTCGATGGGTGTAGGAAGTTTGTGATTGGTTTGGGAGGAAGCGCTACGAGCGATGCCGGAATCGGCATGATACGGGCTTTGATAGACGTGCTGGCTCCTTCAGGACGCTTCGACGACATCGACATGATTCGTCAATGCAGTTTCACGCTCGGCTCTGACGTGACCAATCCGCTGTGTGGTGAGCAGGGCGCGGCATACGTTTTCGCCCCGCAGAAAGGTGCCGATGAAGCCATGATAGGTGTGCTCGATGAGCGTGCCCGTCGGTTTGCGGAGATTTCGGCGCGCCACTTCGGCTACGACCGAAGCCACGAAGCGGGGGCAGGAGCGGCCGGCGGATTGGGCTATGCTTTTATGGAATATATGAATGCCACGTGTGAATCGGGTGCCCGTTTGCTTCTGCGGGCAGCGCGATGGTCGCATCTTCTTCCTGCTACTCGCTTTGTATTGACGGGCGAAGGGGCATCCGACGCACAGACGCTCATGGGCAAGTTGCCCCAAATTGTTCTTTCAGAAGCCCGGGGCAGTCAACCTCCCGTTCCCGTTTATCTGTTTGCCGGGCGTGTGGCTGACCGTGAGCAGCTGCTTGCCGCAGGTTTTGCCGATGTTCGTGCCATTACGCCAACGGAGCAATCTTTGGATGAAGCCATGCGCAAAGACGTGGCACGGCGCAATTTAAGTGCGGCTGTCGCCCAATGGGCACAGCGTTTCGGGCAAACAGATATATAAGTAGGCTGTTAAGTGATGGCGTCTCGGACTTCATCACTTTTCTTCTGATTTCACGAACTCTTGCCGGTAGCCCTCGCTGTCAACAATGCCTTTGATGAACTCGGGACTAAGGTTGAAGTTGGGCTCGTCAAACGGATTGATGACGATGCCGCCGCCACCCATTTGCCGCAGCATGGCCACAACATCCTGAAACGTGATAATCATCGCTTTGGGCTGCTGATTTTCGGGCAGGATAACCTTGGCCTTGTTCAACGAACGCCAGTCGGTGAAGAGCGGAAACATAGGTGTCTCGCCGTTCTTCAGCCAGTAGAATTGCAGTTTGCTGCCTTCCTGCGTCTCGAAAGTTTGAGGTTCGTCGGTCGGAGTGTGTTCTATGGGTTGTCCGTTTGCGTCAAGCAGGTCGAAGTGAGTGATGTAATGCGTGTGGCAAACCATGAAAGAGATGAGGCTTAAAAAGGTTTCGTTCTGATAAAATCGCTCACTATCCTGAATCAATGCTTTCAGATATGGGTTCTCAACGCTCTGTGCCACGTCGACTTCACGCATGGGCTGAATGTTGGTCAGGGCCATCATGGAGCGTATGGATTGATAGTCGCTGACGCCTTTGAGCACGATGCGGGCCTCTTGATTGGCCACTTGGCTTACCGAAACGTGGGTTTCGTTCTCGATGAACGTCACTTCTCCTTCTTCCACAAAGTTGGGGCCGCAGATATAGACCTTCTCGCCGAGGCAGCATTGGCCCTTCACGTGGCCTTTCACTTCAATATCGCCGCTTTGCAGGGGCAGCATGCCATCGATGAGCATGGTAAAGAGTAGCTCTTCCGACATGGGCTCGCTCGGTTCTGTTTCGTCAGCCGCGGCCTGCTGCGAAGGTGTTATATGGTTTTCGTTGTTGGTAGTCTGTGGCTTGTTGACAGCCTGTTTTTCTGTTACTTTCTCGTCTACGCGTTCGGCATTCTGCTCTTCAGACTTTTTGCCGAACAGGTTTTTTAAAATATTCATTTAGCTTTCAGTTTAGGATTAACCGTCAAACAAAGGTAATAAAATTATTCCGTTATCGAAGAAGCGGAAAGAATATTCTGTTATAAGGCCTGCTTTTTCATGCTTTAAGGTCTTAAACGCACGTTGTTTTGTCAAGAAAGGCGAGCGTTTTTTAACACTTCCGGCGCAGTCCATTTAGCTTCTTTCAGACCGAAAAAGGCCTCTGGTTTTCCGATTTTTATGCTCGTTGATGCTCATCGTTAAGCTTTTATCGGGTAAAAGGGCCACTATTAGCTTGTCAAAGCATAGCTATTGCACGATAAAAGTGCAGCTATTACAGCCTAAAAGCATAGCAAATAGGAGGCAAAAAAGCAAGGGTAGAGTAGGGCTTATGAAGCAATGGGTTGATAATCAATGCGTTATCAATTTGCTGAAAAATCGCTTATTTTCGACCAACGCTTCTCTTTTTCAGAATCATGCCACTATTTTGAAGGCATTTGTAAAGATAATTCTTTTTTTTAACAATTAACGATTGGGCTTCGTTATTTGCATAGTTGCCATTGTTTTCATGGTTGGTCGCCGCTCCGGAAGGTGGCTTTCGTATGGCGTTTACGGGGCAAAAAAAATCCCAACTCTCGTGTTGAGAATTGGGATTCTTATGCTTTGCAGTCTAAGATTACTTACGCAGACCGAGTGCTTTAATGATAGCACGGTAGCGTTCGATGTCAATCTTGTAGAGATAATCGAGCAAACGACGACGCTTACCTACCAACTGAGTCAGTGAACGAGTAGTAACGTTGTCCTTGTGGTTCTTCTTAACATGCTCTGTAAGGTGAGCGATACGATAAGTGAACAGTGCAATCTGGCTCTCAGCAGAACCTGTGTCAATTGCGTTTTTGCCATACTGGCCGAAGATTTCTTCCTTTTTAGCTTTGTCTAAGTACATTGCTTTAATAATGATTAATGGTTTTTGCATCAATTACATCCTTTGAGCGAGACGCTGTCTTAATCACTACATCGACGCTCTCGAATGCTTCGGAGATTCCGAAATGCGGCTGCAAAGGTAGTAAAAAATCCTTGTTGCTTATGCGATTGGCCCAAATATGGCTTCTTAATTTATCCTTTTTTAACCAAAACATAAGCTTCCTGCGCGTGTGGAACGGACAAAAAAGCATGCTAAATCATAATAGGTGTTGATAATTTTTAGTAATTTTGCACCCACAAATTTAAGGTATAAAAGATTAAAAAAATGCAAGACATTAGAAACATTGCGGTGATTGCACACGTCGACCATGGCAAAACAACGTTGGTAGACAAGATGATGCTCGCCGGAAAACTGTTCCGTGACGGCCAGGATAATAGCGGTGAAGTGCTCGACTCCAATGATTTGGAGCGTGAGCGCGGTATCACCATTCTCTCTAAAAACGTATCCATCACGTGGAAAGGCGTAAAAATCAACATTCTTGATACGCCCGGGCACTCCGATTTCGGCGGTGAGGTGGAGCGTGTGCTCAATATGGCTGATGGTTGTCTGCTGCTGGTTGATGCCTTTGAAGGCCCTATGCCACAGACTCGTTTTGTCTTGCAGAAGGCTTTACAGATTGGTTTGAAGCCTGTTGTGGTTGTTAACAAGGTGGACAAACCCAACTGTCGTCCCGAGGAAGTGTATGAAATGGTGTTCGATTTGATGTGCGACTTGAGCGCGACCGAAGATCAGCTCGACTTCCCCGTTGTGTATGGTTCGGCCAAGAATGGCTGGATGGCTGAAGATTGGACTACTCCGACTGATAATATTGACTATTTGCTCGATGTCATCTTGGAAAAGATTCCGGCTCCGAAGCAGTTGGAAGGAACACCGCAGCTGCTGATTACCTCGCTCGATTATAGTAACTATACGGGTCGTATCGCCGTGGGACGCGTTCATCGTGGAACACTGCGCGACGGACAGAACGTAACCATCTGCCATCGTAATGGTTCGATGGAGAAAACGAAGATAAAAGAGCTGCATACTTTTGAAGGAATGGGACACGTGAAAACCGAACATGTGGATTCGGGTGACATCTGTGCCGTTATAGGTCTGGAGAAGTTCGAGATTGGCGATACCATCTGTGACTTTGAAAATCCTGAGCCGCTGCCGCCAATCGCCATTGATGAGCCTACCATGAGTATGCTTTTCACCATCAATGACAGCCCGTTCTTTGGTAAAGAGGGTAAGTTCTGCACCAGTCGCCACATTCAGGAGCGTCTGGATAAGGAACTTGAGAAGAACCTTGCCTTACGTGTGAAGCCGTTTGAGGATAGCACCGATAAGTGGCTGGTTAGCGGGCGTGGTGTGCTCCATCTCTCTGTGCTCATCGAAACCATGCGTCGCGAAGGATATGAGTTGCAGGTTGGTCAGCCGCAGGTTATCTATAAGCAGATTGACGGCCAGAAGTGTGAGCCTGTCGAAGAGCTTACCATCAACGTTCCGCAAGATTTTTCCAGCAAGATGATTGATATGGTAACTCGCCGTAAGGGTGATTTGCTTGGTATGGAAAGTCAGGGCGAGCGTGTGAATATTGAGTTTGAGATCCCTTCGCGCGGTATCATCGGTTTGCGTACCAACGTTTTGACAGCTTCGCAGGGTGAGGCCATTATGGCGCATCGTTATAAGAACTACCAGCCTTTCAAAGGAGAAATCGACCGTCGCACCAATGGTTCCATGATGGCCATGGAGACCGGTACGGCTTATGCTTATTCTATCGATAAGCTGCAGGATCGTGGTAAGTTCTTCATCGACCCGGGTGAGGAGGTTTATTCCGGTCAGGTTGTGGGTGAGCATGTTCACGATAACGACCTCGTTATCAACGTAACAAAGGCTAAACAGCTGACCAACGTGCGTGCCAGTGGTTCTGATGAGAAGGCACGCGTTATCCCGAAGACCGTCATGAGCTTGGAGGAATGCCTCGAATACATCAAGGCCGACGAACTTGTAGAGGTTACTCCGACGAGTATGCGCATGCGTAAAATCATTCTGGATCATCTGGAGCGCAAGCGTTCTAATAAGGAATAACGCATTGACGATAGTATAATGATTGAATAAAGAGAGCATGAAGGTTTCCCTTTATGCTCTTTGCTTTTTAGAAAATTATATGGTAAAAAGATTTAGATAATGCAGACGGATATTCTGAAAACTAAAGAATATGCTGATTTATTAGCGAAATATCAGTCATTGCGTGAAAGATATGAGATTGGAGAACTTGAAGAGTTGTTTGCGTCTTTTCTCAAAATGCTGGCGGTAGACAATGTTGAGGTTCCTGATTTTTATACTAGCGATTTGGTGCAGTCGCTCCATCAACTGGCAGCGGCTGGCAAAGTGGGTTCCGATGAGCTGCTGGAGGAACTTCATAACCAACTGATGATATACTATCCTCAATTTATGGGCCATCTACAGCAGTTCTCCGGCATGCTCAATCTGCAGAATATGAATATCTGTATGCTATCGCGGCTTCATTTTCATCCATCAGAAATAGCTACGCTGTTAGACTTGACACCACAAACAATCACTAATCGACGAGCTCGTATGTTAGCTCATGTTTTTCATAAGTCTGTCAGTACTTCTCGTTTTGAAGATGTAATGTTGGGATTATGATTCGCTGATGATTACAGTTGGTGTGTAATATGTGTAATTGTTTTATTTGGCTGTAAATTCTTGTTGATATACTTTTGCATCTGAAAATAGTTTTTTTTAATAAAATCTATCATTTAGGTCTAAGTAATTGGCTATGAACAGCCTTATGAGTTATG
>CAUURC010000010.1:0-62410 GCA_963547405.1 uncultured Prevotella sp.
TAAATCCGCAGAGCAGGGAAATGCAACGGCACAAAACAACTTGGGCTATATGTACGAAAATGGCTATGGTGTTTCAAAGGACTACTCAGAGGCGGTAAGATGGTATCATAAATCCGCAGAGCAGGGAAATGTAGCGGGGCAAAATAATTTGGGCTATATGTACCAAAATGGCTTTGGTGTTTCAAAGGACTACTCAGAGGCGGTAAGATGGTTTCGTAAATCCGCAGAGCAGGGAAATGCAACGGCACAAAACAACTTGGGCTATATGTACAAAAATGGCTTTGGTGTTTCAAAGGACTACTCAGAAGCTGTAAAATGGTATCGTAAGGCAGCAAGGCAAGGAGATGAAACCGCAAAAAATAATCTTAGGATCCTAAACGAAACATGGTAGAGCTATGAGCATATTCAACTCCAACGACTACAAACGCGGATATGACGATGGTTATTCCGCAGGCTTTGCCGGCAAAGACAAGGACTTTACTCGTTCGGGAATGTCGATGAAATTCGCCATACACGGCGGAAAGGCGATAGATACTTATAACCAAGGGTATAACGATGGCTATAAGAAAGGGATAGAAGACAACCACAGCAAAGCAAAACCACAAGTCGTAAAAGTGGTGGCTGATGAAACAAGAAAACGACAAACCACAACTACCGCAAATACAAGAATCAATTACTCAACAATAAATACAAATTTTGGAACTATGGCACAGATTCAACAGTATCAAGTACAACTTCAGAAGTTGGAAGAAATGGTCTCTTTCTTAAGAGCATTTGAGGAACAGATGGAACAAAACCTAAACGGCTATCGGGCGCGCGTGCAGCTAATGTACGAAACGGGTATGCCCGAAGAGGTGATGCGCCGCTTTGAGAGCGACCATATCCCGGCCACGGCCAATCTGATTTCACAAATCAGAATGCTAATGGACGACACAATCATACCTTATACAAACAATCAGATAGATATTATTAGAACTGCAATCGATCGCAGTTAGAATAAGCCCACGACAAGCCACAGCCTCAATTAACAACATCCGCTAAGACTGTGACTTGTCTTCATTTTATACCATAAGCCAATGAAGAGAACTCTATTAGTCGCGTTTGCAGCTATTGTGCCCTTCCTCAATGGAATGGCACAACAACCCTCGTCCGGTATATCAGATTTAAGTCGCTTTGAACTTCATGGAGCGGTCAAGAAAGTTACGATCAACTATTTCCGCTCGCAGAAGATAAACGCAACAGATAACGAAACGAATAATCCGGTCTTTTCTGAAATAGTAACATTTAATGAAAACGGCCGCCTTATCTCGTATGAGAATCGGATAGATACAACCTACACCATAACACCCGACCACGCCAAGCGATGCGAATACGAAGAGGGCAAACTTCGAAAAGTATCAGCAAGTGGTTATCGCTATGAAATAGAACACGACACCTTGATGAACATAACGAATGTATACGAATACAAAGGCGACAGTCTGTTTTCTGTATTTCGTCTTACCTATAATCAATTATCACAACTCGCAGAAGAAATGCAGTATGATAATCAAAGGAGACTGCAATGGATTAAACGGTGGTTGTATGACACCAAAGGGAATATGATGACATATATTGAGGAGAAGTGGAACGAATTATTGCCCATTCTTGTAAGAACAGATTACGACAGCTTGGGCAATATAGTTAGGAAATATGATGCAGAGACAAAGATATCAACATATTTTATTCCTATAAAAGATAAAATGTTGTATTACCTAAATGACACTAACTTTATAGATAAAACACTCGATGACAAAAACAAGCAAGTACGAATAGCAATGGAACAAGAACTTGATAAAGATGGGAATTGGATTCAGAGGGAGTTTAAGAACTTTGACAGAAATATGAAAATGACAACTCGGAGAATCATCGATTATTATTCCCAACAACATCTAAATGTTGATTGACAAACGGTCTTTACAAGTCAAAGAGAAAAAGAATCGGAACAAGATAAACACAAAAAAGAAGAATCACAGCAAATTGTATGATTTGCCGTGATTCTTCTTTTATCGTTGAAATGCCGCCGTTTAAAGGGGCTTATACTCAACAAAGGCTTCCATTGCCTCGTAGCAGGCCAGACCAAGATCGTCATACAGCTTGGCCGTACCACGGTTACGCTCTTCGGCACGCTGCCAGAACAGACGCTCATCATTGCCTAAGAACGGTGCGCTCTCCATCTGTGAGCTGTGCTTCAGAATGGCATTACGCTTGGCACGAAGCTCTTCGGGGCTCATCGGAACACACATTTCGATGTTCTCTATTTCCCACTCTGCCCAGGCACCACGGTACATCCAGATACGACAATCCTTCAACCACTCTGCACCCGCTTCCTTCTCAAGGTCGATAGCCGCGAAAACGGCGTCGGTACATTTACGATGAGTGCCGTGAGGATCAGCCAAATCGCCGGCTACAAATATCTGATGAGGTTGCACTTTCTGCAACAGTGCACGTACAATCTCAACATCCTTCTCGGTCATAGGCAGCTTCTCTATCTTACCACTTTCATAGAACGGAAGGTCAAGGAAGTAAACATGATCCAAAGGAATATTATTATAGGTACAAGCTGTACGGGCTTCACCACGACGGATAAGCCCCTTAATGGTTCTTACCTCTTGGCTATCCATGTCGCCTTCCTTCTTTGTGGCTAAGAAAGACTTGATTTCCTTGTACATATTTGCAATCGTTTCATTCTTCGAATCCATGAACAACTGATTGAATCCGTTGACAAAGTGCATGAAACGTGTCACTTCTTCATCGCCGACGGCAATGTTACCGGATGTTTCGTAAGCCACATGCAAATCGTGTCCTTGCTTCACAAGGCGCTGGATGGTACCTCCCATTGAAATCACATCATCATCGGGATGGGGTGAGAATACGATAACGCGCTTGGGGAATGGCTTAGCTCGCTCGGGACGATAGGTGTCATCGGCATTGGGTTTGCCACCCGGCCAGCCGGTGATGGTATGCTGCAGATCGTTGAAAATCTTGATATTGGCATTGTAGGCCGAACCGTAAAGCGCCAAAAGTTCGCTCAGTCCGTTTTCGTTATAATCCTTATTGGTCAGCTTCAAGATGGGTTTCTTGGTTATCTGACACAGCCACGTAAGGGCCGCACGGGTCAACTTGTCTGTCCATGTGCAACTCGTTACGAGCCAAGGATGGATAATGCGGGTAAGTTTGCTGGCTGCCGAGAGGTCGACAACGACGTGAGCGTCGTTATGATTCTGCAAGAAGGAAGCCGGAATGGCATCGCTCATGCGGCCTTCGACCGTTGCCTTGATGATATCGGCTTTCTCTTCGCCCCACGCCGTCAGGTAAATCTTGCGCGAGGCAAGGATATTGGCAACTCCCAACGTGATAGAACAAGGAGGAACAGGCTCCTGTGAGCCGAAGCTCATGGTCATTTCCTCACGACTGGTGGCATCAATCAGAATCAGACGGGCTGATGATGAGATTACGCTACCGGGCTCGTTGGTGGCAATATTGCCGATACGACCGATTCCAAGCAGCATAATATCGATACCTCCGAAGGTCTGAATGCGCTCTTCAAAAAGCCGACACTGCTCCTGAACGGTATCTTGTGCCACCGTACCATCAAGTGAATAGACATTCTGTTCAAGGATATCTACATGATTAAGGAATCGAGTTTTGAGCTGTTCTAAGGCACTATGCGGGCTATCTGCTTTGAGAGGGAAATATTCGTAGGCATTGAATACAATGACATTCTTGAAACTAATTTCCTTCCTTTCATAACGTTGAATTAGCTCTTGAAAGATGGGTGTGAGTGATTGTCCTGTTCCCAGACCGAGCACACAATACTTTCCGAGTTGGCTTTTGGCCTTAATCTCTTTGCAAATAGCGTCGGCAATATTAGCAGCGCCATCTTCTACCTTTGGGAAAATATCAGTACGGATTTTCTCCATACGCGTAATTTCCGAGCGTTCTACGGCCGTTTTCGGCGCGTAGAATGCTTCAGGAATTTTGTTCAAAACAATTTCTGAACTTAAATGAAGTCTCATTGATTTAGTATTTATTAGGGATATTTTTATAGAAAAAGACTTAGAGATTATCCTTCTCTATGTCTTTAAAGTATTTATAAGTACCTACTTTCAGTTCGTCGGTAGCAGCTTCGTCAGCCACAATAATGGCGTGTGGATGCTGTTGCAGCGCGCTGATGGTCCAGGCCTGCGTAATGGGGCCTTCAACGGCAGCCTGCAAGGCACGTGCCTTATGATGACCATTAACCAGAATCAAGACCTCCTTGGCTGACATCACTGTTCCTACGCCAACGGTCAGTGCATGCTTGGGCACCTTATTTACGTCGTTATCGAAGAAACGGCTATTAGCGATGATGGTATCGGTAGTCAATGTCTTAACACGCGTGCGTGATGTGAGTGATGAGAAAGGCTCGTTGAACGCAAGATGGCCATCCGGTCCGATACCGCCGAGGAACAAATCGATTCCACCAGCCTCAACGATCATCTGCTCATAATGAGCACATTCTGCTTCAAGATCTTCGGCATTACCATTCAAAATGTGGATATTCTCTTTCGGACAATCAATATGGTCAAAGAGATTACGGGCCATAAACGAGTGGTAACTTTCGGGATGGGTTTCCGGAAGACCGACATACTCATCCATGTTGAATGTAAGAACGTTTTTAAAACTTACCCTTCCTTGTTTGCAAGCCTCAACTAAGGCTTTGTACATACCCACTGGTGAGGAACCAGTAGGCAGACCTAAAACAAACTTACGGTCGGGAGTGGGATTAAACTCATTAATTCTTTTAATCACATGTTCAGCTGCCCATTTGGACAACTGCGCGTAATCCTTTTCAATAATTACTCTCATGGTGTCTTTTAATGAAGTTAGTATAATTGATTAAGTCACAAAGGTAGAAAGATTATCATGAAAAGCAAAATAAATTTCAAATGATTAAGATTTTAAACAGCGCAGCGCAAACATTTGCAAAGTAGGCATATCAAAAAAGGACTGATGCCCAATAAAAGCAACATTTTTATTTTGTGATATGCCTCTTTTGCTGTATTTTTGTAACACAAAATAAATTGTTGATTTTCAGAATGAAAGAATTTATAATATCCGAAGCCAAGGCCGAAACGGCTGTTATTGTTGGACTGATTACACAAGAACAGGATGAGGCCAAGACAAAAGAATATCTTGACGAACTGGAATTTCTGGCAGACACAGCCGGAGCTATCACTGTAAAGCGATTCACGCAAAAGGTGAACGGGCCAAGTCAGGTGACTTATGTTGGAAAAGGAAAACTTGAAGAAATAAAACAATACATCAAAGCATGCGAAGAAGAGGACGAACCGATTGGCATGGTTATCTTTGATGATGAACTTTCGGCTAAACAAATCAGGAATATAGAAAAAGAGCTTCAGGTAAAAATATTGGATCGCACCTCTCTTATATTAGATATATTTGCTATGCGGGCACAGACTGCCAATGCGAAAACGCAGGTAGAGCTGGCCCAACATCGCTATATGTTACCACGACTACAACGCCTGTGGACGCACTTGGAACGCCAAGGCGGTGGTTCCGGTTCAGGTGGTGGTAAGGGGTCGGTAGGCCTTCGTGGTCCAGGTGAAACACAGTTGGAAATGGACCGCCGTATTATCTTGCAGCGTATCACGCTTCTGAAGCAACGTCTGGAAGAAATCGATAAACAGAAAACTACCCAACGCAAAAACCGCGGACGCCTTATTCGTGTAGCACTCGTGGGCTATACCAATGTAGGAAAATCGACCATCATGAACTTAATGGCCAAGAGCGAGGTTTTCGCAGAAAACAAACTGTTCGCTACACTCGACACAACGGTGCGCAAAGTGGTCGTTGAGAACTTGCCTTTCCTGCTGGCCGACACGGTCGGATTCATCCGAAAACTACCTACTGACCTTGTCGACTCTTTCAAATCTACGCTAGATGAAGTGCGTGAAGCAGATTTGTTACTGCACGTTGTTGACATTTCTCACCCTGATTTTGAAGAACAGATAAAGGTGGTTGATCAGACTTTAAAAGACTTAGAATGCAGCGATAAACCCAACATGATAATTTTCAACAAGATTGATAATTACAAATGGGTGGAAAAGGAAGAAGACGATTTGACTCCGGAAACCCGTGAGAATATTGATTTGGACCAACTGAAACGCACTTGGATGGCCAAATTGAACGACAATTGCCTTTTTATCTCGGCCAAAAACAAGGAAAACATAGAAGAGTTCAGGGATATATTGTATAAAAGAGTACGTGAACTTCATGTTCAAAAATATCCTTACAATGATTTCCTTTATCCACAAATGGATGATTAAGGGGCTTTCTCAAGCACATGTTAAATAATCGGCTACAAAGATGAGACAACTTACAGACGAAGAAATCACCATACTGGAAGACAACAGTTGTTGGGCAGAGGACTGGGATCGTATCATGGTGGATGAGGATTTTAGACCTAATTATTTTCATCGGGTGATGTTCTATGGAGATATAGAATTAGGTACTTTCGATAGAAGCATCGAAGTAAGCCGTGGCTTCATGAAGCATTCGGGCATTAACAATGCCACTCTCCGCAACGTGAAGATTGGCGACAACTGCTTAATTGAAAACATTGGCAATTATATCAATAATTATACTATCGGCGACGACTGCTATATCAGCAACGTATGTATGCTCGAAACTACCGAAGGAGCGACATACGGAGAAGGCAATCTCATCTCTGTGCTCAACGAAATGGGCGAAGGCAACCTCATTAGCTTCCGTGATTTGAACAGCCAATTAGCTGCTTTCATGGTAAAACACATGCACGACAAGGAACTAAAAGATTGTATTCGTAGGCTCATCAACGAAAACATCTACAGCAATCAGCCCGATCGTGGTACACTGGGAAACAATGTTAAGATTGTCAACACCAAAGAAATTACAAATACAATTATAGAGGATGATTGTGAAATCAGTGGTACTTCACGACTGAGCGATTGCACGATTCTGAGCAACGGCACAGCAAATGTTTTTATAGGAACAGGCGTTATCTGCGAAAACACAATCATCAGTTATGGCTCTTCGGTCATCAATAGTGCCAAACTGCAAGATTGTTTTGTGGGTGAAGCATGTCAGATTGCAAATGGTTTCACTGCGGTAGCTAGTGTGTTTTTTGCTAACTCCTATATGAGCAATGGTGAAGCATGTGCAGCTTTCTGTGGTCCTTTTACAACAAGTCACCACAAAAGTAATCTGCTCATTGGAAGTCAGTTTTCCTTTTACAATGCAGGCTGTGCCACACACTTCGGCAATCACGCTTATAAAATGGGGGCACTACACTACGCAACACTCGAACGAGGCTGCAAGATGGCCAGTGGAGCCAATCTCCTCATGCCTGCCCACATTGGTTCATTCAGCATTTGCTTCGGTAACTTGAAGTGTCATCCTAATACACGCAACCTCCCTTTCTCTTACTTAACAGCAGACGGTAATACGATGCATCTATCTCCGGGCTACAATATCGCTACAGCAGCTCTCTATCGTGACATCCGCAAGTGGCCAAAGCGTGACGTCAGACCCAAAGGATGCCAAAAAAGCATTGTTAACTTTGACTGGCTATCACCTTTCTCTGTAGGTGAAATCGTCGAAGGAAAACGCATATTAGAAAAACTCCGTGAAGCCAGCGGCAACAATGTTTTAGCCTATAATTATCACGAATATATTATCAATGCGTCAGCGCTGAGCAATGGCATTAAATATTACGACATCGCGCTACGCATTTACATCGGTTCAGTATTAAAACGGATATTGCAATGGGGAGCTTTCAACACACCGACATCAACGATAGGACTTGGAAAATGGAATGATCTCTCAGGGTTGTTGCTACCAGAAAGCGAAGAAAAACGACTCATTGAGGATATCAAGGACGGACAAATAGATACGATTGAAGATATACTCCATCGCTTTGAACAAATCAACAGCCACTACCACGACTACCAATGGACTTGGACTTACCAATTGATATTGGATTATTACCATTTAGACGAAATTTCCGAAGAAGACATAACACGTATTCATAACGACTATATTAATGCTCGGAGAGCCTGGATAGAAGAAATCCGCGAAGATGCGGAAAGGGAATACGATATGGGTGACGTGGAACTGGCTGTTTTGGAGGACTTCATGGAAAGCTTGGAGCATGAAACAGATTTTAAAAATTAAATTATTTGACATCATAATGAAGAAAACACTATTATTTCTTTTTGTAGTTTTGGCACTCACCACAACAGCGGTTGCCAAAGAGTATCCGTACACAACTGTCAAGGGAGACGCTACACAGACACGCATCTACACACTTGCAAACGGATTGAAAGTTTATCTGAGCGTGAATAAAGAAAAACCACGCGTACAAGCTAACATTGTCGTAAAGACGGGATCACGTAACGACCCCGCTGAGACCACGGGCTTAGCTCACTATCTGGAACACCTGATGTTTAAAGGAACACGACAGTTCGGCACAACAGACTATGCTCAAGAGAAACCCTATCTTGACGATATCGAACGACGTTATGAATACTATCGTACCCTCACCGACCCGCAACAGCGCAAGCAAGCCTACCATGAGATAGACTCGGTATCGCAGTTAGCAGCTCGCTACAATATCCCCAACGAATACGATAAGCTCATGGCCAGCCTCGGCAGCGAAGGTAGCAATGCTTATACAAGCAACGATGTAACCTGCTATGTTGAAAACATACCATCCAATGAGATAGAGAATTGGGCTAAAATACAAAGCGACCGTTTTCAGAACATGGTGATACGCGGTTTTCACACCGAACTTGAAGCCGTGTATGAGGAGAAAAACATCTCCATGGGAAGCGATGGCAGCAAGCAATACGCAGCCCTATGGCAACTTCTTACGCCTACTCATCCCTATGGAACTCAGACTACCATCGGTGAACAAGAACACTTAAAAAATCCCTCTATCGTTAATATTAAGAAATATTTCAACCGCTATTACGTGCCCAATAATGTTGCCATCACGCTTGCAGGCGACATGAATCCCGATCAGGTAATTACAATTATCGACCAATATTTCGGTTCGTGGCATTCCAGTCCAGATTTGTCACGTCCTGAGTTTGCTGCTCAAAAGAAGATCTCTGCACCAAAAGACTCAAGTGTTGTTGGGCAAGACGCAGAAAATCTGATGATGGGCTGGCTCTTCAAAGGAGCTGCCGAGTTACAAAATGATACGCTTGACGTCATCAAAAGCATGCTTTTCAACGGCAAAGCTGGTCTTTTCGACATCAACATCAACCAACAAATGAAAACCCAAGGCGTAGGTGCCATGCTTGATGAACTACGCGACTACACGGCATTTATTGTTCATGGAGCACCTTTACAGGGACAGAAACTAGAGGATGTACGTGCACTCATCCTAAAAGAAATCGACAAACTGGGACGCGGAGTTTTTTCCGAAGATTTGCTACCTGCAGTCATTGCAAACAAGAAGCTACAATTCTATAGCTCATTAGATAATAATGAAACGCGTGTAGATATGATGATTGACGCATTTATCAATGATAAGAGTTGGGAAAACGAAGTTCTTCGTCTGGATCGACAGGCTAAACTGACCAAACAAGCCATTATAGATTTCGCTCGTAAGAACCTTCGCGCCGATAATTTTGTTTGTATTTACAAACGCATGGGCGAAGATACTACGCTCAAAAAAATTGAAAAGCCTGTCATTACACCTATTCCTGCCAACCGCGAATACGAAAGTAAGTTCCTTACCGACATACGTACCACCCAAACAAAGCCCATTCAGCCCGTTTTTGTAGACTTTGAGAAGGAGCTTTCTTTCGGCAAAGTGAAGCAAGGTTTACCTTATATATATAAGCACAATACAGACGACGGTCTGTTTAGATTGGTTTTCCGCTACAACTTCGGCGACGAATCCGATTTGCGTTATGGCTATGCCGCTTCCTATCTCGACTTTATCGGAACGAAAGATATGACGGTTTCTGATATCAAACAGGCTTTCTATAAGCTGGCTTGTAATTACAATATATCTACCGACAAGAAATATATCAACATTCAGTTGAGTGGTTTGAATGAAAACTTGCCCAAGGCTTTACAACTGCTAGAGAAGGTTTTGCATGGAGCCAAGGCAGACGCCAATAGTTGGAATCAATTCTGCAGTCTCATTGAAAAGAGTCGTACAGATGCCAAGACTAATCAGAAATCAAACTTTGAAGCCCTCTGGAATTATGGTGTTTATGGTCCTTACAATCCCCAACGCAATGATTTCACAATGCAACAATTACGTGCCATGGATCCACAGAAGCTCATTGACCTCCTGGGCAACCTTGGTAACTATGCCCATACCGTGCTTTACTATGGGCCCGATAGCGAAAAACAACTTTGCAACCTGCTCCTACGACAGCACAAAGTGGGCAAAGTTTGGAGTAAAGCTCCCATAGCCAAGCCTTATAAAGAACAACAGACTCCTAAGAACGAGGTAATCATCGCCCCCTACACAGCTAAAAACATCTACATGCGCCAGTATCACAATGAAGGCAAACAATGGAATTTGACCAAGGCGCCCATAGAAAAGCTCTTCAATCAGTACTTTGGCAGTGGCATGAATACCGTGGTATTCCAAGAACTCCGTGAAACGCGCGGCCTAGCTTACAACGCTTTTGCACACTATCAACAACCTAAATACAAAATCCAATCTGAGAGTTTCTTTACCCATATCATCTCCCAAAACGATAAGATGGCCGATTGCGTCAAGGTTTTCAATGAAATTCTCAACGACATGCCTCAGAATGAAGCAGCCTTTGACTTGGCAAAACAGAGCCTCGTCAAGAGCATTCAGAGTAAGCGTACGACTAAATTCAACGTCATTAGTCGCTATCTCGAGCTTCAACAATTGGGTTTAAACCACGATTATATGCAAGACATATATACCAAACTGCCAACACTAACTCTTAAAGACGTGGTCAACTTCCAACAGGCAAATATTGCTCACAAAACCTATCGCTATATCATTCTCGGCGATGAAAAGAGCATTGATATGAAAGCGCTTGAGAAGTTAGGTCCCGTCAAGCATCTTACGACAGAGGAAATCTTCGGTTATTAAACTGCCATCCGTCATGTTTGGATGACACATAAACGACATTTATTTTACACATTTAGATATAAAGACATTATGGCAAACAAAGTAGAATTCAAGTATGCACCGATGTTTCAGGTGGGAAAAGACGACACCGAGTATCGTCTTCTGACCAAAGAAGGAATCAGCACCGGAGAGTTTGAAGGCAAACAGATTGTAAAAGTATCGAAGGAAGCACTGACGCTCTTGGCTCAGCAGGCTTTCCACGACGTTGAGTTCATGCTCCGCCGGGAGCACAACGAGCAAGTAGCAGCCATTCTCTGTGACCCCGAAACTTCTGAAAATGACAAGTATGTGGCCTTACAGTTCCTCCGCAATGCCGAAACTGCAGCTAAGGGAGTGCTTCCTTTCTGTCAGGACACCGGAACAGCCATCATCCACGGAGAGAAGGGACAGCAGATATGGACAGGTTTTGAAGACGAGGAGGCGCTCTCACGCGGTGTCTACAACACCTTCACCGAAGACAACCTACGCTACTCACAGAATGCTCCGCTCAACATGTATGACGAGGTCAACACCAAATGCAACCTGCCTGCACAGATTGACATCGAAGCTACCGAAGGTGCAGAATATCGCTTCATCATGGTTGCCAAAGGTGGCGGATCTGCCAACAAGACCTATTTCTACCCCATGACCAAGGCTACTATCCAGAACGAAAGCACTCTATTGCCTTTCCTCGTAGAGAAGATGAAAAGCCTCGGTACTGCGGCCTGCCCACCCTATCACATCTGTTTCGTTATAGGTGGTACTTCGGCCGAAAAGAATCTGCTCACCGTGAAGCTCGGTTCCATCAAGTTCTACGACAACCTACCTACCACAGGCGACGAGACCG
Organism: uncultured Prevotella sp.; assembly: GCA_963547405.1. Lineage (GTDB taxonomy): Bacteria > Bacteroidota > Bacteroidia > Bacteroidales > Bacteroidaceae > Prevotella. The sequence continues at coordinate 12,042 of CAUURC010000010.1, forward strand.
GACGTGCTTTCCGTGACATCGAGTTGGAGAATAAATTACTGGAAGAAGCCCAAAAGATTGGACTCGGCGCACAATTCGGCGGCAAGGCCCTTGCGCATGACATCCGTGTCATCCGTCTGCCACGCCATGGTGCCAGCTGTCCGATCGGCATGGGTGTTAGTTGTTCGGCTGACCGTAACATCAAAGCAAAGATTAATGCCGATGGTATCTGGCTCGAAAAGATGGACGACAACCCGTCAGACCTCATCCCCGAAGAATATCGCAAGCCGGGAGAAGGTACTAAGGGCATAGAGATTGACCTCGACAAGGGTATTGACGCCGTGCGTGCCGAACTCACCAAGTACCCCGTCAGTACCCGTGTGAGCCTCAAGGGAACCATCATCGTTGCCCGAGATATTGCTCACGCCAAACTGAAAGCACGCCTTGACGCCGGCGAAGAACTGCCCGAATACTTCAAGAACCACCCGATTCTCTATGCCGGTCCGGCCAAGACACCAGAAGGATATGCCTGCGGTTCGATGGGCCCGACCACAGCCAACCGTATGGATACTTACGTAGACGAATTCCAAAGCCACGGCGGTTCGCTCGTCATGATAGCCAAGGGCAACCGCACACAAGCCGTTACTGACGCCTGCCAGAAGCATGGTGGCTTCTATCTGGGCACAATCGGTGGCGTAGCAGCCGTGCTTTCACAGAGCAGTATCAAGAGTATCGAGTGCGTGGAATATCCTGAACTGGGCATGGAAGCCGTGTGGAAGATTGATGTTGAAGACTTTCCTGCCTTCATCCTCGTTGACGACAAGGGCCACGACTTCTTCAAGGAACTGAAGCCATGGACCGCTTGCAATTGCCAAAAGTAAATTAACATACAAGTAAAACTCTATTTAAAGGGGGAAATCTCATAACCGAGATTTCCCCCTTTCTGTGTTACAAGGCGTCTCTTTATTCATTTAAACTCAAACAACAATATCTTATAAAACAACTAACCTTCCTTGCTACACTCTTACGCATCATCTTTGGTCTGTCCTATATTAGAACAACCTGTTTATTTTATCCTATTTGACCACGTCCTTGGTAAGGATGACCGCATGGTCGCTACGACTTACTTTACAATTATAAAGATTAGACACGATAATCATACATTTATTAAAGTCCGACGTTGGCAACGTTCCTGTAAAACGATCTGTTTCATTGACATTCCGCAACAGAATTTTAACTCCATAGACAGTACCGAGTTTCTCCACAACCTGCTTCAACGGCGTGCTGCGAAATACCAATTCATGTTGTCGCCAAGCCGTATAACTGGCTATATCTTCGTCAAATGGCTCTACGGAAAATCGACCAGTAGCCTTATCAAAGGTACACCGCTCATTAGGTTTCACACTGATTTCCTCCTGCGTCCTGTCAGAACGGAGCGTAACTGCCCCATCAAACAAACAGAGTGTAACCGTTGACGACTCAGGGTAATTACTGAGATTAAATTTCGTTCCCGTCACTTTCACACGCACACCAGATGTATGAATAAAGAAAGGATGGTCTGTATCGTGATATACTTCGAAATAAGCTTCACCCATAAAAGAAACCTCCCTGTGCTTCTTCGTAAAAGCGTGAGGGTGGTAGGAAAGTACCGATCGTTCGTTCATCTCTGCCTTTGTGCCGTCTGGGAAAGCAATATTTACCTGCTCACCTTTAAGTGTTGAAATTGTCAGAAGTTCATTCGAAGCTACATGTTGCTGATAATTCATATAGCCCAAGGCCACTAAACAGATGGGAAGCAACACTACCGCAACATGTTGAACAAGCCGCCACATCCGCTTGTGAAGCGTAAATGACTGCTGAATCTGCGTATCCAATCGTTCTTGAATCGCGTCAATCGTTTCTTCCGGGACACCTGAAACGTCTATTTCTTCCTGCCAATGGGTCTGCATTTCGGCAGCCTGCGCGTCATCCGAAGACTGGTTTACCTCGTTACGAAGCTGCTGCAATTCTTTCTGTGTCAGCCTTGCTCGTCTATATTTTTCTATTATACTGTTCATAACCTAATATCCCTTTATAAATGAAAGAAAATGAAAACACTCAAATATACTACATTTTAGAATTTATCAGGAAACCAGTAGAAGAACGACAAACGCTCCGTAGCCCGACTGCCCGATAAGAATCATCAACTGTTTTAATCCCAATGATAGCTGATTTCTCACTGTCTGCTCCTTCAAATTCAACATAGACGCAATTTCTATGATACTTTTCTGCTCGAAACGCGACAACTCTATTACCCGTCGCTGCGTAAGTGGGAGTCGGTCTAACCCCTGCCTTATCACGTGCATAAACTCATCATACTCCAGCTGTGATTCCTGTTCTTCTGTACCAAGGCTATTGGAATAGTTCACATAATCTTCAAAATGAGGACTGTTGAGTGTTGCTCTATAGGCATTGATAAGCAAGTGGCGAGCCTTGATGAATACAAGATTGAACAATGTCTTTTCCTGTTTGATGTCATGCCGATGGTTCCATATCCAGATAAAAGTATCTTCCACTATTTCCTCTGCAGTCTCCTTGTGGTGACAATATTCCAATGCAAAGGCGAAAAGCCTGTGCGCATACATGCGATAAAGATTATCGAACGCCCACTGAGAGTCATGCTTGAGCAGCCAAATGAAAATATCTTCTTTCGACGATGTTGCCTTCATGCGTGCTTGCAATTATTAAGTTCATTCAAAAGTAATGACCGTCAAAAAGACTAACGGACTGATTACAAACTCAAAAATAAGCAAAACGATAGAAACAACCAAACTTTATGACAAAATATATCACCACCTATCAGTCATCACAGTCCATCTTCCACCATGTAAAAGCAATGGCAGAATAAACTATTTCACGACACGCGCTTTATCATATCTCTTCCAAAGTTTGGCCGCTGTAGCTTTCATCTTGGTTGTAAACGCATGATTGGCCTGCTCTTGAGCCTGCTCCTCTGCAGCAGAAGCAAAAGCATAATCGAACCCTTTGACATTTGTCCAATATCCACGGGTAAAATCTGGCACCTCCACCGGCAAGTTACCATTGTCCATCGCAATACTTCCCAGCTCGGCCAAGCAGCACCATTCAGCCAAATCATATACGTCAATATCAAGTGGCAGGCCATGTTGCAGACAGTAGATAAGGCGTGAATCCATGATAAAGTCCATACCGCCATGTCCTCCAACCTCTTTTGCACGCTTTTCGTACTTGGTTATCAGCGGATTCTGATATTTATTGACAAGCGTTGTCATATCTTCTTTCGACATATATACCTCGCCTTCTTCATAACTTCCCGTGCGAGTTATACCGGCTCTCTGCATAGCTTTCTTCGTCAGAGCATACCCCTCGGATGGATATTTATTCGCAAAACCTTCCGTTCCCGTTATCTGATACATACGACTGTAAGGCTGTGGTGTCATTGTATTGTGGTGTATTTCCACAACCTTACCATTCTCCGTACTGATGAGCGTGGCAGTTTGGTCGCCATTACGAAAGTCCCTTACGTCATGACCGAGACGTTCAGAAGCAAACTTACGCCCGTTAAAGCTCTTCGTATCAATAGCGATCAGCGTCTTCATGCGGTCTCCACGATGTAGATTAAGCAGTTGGGCTACCGGTCCCAAACCATGAGTAGGATAGACGTCGCCACGATATTTCATATTATAATCCAAACGCCATCCCAGTTCACGGTTCGTATCGTCCTTCCAATACTCGTCCCAGTAGGGCGTCAAATCATGGCGATAAGCCCCCATGGTATAGACAATTTCGCCAAATACGCCCTGCTTAGCCATATTAAGCGTATTCATTTCAAAAAAGTCGTAGCAGCAATTCTCAAGCATCATACAGTGCTTGCGGGTGGCCTCCGACAGATTAACGAGTGCCCATATCTCTTTCAGATTCATTGCCGAAGGAACCTCTATGGCCACATGTTTGCCATGACTCATCGCGTATTGAGCTACAGGAAAGTGGTGACGCCAGTCTGTTGCAATGAAAACAAGATCGATATCACTGCGCTTGCAAACATCTTTATAGCCTTCATCTCCACTGTAAATGGCTGCAGGTGGGAAGCCTGCTTTCCGTAATTGCTCATTTCCTTTATCAGCTCGCTCACGCTCATAGTCACAAAGCGCAACAATCTGCACACCTTCTTGATGCACCCAACGGCCCACACTTAGTTCACCACGCATGCCCATACCAACGAAAGCAACTCGCAAAACTGGTATTTTCTCACACTTCAAGTTGAGTACATGCTGTTGACCGGCAGGCCTCTCGGGCACTTCTGTTTTCACAACACCGTTCTCTATTCGGTATGGCCAGTTAAACTGAGCACGCGTAAACTGCGGCAACAGTAAAACAACACATAGTGACAGCCTAAACAAATAGTTTTTCATAATGATTGTAATTGGATGAGGATAATCTATAATTGATACTTTCTAACGTAAGATTTCAGCTATCAGCGTAGCCATTTGCTGCGGGTCAAGTTTCACAGGTGTATATACAACTGGCTTCTTACTCCACGCAATCTGGAAGCCATAGTAGTCAGGCTCTATCATTTCCGTACCACGAACACGCTGCCGCCATACGTCGACAAACATTTTCCATTCTTCATAATAAAGCGTCTTGAGCATGCCGGCCCACTCTTTGGCCGCATAGTCGTGTACGGTGGTGTTGGGATTCCAGTCGGGTCCCCAAAAAGTCAACTGCATCTTAGCGTTCTTCAAGGCTAAGGCACGGTCACTCTCTGTCTTCCCAAAGCGTCCGGCCTGCCCCAGCCAATGGTCTAAAGTGAAGCCTTTACTTTGAGCCAAAAGCGTATCTTGTCGCAGCAACAGATTGAGAAAGTGGCTCGATGTCTGTTCAAACTTGGTCTGATTTTGGGCTTTAATGGCGGCAATCATGTCGTCGTAGGCCCGACTTCCCTTATCCGACTGCACCTGACGCAGCAGGTCGAACATGTCATTAGCATAGGTTTCTGAACCTTCAAATGCCTCTTTGGCTTTCAAAAAGCGCCTCACCCCTTCTTTGAAAAAATCCATATCATAGTATCTGGCCCTTACTCCCCACGATGAGGTATTGACAACCTTGATACCGGGACGGGCGCAAAACACACTCTCAGGAAGCCCATATTTTTCGGGCACACTGGCATAAATCGTTTGTAAGAAGATGAGCCAAGCCGCATAAATGTCGGCATTGTAAGCACCGTAACGATAAGTGATATACGATTTAAGCCATGCTTCTACATTTATCTTTCGGTCGGTCAAAGGCGCGTGCAATACCATATCATAGACCACCGGATTGTTATTGATTCCTTCCGGCATGATTCCCACACCTTTCAGATAGGGTCTGTAAATGCTGTTGCGAGCCTTATCCATCTGTAAAGAGATACGCTGTAACTTACCATACATACCGCATTGCTCTCCGAAATTGGATACCGTACACCACACGAAAGGAGTACCGCCATAAGCCTGTGTTTGATTCCAAACATCTTCGTTTTCGCCAAACAGATCTACCACCAATACCTTTTTCCTATCAAGTTTGGCCAACAGTTTGGGCTTAGGGTTTCCGCCCCACCCTTGCAACACCCATGTGCTGCCGGGAAAATTACGCTGCATGGTTTGTTGGACAGCCAGTCCGCAGTCGGCCACATTAAGCGTTCCGGTAAGCCCACCCTCATGAAACAGGTCACCACCGAAGTAGCGAATGTCTGTGCCATAGAGCTTTTTGATTTCGCGATAGTACACATCAGCCATCTCATCGAACAGCTTCTCAGTAGGTTTGAGGATGTCGGGACGCTCGAAGAAGCCCCACATACCTTGCGGAATCACGGCATTGGGATGGCGGTCGCGAATACTTCTCGACACCATTCCGTAGAATCCTTGAAGCACTGGCTGTATGCCCAACGCCGCCATACGTCCCAAAATACGTTTAGCCATCTGTGCCTGACCATCGATAAAGTCTTGCGAAACGGGACCACCCCATCCTTCCAGATTACCCATGAGCCACCAAGCGGTGTAGCCGGGTCCCGGGATGAAGTTACGAATCTGCTGATTGCTACAACCAAACTTACGCAGTGTATTCTGCCACACCTTCTCCATACCAACAGGCATGAGCATCAAGTTTACCCCATGCAGTGCCATCCAGTCAAGTTCGTGTTCCCAGTCTTCCCACTGATAGAACGACATCGTGTAGTTCAGTGTGCAGTAGTTGAGCGCATAGCGCAACGGCAGGTCGATATGTTTGGTCAACGGTTCCTTGATTTCCGGCCGACTGTCGACCGGCCCAAGATTATCACCCATGTGCGACATGGAGCGATGGCAGTAGTTTTCAAGGTAATAATTCAGAGCCATGCAAGCCGTATTTTCGTTCGTAGCCTGAATGACCAACCTCCCGTCACGGGTCGATAATGTAAACGCCTCTGCCTTGTCGACATCTCGTATCTGCTCTAATGCAACTTTGTCCTGCAACCAAGGTACACGACGTGCTATCAACTCACGAACGCCCACCATACTATTCTCAGCCATCGCCATAACGACAGAGAACAGCAAGGACAAGAATATCAATATCGTTTTCTTCATTTTGGTACTTTCTTATAATAAATTTGCTTGTTCATTCGACCATTATTTCTTTCCGTTGTGTCTTTCCATGCCTGTCTTTCCACGTCAATAGATATTTGCCACGGAAACCACGAAATGTTAAAACCTTATTTTTGTTCAAACGTGTTTGGAATGAAGTTTTCCATTCCGTGTTAATCAGATTGTTCAAAACGGCGTATACGGGTTTCTCGTTCATATTCTTATCGTAGATTCCCGAATAAGAAGGTTCGCCCGATGCGCCCCCTCCGTCAACCACATTCCACCACGTAATGGCTTCCACCGTGGGATAACTGAACCACAACCGATACAAATTGCGAGCTATCACAGCCTGAATCAGCTTGCCATGCTCAGTGGTGTCGGGTGCGCAAACTGTTACTTCACTGATGTGAATTGGCAAATCTGTAACCTTCAGACAATCGAGTTTTGTTTGCAAAAGTGCTGGTGAGATGTAGGGGTCTTTGCCTTTTGCGATGTCGGCAGCTTCCAAAGGATCGAAAATGTGCATTTCTATACCGATGTGATCTATCTTCGAACCACGACACAAAAGATTGCGGGTCAGCTCGGCATAGCGACGATGCAAATCTACCGGGCCATGAAGGTCTACGTCGTTGATATTCAGTTGTACCGAAGATGGAAAATACCGGCGTGCCCATTGAAAGCATTTGAAGGTGTAATCATCGGGCATAAGTCCTCTGTTAGCTTGATCAATGGGTTCATTGACCACATCCCACAACTTCACCCGGTCGCCATATCGCTGTGCCAAACGATGAATATGGGCATGAAAAAGACTATCCATCACATGGCGGTCGTCGGGCATCCACGTAGGATGACCATGCAGTCGCAAGCCATAAATGATGGCATGCCCCTTGGTCAATATACCTTTCTGATTGCAAAAATCAACCATTGGATCGGTTGGAGGTCTACGATAAACATACGAACTACCGCCCTCGAAGCGTGGTTTCCCTTGCTCCAGTTCAAGCATTTTCCAATAAAATGGAATGGTTGCGGCATTGAACAGCGAACCGAAAGTGTTTTCGTATTTCCGATTCATAGCCTCAGTAGCCAACTGTCCGTAAACAAAAAGGTTACCACCGAAGATAAACGAATGAGTCAGTTGTTCCACACAGATTGTCGTACCCGGCTTTACCTCCGGCAATTCGATGGTGGCCGTACCCTTCCTATACAGCTCAATATCATGGTCGATAGCAGCTTGTAGAGAATCGTTCCACATCTTCCAGTAGTCTGGCGTCACCACATGACATACGTCTTCGGCCGCTCGATGAGGCACTTGAGCGGGAGAAAAGGAACAGATAAAGCTGAAAAGAAAAATAAAGAATAGGTATTTCATCAATATATCGTTTTAAGCATGTCGTTCTTCATAGGCTTTACGAGCTTCGCCCAATAGTGTAATGCCTTTTAGAATGCGCTCTCTGTTTTCCTCTATCGTAGGCTTCCACCACGTCTGCAAGAAACCTTTAAGGTGTTGCCGACTGATATATTTCTCTGCGAAAGCCACGGTGTTGGCTATACTTTTAGGATTTTCAAAATGATAACTACCGGTCGGAATTTGGTCGTAACCATGTTTTTCTAAATCAATATACTGCCTCACCATGTCCCATTCGGGATTAAACTCTTCATCATAATACCAATTACTCTGCATCACGCTCTTAGGCATCTTACTGAAAAACTGGTCGGGAAGGTGCCACAACATGTAGTCGGGCCAGAGCCAAGCCTGCGCATGCTGGCGCTCACATTCCTTCACCAGAAACATGAAATCGTGCCACCAAGCATCATTTTTGCGCACCACCACATGCTTGTAGGTACTCTGCATATTGTAGCCTTCTTCATCCATTCCGATGTGGAACAGGCGAGGCTGGCCGAAAATACTACACACTTCGGCTATCATATCCGAACAGAAACGATAGTATTCATCGGTAGAAACCATCTTGGAGTATTCCTTCATCCAGGTATCATGCCCTGCGGAGAAGTTTAATTTGGGTATCGGCTCTATACCCAACGACCGCATACGTCGCAATTCCTGCTTCAAACGGGCAACCGTCCAGGCTCCATTAACGGCTATTTCGGGATGCCACTGGTATCTTATGGCATCACCCAGATCAATAACAACCATGTTTACACCGCTCTTGCCCATCAGTTCGATGGCGTCATTCCATAGCGGTTCGCTCAGTTCCAAGTCGGGTCGATAGCCTCGGAAGGGGCGTCCCGGCCATATATACTCCTCCCACATGTTGAAACTAAGATGGATTAAACATCCCCATATCAATCTGTCTTTCATACCTTCGCTCTCCTTTTATTTTCATATTCCGAACGTGCGGCTCCAATCAAGTCAATCCCTTGTAGGATAGGCGCACGATAAGTTTCTATCGTCGGCTTCCAGAATGTCTGCATAAAGCCCAACAGATGATTGCCGTCAATATGCTCGCTACAGAACTTCACCGTATTTCCAATGCTCTTGGGGTTCTCTTGATCAAAACTACCGGTGGCCATTACGTCATAGCCTTCACGGGCCAAATCAAGATAAGAACGGATGGCCACATCGTTGATAGAGAACTTCTCGGTGTACCACCAATTGCATTGTACCACCGACTTGGGCATCATCTTGAAGAAATCATCCGGATGGTGCCACACGTAATCAGCCCATACGCAAGGGCGAACGCCCCGTTTCATGGCTTCGCCGATGTAGAAATACAAGTCGGCCCACCATGTTTCCTGCTGCCGTATCACAATATAATCGGACAGTTGATAGTCGATTCGTTCTTCGTCCATGCCGAAATGAATAAAGCGAGGCGTATCGAAGAGCGCGATGGCTTCGGCTATCAAGTCGGCGCAAACTTCATAATACTTGGCCGATGACACCATTTTTGAATACTTACCCAGCCACGCATCATGTGTCGTAGAAAAGTTAAACATCGGAATAGGCTCTATTCCTGCCTTCCTAATCTTGGTCAACTGTGCCCGCAACTGTTCGTGTGTCCACGAATGAGCCAAAGAAATCTCGGGATGACTGTGCCAAGCCACCGAATCATCCAGATTGATAAAAAGCATGTTTACATGGTTTTTGGCCATGCGATCAATGGCCGCGTTCCACACAGCCATATCGGGTTCAAACTCTGTTCGTAGTCCTCCATACAGTTTTATTTGGCCTGCAAAATTAAAGGAAAGATGCATCAGACAAGCCCAAAACTTTTCTCCTGAAGACTGAGACTCCGCAACTTGCTCTACCAGAGAAGTGCCCAACAGCACCTTGGGCAAGGTTGCAGCCATGCCCAATGCTGTCGCACGTTTCAAAAAACTACGTCGATCCATAAATATTTATTCTACAATATTGCTGTTGTTCGGTAAAATAAAAGTCGATATACCTTATCTTTTGATGGATTACCAGCGTGTGGTAACAACATTACCACGCCTTGGTAATCATATTACCACACGCTTGGTAATACTATTACCACTGCGTGGTAATCCGTCGTTTGTAGATTTTTTAATCGTAACCCGCGTTCTGAATGACCACGCCTTTACCATCTATGATAACGCTCTTGGGTAAAGGATAAACTTCCTTCGCCTTTTCGGCATAAGGAGAACCGTTGATGGTCTTGGCATATTCTATGAATTTATCCAGTCGAATAAGGTCGGCACGATACTGTCCGTTCTCGCACCAGAACTCATGACAACGCTCCTTGAGCAACACTTCGACAAACTTTTCATCCGTGCCAATGGCCGAATAATCTATACTTGCTATACCCGCCCGCTCACGAATAACGTTGATATACTTCAAAGCCTCCTGCTTATCGACAGCCGAAGCTCCCGGCTTGCGATACAAAGCCTCTGCCAAGGACAGATAGACGTCGGCATAACGATAGAGAATGGGGTCTATCTTGCTACGTCCGCTATTGCTAAACAGGTCGGTATCGTAGCCATATTTCATGGGGATGGGGCCGAGGTCGAGATTAGGATAATCGCCTCGCTTTACGAGTTTTCCGGTCTTGTTGCTCGTGTATTCGGCCAAAAGATAGGTGCGGCGCACGTCGTTTGCTTCAAAACCGTCGTAGAAATGCCAAGTACTCGTCAAACTATGGTAGCCGCCTTTCATACCATTGCTTCCAAAATCAGATGGCAATACAAACATGTGCCAGTCATTCCAGCTTACCATTTCGGTATTAACAGGCAAGGCAAAGATGATTTCCTTATTAGTTTTTCCCTGTCCGCCAACCTCAAACATCCGTGTATAACTCGGCTGCAACTGATAACCAAAGGAAGGTTGCATCAGTTCACGGGCTAACGTTTCCACCTTTGCATAATAACTCTTGTCGTCCTTTGTCTCATGCAAATACAGACGAATAAGCAGCATCTTGGCCAGTCCGGTGCTGAACCTACCATATTCAACCGCATTGGGAGACGGCAGGTTTTCAGCCGCATAAAGCAAGTCCGCCTCTATAAATTTCACCATTTCTTCACGAGACATGCGTGGCAAAGGCTTATTTTCACGTGGAGTTTCCAATAGTTTCTGTGGCGCAATGATCAAGGGGCCAAACATATCATAAAGCGTATAAGAGATAAAAGCACGGGCACACCGCACTTCAGCTGTCATCTTTTTCTTTTGTGCTTCATTCAAAGAAGTAGCATTTTCGATATAAGTCAAATCCGACGTGCAACGACTAATATCATTGGCAAAGCCATCACGAAAGCCACCACCCGATGGATCCTTCTCCGTATAATAGAATCCGACCAAGTAATCGTCGGTAGAATTCCAGTCCAGATCGTGTTGTTTCTTAAAAATATAACTGCGGGCAGTCAGTATTTCGGTAGTCGCGTCATTAAGGGCGACACATCCTCGGTCGTCTGTGGCGAACAAGCCATCGAACCAACTGGAGCGTATGGACCGATAACACTCGTTGACCAACGTGATATAATCACTCTCTGTCTTTGGAAACAGTTCGCTGTTCATTTCCGAATAGTCTACGGGATTCAGATCAGCACAACTTGTAAACGTCATGGCAGCAAAAGTCAGAGCAGCCACACATGAGATATATTTCGTTTTCATAAGTTACATTTATTATTATATAGAATTATCAGAAAGAAATATTTAGACCAAAGTTAAAGGTTCTGGCGTTGGGATAGGCAGCCTCATAGGCATCAGTCTCTGGATCAAGCCCATCATAAGGCGTAATCACAAAAAGGTTATTGGCCGAAAGATGCACGCGTAGACTATTGATAAATCCAACCTTACTCAACAATTTCTTAGGCAAATTGTAGCTCAACGACACGTTTTGCAGACGGATGAACCATGCATTCTGATAGAAAAAGTCACCACTCGTATAGTATTTGCCACGTCCCATGTTGTAGAATGCACTTGGATATCGGGAAGAAGGATTGTTCGGTGTCCAGCGTTCAAGATTGGTTTTCAAACCATTTAATCCTGAGCCTGCCACACCATAGCTGTTAATACCGTAAAAGGCCATCGTCGGATCTTGAATTTTACGATCAAACATGCCATTGAACATAAATGAAAATTCGAAGTCCTTGTATCTGAATACGTTGTTCAAGCCTGCCAACCAACCCGGATCGGTCGTACCGATGAGCTTCGTATCGGCATCATCAATCTTACCATCAGGCTCTCCAGTCAGCACGAAATGTCCGTTTTCATCAGTCACAGGATTACCCGAGCTGTCGCGCTTGTAGCCGTTAATATCCTTAATGACAATCTGACCGGGCAACAAATCAGGCTGAGCGGCTGGAGCAGCCTCGCCAATTTGCAGGACATGGTCGGCTATGCGCGAATAGATGGGACGAATAGGATCGCCGACATGCTCATAGACCGCGGGCTTCCAGTCGGGTGTACGCTCCTTCCAGCGGTCTTTATATTTCGTAAAGGTGAAGTTGGTCGACCAGCTGAAATCCTTCGTTTCGATATTTCGCGTGTTGAGCATGAACTCTATACCCCGACCTTGAGTCTTTCCCACGTTCGACATTACCTTAGGAAGCTCCTGATAAGAATTAAGCAAACGGTAGTTGAGCAGATCGGAAATGATACGCTGATACAGATCTACAGAACCACTGATGCGCCCTCTTAGGAAACCAAAGTCCAAACCAAGGTTCCACTCGGTGGTCGTTTCCCACTTCAAATTAGGATTGGCAATCTTGCCTTTCTTCACACCTATCACCGTCTTGTGGTCAGCGTTGACATAGGCATTCTCGGCTGCGAAACTTGCAAAGGCATTGGTTCCGATGTCGGCATTACCCGTCTGTCCCCAGCTGAGACGCAGTTTTAGATTCGAAAGCCATTTTGTCTGCTTCAAGAAACTTTCTTCATTGATAAGCCAACCTAAAGCAACAGAGGGGAAATAGCCCCACTTATTGTTCTTGGCAAATACGCTGGCACCATCGGCACGCATGGTTCCCGTAAAGAGATAGCGATCCATGAGTACGTAGGAAGCACGCATGAAATAAGATTCCATCTTGTTTTTCGTAGCGTTGGACTTGGTTATCTTGGTTCCCGTTCCGGCGTCAATATTGTTATAAAGAAAAGCGTCGGTCAGGAAGTTGTTGTTCCCCAACTCGGATATATCATTGTTAAATTCTTCGTAGGAGGCACCCACCATGAAATTAACATTGTGGATATCGGCCAAAGTCTTGTGATAAGTGGCCGTAGCTTCTGCGAGATACTGATCATTGTTTGTATTATAAATATAAGCTACTCCACCGTTGGCATTACCATTTACGGTTGTGCGAGGTTGGTAAGTCTTACGATCTATCTGCGCATGATCTATACCCAAGGCACCACGCAACAGCAATTCTTCTAACGGACGAGCCTCTATATAGACGTTACCGATTAATCGATTAGTGCGTCCTTGGTCGGTATTCGTCAGCAACGAGTACGGGTTAGGCTGTTTGGCCAACAGGGGATTGACAGGATAAGTACCCGTTTCGGCATCGTAGGCTTTCACCTCCGGACTCATCTGAATGGCCGAGCGGATAATACCGGAGTTCTCATAACGTGCAGCCCCCAATTGTGTATTGTCATTATTGATACGTGTCATCGTCAGGTTCAAACCAGCTTTGAATATCTTGAGAAAGCTCTGGTCGATGTTGGTTTTCAGCGTGTATCGAGTCAAACCGGAGTTCTTCACGATACCTTTTTGGTCGAAGTAGTTGAACGACAGCATATACTGTGTTTTGTCACTACCGCCCTGCAGGTTGACGTTGTGCTCATTGATACGGCCGTTACGCGTAATCAGTCCGAGCCAGTCGGTGCCCTCTCCGGCTGCCGCAATCTGTGCATCGGTATAAGGATAACTCAATTTTACCCCGTTATAGGGATTAGCAGCTGCCTCTTCCATTGTCTTTGTGCCGTATGGAGCTACTCGGTTGTTCCACATATAGTTTTCTAAGGCCATATCGTTGCGCACCTGCATCCACTCTTTCAACGACAGAAGATTATAGATATCGGAATATTTCTGATAAGAAAAGTCATACGAATAAGACACTTTAGCACTACCGGTCTTACCACGCTTAGTCGTAATGATAACTACACCGTTGGCCGCACGTGCACCATAGATGGAAGTGGCGGAGGCGTCTTTCAATACTTCTATCGACTCGATGTCATTCGGGTTTAGGAAGTTGAGTATGCTTTGTGTTCCCGGACTCATCTTTTTATCACCACCATCCGGCTGGTCAAGTTTTGCAATAGGAAAACCATCAACAATATACAAAGGGTCGTTGCCGGCGTTGACACTGCCCGCGCCACGTACAAGAATGTCGATACCTCCACCGGGTTGAGCACTGTTCTGACGTACATAAAGGCCGGCAGCCTTGCCACCCAAAGCCTGAGAAACCGATGACACACCATCAAACTTCATATCACCGCCCTTCAACGAGGCTATCGAACCCGTCAAATCGCGTTTTCGTTGCGTACCATAGCCCACCACAACAACCTCATTCAACGACTCTTGATTCTCTTCCATCTTTATATTCATGTTCTCTTTCGGACGAACACGCAAAGTCTGAAAACCTACATAACTAATCTCAAGCTGATCTCCATCATTTACATCAAGAGAAAATTTTCCTGTTAAATCGGTTATCGTTCCACTATTCTTTTTGCCAACAACTTGTACGGTTGCACCAATTACAGGCTCACCATGCGCATCAAGCACCATACCACTGGAGCGTATCTTTTTCTTATCCTTCTTTTCTGTATTAGTCTTAACCGAAATAATAATCGTAGAAGGTTCTACCAGTTTGTATTCCAAACCGCGTTCACCCAGTATTTCACTAAGTACAGAGGCTACCGTCACATCATTTTTCTGCACAGAGACCAGCTTACTGTTATCAAGCGTAACATCACGATAGCTGAATTTGTACTGGGTCTTTTTCTCAATCTCGCTTAATACTCTCTTCAGACTTACACGATTAAGGCTGAGTGACACTTTCTGCTGCTGAGCGGTCATTTGAAGTGGCACTCCCAACAAAGTGCCAACAAAAGCATAAGCTAACATTCTTGACTTCATAAATCCACACATAAGTTTATGATTAAGTTAATATTTAGGTTAGTATCTTAAAATGATTTTAGGTTTTTCTTGTCGATGTGGAGCAGTTTTTGCGTCTTTGATACTGCCGCTATGAAACCCTAAGGTCACAAGCACAACTGTTTCCGCGTTTGAATGGTTAGACATTTGGAATCTGATTTTATAACTAAAAAATATCAATTATTTTTTTATTAACCACATTTTTTCAACAGCAAAGGAAGCTCCCTATATATAATAAGGTGGAAAAAGCTTGATTTCTAAATGAATATTAAATATTCATATTTGCACCAAATAAGTATATACGCTTAGTTATAAACAACGATTACGCTTGTCATACCAGACATAAAGAGTCTGTTCTTTTATAGTTTACGCATGTTGAATATTCAGTCAAACCTCATATCATGAAAAGAAAAAAGCAATATCCGCTCCTCATCGCCCTGTGGTGTTTCGTTCAGTCTATCACAGCAGCCAGTCATCAACAATGTCAGATGATGGAAGAGATGGTCGCCCGTCTCGCCCCCGCCTACGTCAATCGCTTCAAATTTGAACTTACGACCGACAGTATAGAACGCTTCATGGTAAGGAGCGAGGCCGACAAGATTGTCATCAGTGGCAACAGTACCATCGCTATGGCCGTAGGACTGAACCATTACCTGAAAAACTATTGCCTGACGGAAGTGTCGTGGAAACAACAGAATCCCGTTATTTTGCCCCGGATACTGCCCACCCTCAGCTTGCCCATCACCGGCAAGGCTAAGGTAAAGAACCGTTTTTTCCTGAATTACTGCACCTTTGGCTACACCATGCCATGGTGGGGGTGGAAAGAATGGGAACGACTGATTGACTGGATGGCCCTCAACGGTGTGACCATGCCGCTGGCGATAACGGGTGCCGAAGCCGCTTGGCAACGCGTATGGGAACGCGAAGGCCTGACTGACGAACAGATACGAAGTTTCTTCACAGGACCGGCTCATCTGCCCTGGCAGCGCATGGTGAATGTCAATGAGTGGCAAGGGCCACTTCCCCAAGCCTGGATCGACGGGCAACTTCTGCTGCAACAACGCATTCTTCAGCGCGAAAGAGCCTTCGGCATGCGCCCCGTTCTCTCGGCTTTTAATGGCAGTGTGCCCCTGGCCTATAAGCAACGACATCCCAAAGCACAGATTTCGGAAGTCAGCCAATGGGGAGGCTTCGCCCAACAATACCGTACTTATTTTCTCTCTCCTACCGATCCTCTCTTTGCCAAACTACAAAAGGCTTTCCTCGAAGAGCAGACTCGCCTCTTCGGCAGTGATCACTTATACTGTCTCGACAGCTTCAACGAAGTGCAACCACCAAGCTGGGACCTTACCACCTTGCGCACCTTGCCTCAAAAGCTCTACCAATCGTTAGCCACCGTCGACCCTGAAGCCGTGTGGATTCAGATGGGATGGTTCTTCTACAATGACCAGAAACACTGGACACCGGAAACCATGCGCGCATTCCTAAGCGGCATTCCTAAAGGCAGAATGTATCTGCTGGATTACTATATCGACCATACAGAAATATGGAAACTCACCGAACGCTTCTATGGCCAGTCATATCTGACCTGCGTTTTGGCCAACTTCGGTGGCAATACCATGCTTCAGGGAGATATCAACAAGGTCTCTCGCCGACTGGACGATGCCATTTCACAGGGTGGAGACAACATGATAGGACTGGGAGCCACCATGGAAGGCTTCGGTGTTAACCCAGATTTCTATGAATTTGTGCTGGATAAGGCATGGGACTGCGGGCAAACTGCGGAGGAATGGAAAACTCGCAGGGCCGACCGACCCGTGGGTTTTGCCAGTAATAAAAACCGCAAAGTGTGGCAACTGCTGTTCAATGATATCATGCCCAGCTATGTTAACGAGTCTGGAACGGTGGTCTGCGCACGTCCTTCATTCGAAGCACGCTATCTCAACACCACCTATCCCGAAAGATTGCTACAGGTTTGGAAGTCTCTGTTGGATATTAATTCCAACAAACGCGAACACCTTTACGATGTCATCAATGTGGGGCGACAGGTTCTGGGCGACTTTTTTGCCCACGAACGGGACAGCCTTTATAAGGCCTACAAGGCACAACACATGGATGCAATTAACTACTATGCTGCCCGCATGGAAGGCATGTTGGACGACCTTGACGAACTATTAGCTTGTGACAAAGAATTTTCCTTGTATAAATGGATTGAAGATGCCCGTGGCTTCGGGCAATCAGAAGCTGAGAAAGATTATTACGAACGAAACGCACGCACACTGATAACTGTTTGGGGCGATAGTCGACAGCTAACCGACTACGCCAATCGCACGTGGGCCGGATTGGTTTCTTCCTATTATAAAAAACGTTGGCAACTATTTATTCAGCATGTAAAGGCTGCCGTTTTACACAAGCGAGCTTTCGACTCCGAGGCCTGCAATAAGGAGATAGAGGCCTTTGAACGCCGATGGATTGAGCCCACAATTACACGGATTGCTTATCCCACAGGACGAAAAGACATAAAACAACTGGCTCGAAATATCTATAATAAATGGTTCGCGCCGAAAGTTGGACTACCGAAACATCATGCGACAAGAACCGACAATTCTGCTGTCAAATAGCCCTTAAAAGGATGTTTTTCCACCAAAAGTTTGTGGAATTAAATACGAATGACTACTTTTGCAATGTTTTCGAAGACAAATGAAAACAGAAAAGGGGTGCTACCGCAATTGCGGATGCTGAGAACAGACCCATGGAACCTGAAACGGATAATGCCGACGCAGGGATGATTAAATCAATCCACAAGTTCTTTTATAATTCCATCGCTGACGGATATTGACGTGTGGCATGCCCATTTTCTGATGATTATTACATTTACTAATGATTAAGATTTACACGAAATGAAGAAAATGGTCATGGTTCTGGCGGTTGCGTCAACAGTTTTGGCAGCCAATGCCGCAGAAGAGAAGCTCGACACGCTCAGAACTTACGAATTGCAAAGTGTACAAGTGGTTTCCACCCGTGCGGGTCGGAAGACGCCGATGGCTTTCTCTACGATGGACAAAAGCCAACTCAACAAAATTAATCACGGACATGATATTCCCTTTCTGCTGTCGCTTACGCCGAGCGTAACGACAACCAGCGATGCCGGAAACGGAATCGGCTACACTACTTTGAAAGTACGTGGCACCGATCCGAGCCGTATCAACTTCACGGCTAACGGCATTCCTATCAACGACGCGGAAAGTTCGCAGGTGTTCTTCGTCAATATGGGCGACTTCATGTCGAGCGTAAAGGACCTTCAGATACAGCGTGGCGTAGGCGGTTCGACCAACGGCAGCGCTGCTTTCGGCGCAAGCGTCAACATGCAAACCGACGCTCCTTCGCTCACACCTTATATCAAACTCAACTTGTCGGCAGGCAGCTATGGCACGCACAAGGAGAGTCTGCTCTTCGGTTCGGGCCTGCTGGCCGACCACTGGAGCTTCAACGGACGCCTGTCGAATATTGGCAGCGACGGCTACATCGAGCGAGCGTCGACCAATCTGAACTCTTACTTTCTACAAGGCGCTTACACCGGTACCAACACGATGGTGAAACTGCTGACTTTCAACGGTACCGAAAAAACCTACATGGCCTGGGACTATGCCAGCAAAGAGCAGATGGAGAAATATGGCAGACGCTATAACCCATGCGGAGAATATACGGATGGCGACGGAAAGAAACTGTATTACAACAATCAGAAGGACAACTACCATCAGCAAAACTACCAACTCATCTGGAACCAAATACTGGGTCAAGGATTCAACTTGAATGTAGGCTTGCACTATACGGCCGGTTTCGGCTATTACGAACAGTACAAAGTGGGACAGAAACTGGCCAAGTACGGTTTTACGGGCAGCAAGCTGAAATCAGATTTGATACGCCGCAAGAACTTGCGCAACGACTTCGTGGGCGGCGTTTATTCGCTCAACTATGAGCAAGGACGCTGGCATGCCTCGCTGGGCGGTGCCATCAACCGGTACAGCGGACGCCATTTCGGCAACATCTTGAGCATTATCAATCCCACCGTCGCTAATTACCCGGACAAGGAGTACTACCGCAACAAAGCCGTGAAAAGCGAGAACAGCGTCTACGGAAAGCTGAACGTAGACCTTCTGAAGGGACTGAGTGCCTACGTAGACCTGCAATATCGCCACATCGGCTACCGCATTCAGGATCCTGACGACGAGTATTCAACCGCCGCAAAAGACGGCTGGCTCTACGATGAAAAGTATGACTTCTTCAACCCCAAGGCCGGTTTGTTCTATCAGTTCAATCCTAACCACGCTGTTTACACGTCGCTGGCCATCTCACATCGTGAGCCTACACGCAACGATTTTGAAGGTCGTCCCACACCGAAGCCCAAGGCCGAGCGCATGACAGACTGGGAGCTGGGCTACAAATACGAAAGCCCGACACTGTCCGCAGGCGTCAACCTGTACCACATGAGCTATAAAGATCAGTTTGTTTTGACCGGAGAAATCAACGCAATTGGCGAGATGATTCATCGCAATGTGGGCAGTTCATATCGTCAGGGCATAGAGTTACAAGGCGCGTGGAAGCCTCTTGACTGGTTCAGATGGGACGCCAATGCCACCTTCAGCAAAAATAGGGCTAAGGACTGGACTGTCAAAAGCGACAACGGAAAGGCTATTCAGTTTGGCACAACACACCTGAGTTTCTCGCCAGACGTTATCTTCAACAACATCTTCACGTTCAGTTACAAAGGTCTGGAGGCCGGACTGCAAAGCCAATACATCGGCAAACAGTACATGACCAACGACGACAACAAGAATCTGACATTGGACGCCTACTTCGTAAGCAACGTCGACGTGAGTTATACCTTCAAGCTCAAATCGGTGAAGAGCATTACGGTGGGAGCTACGGTCTACAATCTGTTCTCGAAAAAATACTTCACCAACGGTTATGCCGGCGCCAACTACGACGACAATGGCAAAGAAACCTCGAAGTGGGCTACCTACTCTCCGCAGGCACCCATCAACTTTTTGGCTCATTTAAGCATCACTTTCTAATGATTATTGATTATCTATCAATCCACTGGCTCGATATTCTGACCACGATACTGGGCATTGCCTACATCGTGCTGGAATATCGAGCCAGCATTCTTTTATGGCTGGTGGGCATCGTCATGCCCGCGCTTGACATCTGGCTCTACTACAGTCACGGCCTCTATGGCGACGCGGGTATGGCCGTATATTACACATTGGCCGCTATTTATGGCTATGCCGTCTGGAAATTCGGACGAAAACGCGGGCAGCGGGAGGGCCAGGCGCTACTCATCAGTCACATGCCCAAACGCCTTTACCTACCCGCCACGGTATTCTTCTTCGTCGCCTGGGGCGTAACCTACTGGATTCTGACCGAGTTTACCAACTCCACTGTTCCCCTACTCGACGCCTTTACCAACGCCCTCAGCTTTGTAGGGCTGTGGGCTTTGGCACGGAAGTATATGGAACAATGGTTCTTCTGGATCGGCGTCGACCTGATTAGCTGCTATCTTTATATCAACAAGGGCATTCCTTTTAAGGCCGGACTCTACGGCCTTTACGTCATCATAGCCGTGGCAGGCTACTTCAAGTGGCAAAAGATGATGAAACAACAATTATGAAACATTACGAGAAGATAAACACAGAGAGCCGTTTCGACACGGTCATCGTGGCCGACGGCACCTTCCCAAAAGGCGATGTGGCACAGAACATACTGCGCCATGCCCGGCACATCATTGCTTGCGACGGTGCCGCGAAGACGCTGTTAAATCAAGGTTTTGAACCGACAGGAATCACGGTGATAGGCGATGGCGACAGCCTGAGCGAAGAATTGAAAGCTCAACTGCATTTTATTCAAATCGAGGAACAAGACAGCAACGACCTGACCAAGGCCACACGCCACTACATTGCGCAACCAACGACTGTCTCCGGAAGCCGCATTGCCTTTTTAGGCGCCACCGGAAAACGGGAAGATCACACCCTCACAAACATTTCATTAATGATGCGCTATTACCGGGAGATGAACATTCAGCCGGTGATGATAACCGATGACGGCTATTTTATTCCATCCGATGGAGCCAGTAGCTTTACAACCTTCGTTGGACAGCAGGTGAGTATCTTCAATTTCGGCTGCCGACAGCTCGAAAGCGAGGGACTTGTATGGAACGTTTTCCCATTCGATGAGCTATGGCAGGGCACTCTCAACGAGGCCGAAAAAACGACGATAAAATTTAAAGGAGACGGTTATTATCTGGTATATCTGACATTTCAGGGTAAAAGACACTGCGTCTGAAACCACCCACACCAAGCCTTTGAAACAGCAACTATAATCAAAACAACATGAAAAAAGCGTCATTGTCTGTTCAGACTTTGACGCTTTTTTATTTAAAACCATAAAATACTTATTTCAGATGAAAGGAGTTTTCGATTGAAACCAACTCCGACCGGAACGCCGCGTCGTACTTCAACTTCTGCTCCACCTGCGTACAACTGTGAATAACGGTAGAGTGATCGCGATTACCGACAAGCCGGCCGATTCGCGAAGCAGGCATTTTGGTATACTTCTGGGCCAGATACATCGACACCTGACGCGCTACGACCAAATCGCGTTTGCGACTTTTGCTGTTGACGGCAGTTGTCGTGACATTGAAATGATTGCAAACCGTGTCCATGATATCGTCTACCGTCAGCGGCTTATCATCAATCTTCACAGCCCGCTTGATAACTCTGGTAGCCAATTTCATATCCACTTCGCAATTATAGACTACGCTATAAGCCAACAAACTGTTGACAACGCCCTGCAAATCGCGGACGCTTCCGTTGGCTGTAGAGGCTATAAAGTTAACCACGTCTTCGGGAATATGCAGCCCGTCGCGCCGTATCTTGTTGTTCAGAATAGCCACACAAAGCTCTACGTTGGGTTTTTCGAGCTCGGCTATCAAACCACATGAGAAGCGGGTCAGCAGACGATCGTTCATTCCTTTCAAATCAACAGGAGGACGATCGCTGGCCAATATGATGCGCTTACCGTTGCGGAACAGATGATTAAAGATGTGGAAGAAGGTGTCCTGAGTCTTTGTTGCCGTCATCCACTCTTGAATATCATCGACTATCAGCATGTCAATGGTCTGATAGAAGTTGATAAAGTCGTTGACCGCATTCTGTAAAACGGCATTCGTGTACTGCACCTGAAAGAGGCGGGCGCTGATATACAACACGCGCATCTGCGGATACAACTGCTTGGCATACACGCCTATAGCATTGATCAGATGGGTCTTTCCGCAACCACTCGGCCCATAGATAAACATCGGATTGAACTGGTTGTTGTTGGGATGTTCAGCGATGCTCTGGCCGACAGAGCGTGGCAATTTATTGCAATCACCTTCTATATAATTCTTGAAAGTCTGATGAGGGTTCAGCTGTGAATCTATCTCCTGTGGACGGGCCGCGTCCAAGATGGAAGGAGGCTGGTTGCCGCGCGTCTTCGCACGCTGCTTGATATCTGTATCTGCTGAATCTGCCTGAAGATCCTGCGTCAAATTGTGCTCCTTATCAGTCACGACACGATAGCCTAACTGCACTCCCTCGCCAAAAGTCTTACGTAAGACCTTGCGCAACAAGTCCAGATAGTTAGCCTCAAGATACTCATAGACAAACGGACTAGGTACCTTGAGCAACAATTGCCTCTTCTCCTGATTGAAAGAATCGAAGACAATTGGCTTAAACCATGTATTAAACTGTTCCATCCCAATGTTCTCACGGATGAGCGCAAGAGCATTGTCCCAACATGTATTGGAACGCACCATATTTAATAGTTCTATTACAATTCTTTATTAATGTCTTTCTCTAACAGCCTGTGCTTAATTCCCTCTCATAATTGAGCCATCAGCTATAGATTGCAATGCAAATTTAACAAAGAAATATGAAAGTTGCAAATCAACGTTTTATATATTTTTTAAGAACTTTCGCTAACTGACTATAAACAGGCACTTTACAAATAGGTGAGAAAAGAAAACGAAAAAAGCTATTGCAAATTTACAACATCCTGTTTATCAAGCACTTACAGAAACAACAATATAATTCTTCTCTACTGGTGAAACATCGGAGAAAGAACGCAAAACATGCAAGTATAAAGTGGGCGACAACAATCTGACTGCGTGAAACATCAGTCACACGTTATTTAGACTTATTTTATTTTATGATAAAAGGAAAACTATCAACATTAAAGAACTATTTAGGGAGTTTGTAAAAGGGCTGCTTTTACAACTTAAAAGGGCTGCTTTTACAACTTAAAAGGGCTGCTTTTACAACCTAAAAGGGCAGCTTTTACAACCTAAAAGGGCAGCTTTTAGCGTGTAAAAGCAGCCCTTTTAGAAAGTGATAGTGCAGCTTTTGAAAAACAGCTGACTAAAAATCGGAAAAAGCGGAATAAGTTTTTACTTGGCCCTCCTGCCAAACAAAGAGAAATGAACGTAGCGTTTAGGATGCTCACGTACGTTGGTCAGTAAGGAATCAGCATTTCTTACCGTAGTAGTCAGGCTGTTATAAAGTGCCGGATCACGCATCAAAAGGCCTAAACTTCCCGAATTATGATTCAACTGATTGGTAAATTCCTGAACATTGGAGAGAGTCTGATTCACCTGCGTCATTGTACCTTGAATATCCAATTGGGCCAAGTTGGCCGTAAGTTGGTTTGTGTTGTCCAAGACACCATCAGCCTTTTGCAGCAGACCGGGTACGCGGCGGTTGACCGAAGACAGCAAAAGATTAAGTTCGCGAGTCGAAGTTGTCAAGTCGCCTGTTATGTGCTGGATGTTATGTAATGAAGCTGAGATGGCAGGATCGGCCAACAACCGGTTAACGCTTGTAAGAATACTATCGAGTTTCGGCATCATTTTCTGCACTTCGGGAACGATATCAGCCACCTTGCCAAGCGCTCCTCTATTGACTGCACCATACAATGTGTCGCCCGGTTCGAATCGGTTTCGGGGGTCGTTACCCATCAAAATATTCAGCTTTACATTGCCCATTAAGTCGGTTACGATTTCCGCACAGCTCCCCATCGGTATGCGCAAGCCATTCTCAACCTGCATCCGCACGACGATATCATTCTGACGTTCCAAGTCATAGTTGATGCCTTTGACTACGCCAATCTGATAGCCATCCGCATAAATCGGATTTGAGGAAGACAAGCCACTGATGTCCTTAAACTTCACATAATATATATTGTCGTTGGAGAATATAGACATTCCCTTCAAGAAGTTCAATCCAAAGAAAAGAACAATAATACCTACGATAGCCACAATGGCTATTTTCACTTCTCGTGTTAAAATTTTACTCATTGATTTGTTATTATTCATCTACTAACGCTTCTGCTTAAATTCCTGAATAGCTGAATTTACGTTTACTTTCTCTCCATTTTTGAAAGCAATAATAAAGGCCTCCGGGAACTTATCAAGAATCTGCTTACGTAACTGACGTATTTCGTTATAATCAGCAGAAGCTCCATACGTATATTTATTCAGACCATTTTCTTCAAACCACTCTACAGGATCGAGTTGCTTAAAATGCTCATCGGTTGGCCGAAGCTTACGCGAAGTAACGAGAATCTGTATCTTGAAGACAGGTTTTTCTTGTTTGGCTGGTTCCGCCACTGGGGTTTCATCGGGCGCCTGACTAACAGGCTCGGGAACAGGAGGTTGAGCCAACGGTTTGTTTACGACCTGAGGCTCTTGCTCTTTGGCTTTTTCACGATTATCATCATTACCTTTCACCAACTGCGGAATTTTAGGAGTTTCAGCTATTTCGTTCTTATAAGGAACAACAATTCCATTAAAATATCTATTCTTATAGCGCAGGAATCCGTGGTAAATAGCCTGTCCCATCTTGCGAATACCTTCCGGACTGTTTAAGAAAGTTTCCTCTTCAGATGACGTAATAAAGCCTAATTCTATCAAACAGCTCGGCATTGACGTTTCGCGCAATACGAGGAAACCGGCTTGATGCACTCCTTTATCGATACGCCCCGCCTCTTTGCATACACTGTTCTGAATATCCCGGGCCAGCTCTACGCTCTTTTCCATATTCTTACCTTGAATAAATTCAAACATGATATAGCTTTCGGAAGATTTAGGATCAAAGCCCGCGTAAGTCTGTTTGTAATTCTTTTCTAACGAAATAACGGAGTTTTCACGAATCGCCACATCCAAATTATCCTTCGCACGGTGCATTCCCAAGGTATAAGTCTGGAATCCCCGAGCCACCCTCCCATTGGGAAGAGAGTTGGTATGAATAGAAATAAACAAGTCGGCATTGGCACGATTGGCAATCTGTGCACGTTCGTTGAGGGCTATCTTCACATCGGTCTTACGGGTATAGACGACCTTTACGTCCGGACTATTCTGTTCCACATTGCGTCCAAACTCAAGCGCAATCTTGAGATTGATATCTTTTTCGTTTGAGAAAGCGCCCATGGCTCCATAGTCTACGCCACCATGACCGGCGTCGATAACCAAAACAAATTTCTTATCGGCCGAAACCGACAAGCTGACAAACAAAAGAATTAGGGTAAATAAGAAAACTTTTTTGCCAATCATACACCTACTAAATTAAGGCAAAATTACAGAATATATATTACAAAACCGAAAATCAGCTTCTCGTTTTATCATTTATTAAGTGAACTTCCACACCGGCGCCATCGCAATCTGCACCCATCGGAGGATTTAATTTCATGATGCGCAGAGTAAGTTCCTGTATTTGGGGAAACGAGTCAAATAGTTTTTGACCGATTCGTCCTGCCAAACACTCGATTAGAGAGACAGGTGTCTGCATCTCTACACGAATCAATTGATAGACCTCGGCGTAGTTCAATGTGTGGTTAATCTCATCTGTTGCCATTGCCTGCATGAAATCATAACAGATTTCGAGGCTGACCGAATAATCGTTACCTACCAAACGCTCCTGCGGCATCACGCCATGAAAGGCATGAAACCGCAGGTTAGACAGTAGTATTTTACTTTGTTTGATAATCATTGCTATATCTCACCACCTTTTATCCGCAACGGCTTGCGCCGCAATTCGTACAAATCAGACACCCCTCTTGATAGACCAACGTCTCCTGTCCGCAAGACGGACATTGCTGTCCCTTGGCTGCCGTGCCATCACTCACATACTTCTTGAGCGCCCGCTCAACACCTATTTTCCATGTATTGATATTTTCACTCTGCAACTGCAACTGGCCAACCAACTTAATGACATGCTCTATGGGCATGCGATAACGCAAAACACCGGAAATTAGCTTAGCATAGTTCCAATACTCCGGATTAAACTTCTCACTCAATCCCTCAACCGTGGTTTTATATCCACGCTTATTTTCAAACTGGAAATCATAGCGTTTGGTGCCATCTTCATTGACCCGTTTGATGATCTTGCCCTTTGTGACACTCTTGGGCAACATGATTCCTTCTTCATCATCCTGCAGACCCGTAAAGATTTCATAAGGATAGCCATTCAGTAAACCAACAAAAGCCACCCACTTTTCCTTGTTATTCTGGAAACGAACGACGTCACATTCCAGTTCTTTCGGACGAACCTCAGTCACTTCGGGATGGTGGCATGGCGCAAGTTCCGGCTTTTTCTCATCTTCTTTCTTCTTGCCCTTCTTTGAAACGGGTATCATGACACCCGAACGACTGCCGTCTCTATAAATCGTACAGCCTTTGCAGCCGCTCTTCCAGGCCTCGACATACAGGCGATTGACCAATGCCTCGTCAACATCATTGGGCAAATTCACCGTCACACTGATACTATGATCCACCCATTTCTGAATGGCGCCCTGCATCTTCACCTTCATCAACCAGTCCACATCATTAGCCGTTGCTCTATGATAAGGCGATTTTTCGACGAGCGCGTCTATCTCTTCCTGACTATATTTCTTGTCCGCGTCGTAGCCGTTTACCTGCATCCATGTTAAGAACTTGCTATGATAAACAATGTATTCCTCGAAGCTATCGCCCACCTCGTCGACAAAATCGACACGCACATCCGCATCATTGGGATTCACCTTGCGACGACGTTTATATACGGGCATGAAAACTGGTTCAATACCGCTGGTAGTCTGTGTCATGAGCGACGTTGTTCCGGTCGGCGCAATCGTCAGACAGGCTATATTCCGACGTCCATATTGACGAATATCGTCATAGAGTTGCGAATCAACCGCTTTGATTCTCAAAAGGAAAGGATTATGTTCTTCGCGCTTGGCGTCGAATATTTCAAAAGCGCCACGTTCCTGTGCCATCGTCACAGAGGAACGATAAGCATTCAGCGCAAGAGTCTGATGCACCAATACTGCGAAATCCGTAGCCTCCTGTGTTCCATAACGCAGCCCCAAAGCGGCCAACATGTCACCTTCGGCCGTGATTCCCACACCGGTACGGCGGCCCTGTCCGCTCTTCTTCTTAATCTTTTCCCAAAGGTGATACTCGGCGTCCTTCACCTCCGCGTTCTGTGGATCCTGCTCTATCTTGCGCATAATCTGCTCGATTTTCTCCATTTCGAGATCCACAATATCGTCCATAATGCGCTGGGCCAGCCGCACATGGGCTTTGAATTTATCGAAATCGAACGCGGCATGATCCGTAAACGGGTCATTTACATAGTTATAAAGATTGATGCTCAACAGGCGACAGCTGTCGTACGGGCAGAGAGGAATCTCGCCACAAGGATTGGTGCTGACCGTGCGGAAGCCCAAATCGGCATAGCAATCAGGAATGCTTTCCTTCAAGATCGTATCCCAAAAGAGCACACCGGGTTCAGCACTCTGCCACACGTTGTGAACGATTTTCGCCCAAAGTTCGCGGGCAGAAACCGTCCGTTTCACGAAAGGATGTTCCGA
Organism: uncultured Prevotella sp.; assembly: GCA_963547405.1. Classification (GTDB taxonomy): domain Bacteria; phylum Bacteroidota; class Bacteroidia; order Bacteroidales; family Bacteroidaceae; genus Prevotella. The sequence continues at coordinate 40,135 of CAUURC010000010.1, forward strand.
ATTGACGGGATATTGCTGCATGTAAGGCCAATCTTCAACGACAGCCTGCATAAACGCGTCATCTATCTTCACCGAAATATTGGCACCCGTCACCTTGCCCTCAGTCATCTTCGCGTCAATAAAAGCCTCGCTGTCAGGATGTTGGATGCTGACACTCAACATCAATGCCCCACGGCGCCCATCCTGTGCCACTTCACGCGTAGAGTTGCTGTAGCGCTCCATAAACGGAACCAAGCCCGTAGAGGTCAGTGCGGAATTATTGACAGGACTTCCGGCAGGACGAATATGACTCAAATCATGGCCCACACCGCCACGCCGCTTCATCAACTGCACTTGCTCTTCGTCGATGCGCATGATAGCACCGTAAGAATCAGCGTCGCCATCCAATCCTATCACAAAACAATTACTGAGACTCGCTACTTGATAATCATTCCCAATGCCGGTCATCGGACTGCCCGCGGGTATGATATAACGGAAATGATCCAATAGGTCAAATATCTGTTGAGCCGAAACCGGATTCTTGTACTTCCGCTCTATTCGGGCCACCTCATTAGCTATGCGCCAGTGCATTTCGGCCGGATTCTTCTCATAAATATTCCCGAAGCTATCCTTCATCGCGTACTTGTTCACCCACACACGGGCTGCCAACTCGTCGCCGGAAAAATACTGCACCGCCGACGCGAAGGCTTCATCATAGGAATAAGTTCTACTATTTTCCATGAAATAAAATTGGATTGATTCGATGCAAAGCTACAACTATTTTTCAATATTACTTAGCAATGAGATGTTTATTTAGGAAAAGTAATCATTAAAACATTCCAAAAAAGAAACTATTTCTATCTTTGCACTTAAAAAAATCCCAACATTATGAAATCAATCACCCAACGAACAACCATCCGGAAATACACAGAGCAGAACGTTTCCGAAGAAATGCTCCATCAGTTACTCGAAATGGCTGAACGCACCCCCACCATGGGCAACCTACAACTCTACAGCATAGTCGTCACACGCAGCACCGAAGGCAAGGCCGCCTTGGCCCCGGCCCACTTCAATCAGCCCATGGTCATGTCGGCACCCGTCGTGCTTACCATTTGCGCCGACTTTCGCCGAACCACCCTTTGGGCCAATCTGCGAAAGGCAAACCCGGGCTACGACAACCTTCTGAGCTTTCTGAACGCGGCCACCGACGCCCTGCTCTATACCCAAACGTTCTGCAACCTTGCCGAAGAAAAGGGACTGGGCACCTGCTTCCTGGGCACAACCATCTACAACGCGCAAGCCATTATCGACACGCTCCATTTACCCCGGCTCGTATTTCCCGTAGCCACCATCACGCTCGGCTGGCCCGCTGAGCAGCCCGCTCTCTCCGATCGCCTGCCATTACGCTCCATTATCCATACGGAAACGTTCGACGATTATACACCCAAAAAGATTGACGACTTCTATCAAGAAAAGGAATCACTGCCCGAAAACCAACACTTTGTCGACATCAACCACAAGGAAACACTTGCCCAAGTATTCACCGACCTACGTTATACGAAGCACGACAACATCGCAATGAGCAAAACCCTGCTCGAGGCATTACGCCACCAAGGCTTTATCGAATAAAAAACGCGGGCCGTGTTGTGAAACACTGCCCGCGCCAAATGTTAGTTTTATTGGTACATATATAAGGGTTATACGCCACTGTGTATAAAGAATTCTGTCGTTTCTGACATCACCCAACCGCCGACTTCGTTGCCGTTTTTTTTTGCCGTTACACCATACATCGGATGTTTCCGATGCTATCTTTTCCCGGCAACGATTCCAAATCTCTACGATATACAACAATATTTTCTCCCCTAAATCCACATGAGGAAGGATTATGAATACCCGCCTGTTCGAGCGGAATGTGGAAATCATGTTTCATCCTGTTATCTGTGGCGTGTACGGAACATGAAAATCTCACGCCACTACGACAGCAAAATGTAAAAAAACGGTCACAAAAACGCTCTCTGAAAATGCTTCAATTAGAGAGAAAAACAGCGATGAAACAGCGTTTTTTACCTTTTTGCGCTGTCGTATTTCGCTTTTTCCGAGGTCAAAGCATAGCTTTTATGTTGCCAAAGCAGCCCTTTTACACGGCAAAAGCTATGCTTTTATCGTGTAATCGTTATGCTTTTAGCAGCTAAAAGGGCAGCTTTGAGGTGTTTTTTTGTGAGGTTTGGGGATGTGTTTGATAAGCTTTTGGCTCGCTGTTTTGTTTAAAGCTCTGACTATCAACAGTTTGCTGATTCCAGGCTAATTACCCAAATGCTTGGCTTATTTGCGAAAACTTTTTTCTTGACGCAAAATAAACGAGCGGTTTGTACGATTTTTTCATAGCGAACGAAAGCCCCACCCCGACCCTCCCAAAGGGAGGGTGAACTAACGAATGGATGAGGATGGGAAGCTAACCAAAAACGAAATTAGAGTTATGATTCGCTTTCGCAAGTTGGTTCGCCCTCCCTTTGTGAGGGCCGGGGTGGGTTAACCGTTGGGCGTGAGTCGAAGGGGCGTGATTCATCACGTTCTGTTTCAATATTCGTTTTTTTGTTTTCAGCGTATAAAATTGTTGGATTGCAATCATTATGGCCTGTTTGAGGGGTGACGGAACGTGATAAATCAGCCCTCCACGGCTGGCGCATGGCGGCTCATAACGTTATCGCAAATTGAGTGATTGGGGATTTACAAAAAAGCGTTGGCCTCATGGAAAGAGCCCAACGCTTCTATCGGAAATCACGCTCAGATATTAATCTTGATAATAAACGCGCTTAACACGATTGCTTATACCTGTCATCACCTCGTAAGGAATCGTTTCCAAGAGGTCGCTAAGAATCGTAACGGGAAGTTCGGGGCCAAAGATTTCAACAGAATCTCCTTCTTTACAATCAATTCCCGTTACATCAATCATGCAGACATCCATGCAGATATTACCCACATATTGCGCTTGCTTGCCATTGACCATGCAATAACCTTTGCGATTACCCAGCCTGCGATCCAAGCCATCGGCATAGCCTATGGGAATGGCAGCTATCAAACTGTCGTTGTCTAAAACCGTGCGGCGACTATAACCGATGCTGTCGCCTGCCGCAACGTGGCGCAACTGCAAAATCGTTGTTTTCAAGGCCGACACCGTATGTATCGTTTGATTATTGCGTGGGTTGACTCCGTAAAGTCCAAGGCCCAACCGGCACATATCCAACTGTCGCTCCGGAAAATGCTCAATGCCCGCAGAGTTGTCGATATGGCGCAAAATCTTATGCCTGAAGGCCTGTTGGAGTTGGCGACTGCCGCGATCGAAAAGTTCAAACTGCCGTGCGGAGAATGCGTCAAAGCCATCTTCATCGCTACCTACAAAATGACTGAACACCGAACGTGGAATAATCGCGTTCTGACGTTTCAGCTTTTGAATAAGCGTTTCCATGTCATGCTCCGGATCAAAGCCCAAACGGTGCATGCCCGTATCGAGCTTGATATGCACCGGATAGTCGGTAATGCCTTCTTTCTCGGCTGCTTTCACAAGCGCGTCGAGCAACCGGAAGCTGTAGACTTCAGGTTCCAAATCGTAGTCAAACATGGTTTTGAAGGCCGACATCTCCGGATTCATAATCATGATATTGCGAGTAATCCCATTCTTTCGCAACGTTACGCCCTCGTCGGCTACGGCTACAGCCAGATAATCTACCTGATGTTCCTGCAAGGTCTTGGCTATCTCAACGCTACCGGCACCATAAGCGTCGGCCTTAATCATACAAACGAGTTTCGTTCCGGGCCTCATCATGTTGCGATAATAGTTCAGATTGTCAACCACGGCATTAAGATTCACCTCCAATATCGTCTCGTGTACCTTGCGAACCAAATATTCGGTGATCTGATCAAAGCCAAACCAGCGTGCGCCCTTGATTAAAATAACCTCATCGTGCAAGGAATGGAAGACTTCGCTCTGCAGGAAGTGCTCTACGGTCTTGAAGAAGAACTTCTCGCCTATCTGTATTAAATCGGCATGGGCAGACAACTCCGCGCCGATACCGATAAACTTCTCGACCCCTCGTTCTATCGCCAGCTTGCTCACTTCGCCATACAAGCTTTCGCCCGATTGGCCACTCTGGTAGATATCGCTCAATATCAATGTGCGCCTTCGGCCTTTATGATCCGGCCGGCGGTTCATAAAGTCGAGCGCGATATCGAGCGACTTGATATCCGAATTATAACTATCATTAATCAAGGTACACCCGTGTTGTCCTTCTTTTACCTCCAATCGCATGGCAACAGGTTCCAATCGGGCCATCCGTTCTGCCAGCACGTCGGGCGCCACATCCAACTGCAGGGCTACCGTTGCGGCCACCACGCTGTTCTCTATTGAGGCAGAGTCAATGAACGGAATGATGTATTGCCCTCGAAGGTGGTTCTTAAACGTATAATCGACCACCGTCCGCAAGCCTTCGATATGGATATGAACATACATAGGTGCCTTATCATCCTTGCTCGACCACGCCAGCAACTCGCCTTTCAGCGTGGATTCCGACACACAACGACGAATCGTATCATCGTCCATGCAATAGACAATGACATCCGATTCATAAAACAAACGTAGTTTTTCTTTGCACTTGGCTTCTTTTGACGCAAAGTTTTCCTGATGCGCACTACCTACATTGGTCAAAACACCAATCGTTGGCTGAACAATAGCCTGCAAAGCCGACATCTCACCGGGCAAACTGATTCCTGCTTCGAATATTCCCACCTGCGTATCTTCTTTCAACAACCAGACGCTCAAAGGCACACCAATCTGGGAATTATAGCTACGCGGACTTCGGACAATGACTTTCTCCGGAGAAAGCAACTGATAGAGCCATTCCTTTACAACGGTTTTACCATTACTCCCCGTAATACCAATAATCGGGATGTCATACTCGTCACGATGACGCTCGGCCAATCGCTGCAACGCCTCCAGTGTATTGGCTACTTTTAGGAAGTTTGCTTCAGGATAATTTAGTTCATAAGAAAGAGGAACCCGTTCTACAACAAAGTTCCTCGCGCCACGCCGATAAAGATCGGCTATATAATTATGTCCGTCATTACGTTCTGATGTCAACGCAAAAAATAAAGTTTCTTCGGGGAAACATAGAGAACGGCTATCCGTTAGCAAAAAGGCTATGTTAGCGTCTCTATGTCCAAAACGACGCGCACCAATCAGTGCGGCTATCTTTTCAACAGTATATGTCATCGTTCTTTTATGTTAAATATCGTAAGCAACAACAGATAGAAATATGACAAAAGCTCTATCTGTCGCATGCAAAGATACTTTAACCTAAAGAAACGACCAAAGAAATGGCATTAAAATCAGACTCCTCGCTCTATGAGATGCACATTCTTCCCTTCATTCTCGACAAGTCCCATCTCGCGGGCCTTACCTAACAAGTAAAGAGCTTTCTTATAAGAGCATCCATACTTGTGTTTCAAGCTCACTAAAAATGTCGTTTTAGAAAGTTCTGTGACATTTTGCTCTTGAAAAATGGCTTGCACTCGCTTCTTCAGTTCTTCGGGATGAAAGCTAATACGCTTTTGATAAGAATAGTTGAAGATAGCTATAGCCAACAACACTACAAGAACAACGATAATCAACAAGGTAATCTGATTCATAATGCTTGATTTAATAAGGTTAGTAACTATGGTATAATAACATCGCAAATATACAATATTTTCTAAAAGTCTATCCTCTGGAGCCTTTTTTTTAATATTTTTCTTCTAAAAAATTGCGATTTTTTACTTCACGCAGTGATTTCCTTCCTAAAAGCAGCAAAAAAACAAGCACGTGCAAATATTATTTCTCTTTTTAAAATAACGAGTAGAATTATTCATTATATTTGCTGCATCCGAACAATATCATGAAGTTTTTAACTACAAAGCCTATGAACGACATTAAAATGAAAGAGATCTCTCCCGAAGAGGAGCAGACCGCGATCAATCCCAATTCGAAGTTCGACCGTAACCGACGCTATACCGGCGCCATCTTCGGCCCTATCTGTGCACTATTGGTTTGGATAACACCCATCAGTGGCCTTACGCCCGAAGCCCACAAGCTTCTGGCCGTCATGACTCTCGTTGCGCTCTGGTGGATTACCGAACCCATTCCCATACCCGTCACATCACTGCTCGGCCCCACCCTATGCGTTGTATGCGGCATTGTCAAGATGAAAGAAGCGTTTGCGGCATTTGCCAATCCGATGATTTTCCTGTTCATGGGCGGCTTCATGATAGCCAAAGCCATGATGGTTCATGGGCTCGACAAACGCATAGCCTACGGTATTATTTCCATGAAATGGGTGGGCGATAGTCCGCGCAGGATATTTCTGGCCATAGGCTTAGCCTGCATGCTTTGCTCCGGATGGATCAGTAATACAGCCACAGCCGCCATGATGTTTCCCATCGCGCTCGGTCTGCTCGAGGCTATTCGTGAGATGATGGCGGCCAACGGCAAAGAAATCAATCTCAAAACCTACAAGTACGCAACCGGTCTGATGCTGATGACAGCATACGCGTGCTCTATCGGCGGTGTTCTAACACCCATCGGAACTCCACCGAACATCATTATGCTTGGTTTTCTGAGCGAAATGAGTAATATCCATATTTCATTTTTCCAATGGATGGTATGGGGATTCATAGCCATGGTGTTCTACTTCATCATTGCTTATATCGTCCTTTCCAAGATGTTCCCCACTGATGTGGAACACATCGAAGGTGCCCAAACATTTATCGGACAGAAGATAAAGGAGCTGGGACAATGGACACAGGCGCAGAAGAATACGCTCACAGCCTTTATCGTAGCAGTCGTTTTGTGGGTAGCTCCGGGCTTTCTGAGCATCATTTTCGGAACGGAAAGCGATATACTAAAAGGCTACAACAAACTCTTTCCCGAAGCAGTCGTAGCCATGGTAGGCGCTTTGTTGCTCTTCTTCCTGCCCGTCAACCTGAAGAAAGGCTGGATGACACTGCGCTGGAAAGACGCTGTCGCCGGTGTTGAATGGGGCACTTTGCTGCTCTTTGGCGGTGGACTGGCCATGGGTGGCATGATGTACAGCACCAGGCTTTCGGCCTGGATTGGCGACCGAATCATTTCGATGATGGGCGGCGAGCCTTCTGAACTTATACTCGTAGCAGTGTTCTGTGTCATGGCTTTGCTCCTGTCCGAACTCACTTCGCACACGGCAGCCACCAACATGATAGGCCCGTTGGCCATCGGCGCAGCCGTCTCCGCAGGTTTCAGCCCAGTACCTGTAGCCGTCGGCGTAGCCCTTTCTGCATCATTAGGCTTCATGCTCCCCGTTTCTACTCCGCCCAACGCCATCGTCTATGCCAGTGGCTATATTCCCATCACCAAGATGATCAAGACCGGTGTTTACATCGACGTCATCGGAATAGCCGTTGTCACCATCCCCGTCGTGCTCTACTTGGTAAATCTGATTATATAAGAGAGTGATTTGAGAGCGATTTAAGATTGAATCCAACCCTTCATAAAAAGTCTTACACCGTTTTGTTCTTAAACGATGTAAGCCTTTTCCCTTTCAAGCTATTTCTTATCAGCATACTTTGCCTCAAACGCTTTTAATCTTGATTCCGCATCAGCCCGAAACCGACGATATTCCTCCGAATCAGGATGAAAGGGTTTGTGGGCCAAAGCTTCCTTTATCGGTTTCCATTCGGCCATAAAAGTATTTGCTTCGTCGCCAAAATAAGCGGCGGAAAAGCGTTCCCAAATATATTCCACGGCCTGTTCGGAAGGATGAAGCATATCGGCTTCGTAGAAACGGTAGTCACGCAGTTCATCGCACACAAGTTCATAGGCCGGAAAATAATCTACCACCTTTTTATATATAGGGAGCTTACACAACTTATCAACGGCAAGCAACAGCGTCGCCTTGCTCAACTGGCTCTCATGATAGCCATACTTGCGATAGCGAATGGGGCTCACTGTCATCACGATATGGACATTGGTATTACGCTGCAGCAGGCCGTCTACAGCCAATCGCAACGCTTCCACGCACTCATCAACCGTCAGTTCGCGTTCCGTGAAGAGGTGTTGTGGTCGCTTGTTGCAGTTATCTACAATTTCGCCCGTCTCATTCAACACGTAAACATGATTTGTCCCAAGCGTTATAAACACCACCTCAGACGGCGGCTGCGCTTCGTCGGCAGTCAATCGGACTATCTCATGCTGCACGCTGACCGGATTATACATCACGCCAGAAGGATTAACTTGCACACGAAAACGCTCTTCCGCAAAACGCCGGCCGATGTTTCCCGCAAAGCAACTGCCCACAAACAACAATCGGTGGGCAGGTTTTATCTTCCAAGAAGAAACAGGAATGTCTACGATTGTTCTGAATTCCACGACCAATCTCCTTTTAATAATATATTAAGAACGGCTGACTTGCAGTCCGGTCTTACTTAATTGCAAATCTACAAAACGTGCATTGGGACTCTCATGGTCGGCCTGCAGCCGTTGTTTGATACGTGCGGCCGCGTCGGGATCCTTCGCAATCATGTAGAGATAACCACCTCCGCCCGCGCCCAGTAGCTTATATCCTAAGCACAAATCATCTACCAAAGCCGTCAGTCGGTCTACAGAAGCCGGATTCGTTCCGCTATCCAACAGCTGATTAAGCTGCCACGACTTACGGACAAGCTGTCCCATCAACGCAAAATCCTGACGAACGATGGCATCATACATATCAAGCGCATGCTGCTTCATTACCGATAGTAATTCCAGTTGCTCATGTTGGTTGAGGAACATCCTACGCACGATCTGGCTCAAGATATCCTTAGCCGTGCGAGTAATGCCCGTATAATAGAGCAAATGACAAGGCGCGTATTCCTGTCCGGTAAACATCTCCGTTGGCAGAAACTTCACCATAGGTTCTTGTGAGAATCCTTTGCCGGTCTGCAACAACTTGATTCCGGGCAGTAAACCGCCAAACTGATCTTGCCATCCACCACCCGTCGTGAGTAATTGCTCCAATACGAGCGTGCGTTGCCCTATCTCGTTCTTATCCCACGATAAGCCACAGAAATCATTGAGTGCTCCTAATACCGTTGCGGCAAGAATGGAACTCGTGCCTAAACCGCTGCCGGCAGGAATCGCCGAGAGCATAGTCAACTCGATACCACAACCAAATTCCTCAAGCTGAGCTGAAAGACTGGGATAGTCTATCGAAGAGAAACCGGGCTGAAAGCCTGACAACACCAAAGCCGCTTTGGGAATGGAGAATGGGCTGCCCACTTTATTGAAGTCAGCCAGTTGCTCATAGGTAGTAATTTCTTCGGCCGAGCCCAGATCAATACTGCGCAGAATAATCTTCCGTTCTTTGCAGGGCTTCACGTATGTCTGCAATGGAGGCTGCCCGTTTAATTCAATAGCAAGATTAACAACATTACCACCCTCCGTCAGACAATAAGGTGGCGTATCGGTCCATCCACCCGCCAAATCAATTCTCACCGGACTTCTTCCCCACACAATCTGATCTGCATATACATTCATGTGGGGTGTTTGCTTCATTTCCAGTGCTCTACGGGTCAGCCCTTCACGCAACAAGCCGAAGGCCCGATCGGGCTCTCCTCGGAACATCGCATCGTGAATGCGTATCAACAACGGTGCTTCTGCGGGCAGACGTTCAGGCATAGGTAGCTGGAATTGGGCAAACTCCTGTGCGGCATGTTCCAAATCCAGTTGATAGAATACACTATGTTCATAGTTGCTGGCCAGCCGCGGCCAGGCTTCCGCACGAAACCGCCTGCGTTGTGCTTCCAGTCGGCGAAGATTTGCATTTGCCGATATGTCCTCCGCACTTAGCTTTTCGGCTTCATCATATAGTTTGCGCGCATGCTCTGAAAGGTTTTGCTTCAACATATATTGCAGAACCTCACCCATGTCGGCCACCGAACGAACTACCGGAAATAGCTTTTGCTGTTGTAATGAGCCCGCGAATTTGTCATAATAACCATAAGGACGCACCACCCATGCGGTCTCATCCAATGGCACAATGTCCACACATTGGCAGGGTTCTAAGTCCAACGCCCAGTCATTCTCGGGCACACCGGTAATGATATTCTCGCTTGTCAGCATCCAATGACGACCAACAAAACTATTCTCAATCCAAAGATTACGGTTCTCGCCTGTAATGGCAGCCTCCGTAATGGCATTCTGTACAAAGATAGAAGGATGCGGTTTGCGCGAATGGTGCATGATTTCACGCTGGTCGTTCACCAGATTCTGAATGGCCAACGTTGAGGAAAGCAGTTCTCTACTCGTACCAAAATGATAAAACTCACCGCCCGGCAAAGGCAGAACTGCCACTTTCAGATCGGCCAATTCTGGGTCGGGCAACGACGGATGGCTACCCAGCGCACAGCCAAAAGTGCCGTAAAGGTCGTATTCCCGATATTCTCCCGAAGGTGTTTTCGACTTTCGGGCCAATGCCGTCATGGCCTTATCACTCAACAACCACACGCCAATATCCGTCAGATAATAATGGTCTTTCTGCAGATTGCTCAACGTTTCAACCGAAGGCTTCTGCAACATACACTCCATTTCAGTAGGGTGCTCACGCGACGACACGAAGACGCCATGATTTTGTGCAATCTCCGGCCCCAGCCAAAGTCCGTAACACACAATATCCACATCGTCAGGGATAGGCTGTAAAGGCTGTGTGGCCCGTATATATACATCGCCACTGACAATCATCACGTTCAGATGACGAGGCGCCGCATTGAGAATCTTCTCGTAAAGCGGCACTTGTAACGATAACAAATTCTGCGAAAGGCGCTGCCCACGGGCCCAACGGAATACGGGAATGGGTGTCAATATTTTCCCCGAAGGTGCATACGACGGCAGTCTTCGGCTCTGTCCGCCGGCATGCAACAGCAGATAACGTTCTTCGGCAGACAGACAAGAAGTTTCATTCGTGTCACTCTTTTCTCCCGACAGCCCTTTGCGCTCTGCCAAATAGCGGTCTACCAACCATACGGAACCTCCTCCCGAACCTAGCTTTTGATTGACCGGATCGTGCGTACAGAACCACTCTTGGCGGTCGTACCCTGTAATATCATGGAAACATTCTACTAAATTAGGGGGAAGGGAAAGTAGTTTTTTCATACGGTTTTCTTTTTACGAGTCTCGAAATAAACCGATAATCCTATCATCGCAAGCAGGATAGCGTATGCTGCATAAGCGATAGTTTCTGTTCCATCGACACTCTTGGGATAGAAGCTGAGCACCACCTGATGGGTTCCGGGCTGTACATTGATAGCCCGAAGAATATAATTGACGCGCCCCAGTTCAACGGGATTACCATCAATGGTGGCTTCCCAACCCAGATAATAAACCTCGGAGAACACCACGACACCACCCTTATCAGACTTCACTTGATAGGTTAGCTTATTAGGCTCATAAGCGGTGAGCTTCACCAATGCCGTTTCGTTTTCGGCCACAGCCTTGCCCAACTGTTTTTCAAACTTCCTATCAGCTACGGCATGATGACGTAGATTGAGCTTGCCGACGCGATCCAACTCTTGATTCGCATTGTCTACATAGTCGAGGCGGTCAACAAACCAACCATTACCATATACGTATGGATTCTGCAAAGGCACAGTCTGTCCGGCCTGCAAAGGCAGAATAAAGTATTTGGCATTGAGCATGTTCAACACGGGAAAAATGCTATCGCCATTAATCTTCGTCATATCGCCGCCCGCTTCTTGCACCGCAGTCATCAGTTTCTGCATTTCGGGATGGATATAGGCTTCTATCACCTCCTGATAGCGACGCAACTTGGCCGCGTGATAGCCACCTATACTCTTGTGGAAATAGCTCGTTTCGTTTTCATTGAACGTATTTGAAGCCAGATTGAGCACACGATAGTTAAGACTCTTATCTAATAATATCTGGCGATCGGTGGCTGTCATCTGCATTGGCGTTTCACGCACGCTCTTCTCCACAAACATTTCGTCGTTGAGATAGCGCTTGTCTACCTGCCACATGTCGATGAAACACAGCACCGTTATCAAGCCGATGGCATAATCGGCACGCAGTTTCTTATACTTATAAAGGAAGAGTAGCGACATGCCCAGCACGATAACCCAGAACGAGCGCCAGCAATCAGCCGTGAAAATGCTCTCACGCATGCTGGTCAAATTAGCCGTCAATGGCGCAAGATACTCACCCGGAATACTCTTAAACGCGGTTTGTTCCTGCACAGAAATGAAACTTGAGAAGAAAACACCGGGCATAAGGGCGAACAAGAGGGCCACACCGGCCGTCAACGCAAAGCTGATATAGACATATTTCATCTTCCGAGCCAGCACATCGGGGTTTTCAATAACCTCCTTCAGAGCCATAATGGCCAGAAGCGGAATCGTAAATTCGGCAATAACCAATATGGAAGCTACCGTTCGGAACTTACTATACATGGGCACATAGTCAAGGAAGAAGTCGGTAAACGGCATAAAGTTACGCCCCCATGAAAGCAGTATCGACAAGATGGTAGCTGCCAGTAACGCCCACTTCATCGGCCCTTTGACAATAAAGAGTCCCAGAATGAAGAGCATCAACACGAAAGCACCCACATAAACGGGGCCACTCGTGCCGGGTTGGTCACCCCAATATTGCCCTAACTGCTGATAAATCTGCATGAAATTCGGGTCGGCTTTCTCCATGGCCTTACGATTAGCAGTCAACGGAACAGAAGCGCCGCCCTTGGTATTGGGCACCAACAGCGTCCACGTTTCGTCAATACCATAACTCCACTGCGTGATATAATCGCGATCCAAACCACTGTTAGTCTGTACCGCCGAGTTCTTTTTCACCAGTTCGCTCTTGCCGCGCATACTCTCCTGACCATACTGCCAGGTGTGATACAGGTTGGAAAGATTGATACAAATGCCCAAAACAGCAGCGGCGGCACACACACCGACTGCTTTCCAGAACTGCTTCAGTGTCTTCTCCCGAATAGCCGTCACCAAGTAGGCGATGACCATAAACAAGATGATGAACAAGTAATAATAAGTCATCTGCACATGGTTGGCATTCACCTCAAAGGCCGTAAAGATGGCCGTAACGATGAAACCTGGAATCAGTTTGCCTCTGAACGCCAGCACCACACCCGCCATCATCGGCGGCAGATAAGCCAACGCCATCACCTTCCACAGGTGACCGGCCGCAATAATAATGAGAAAATAACTGGAGAAAGCCCAAATGACAGAGCCTAAGACAGCCAACGACTTTCTGAAATCGAAAGCCCGAAGCAGAATATAGAAGCCCAGCAGGTAGGCAAAAAGGAACCATACGTTCTCAGGTAGCCACAAATGATAGGCTTTTTCGGCCTGATTGAGCACCGAACCACTTTTATAGGAGGGAGCCATCTGATAAGTTGGCATGCCGCTGAACAAGGAATTAGTCCAACGCGTGGTCTCACCGGTCTTTTCCGTGTACTGACTCATCTCGATACCGGCCCCTCTACCGGCCGAAGAATCGTGCCGATAGAGAATGCGACCATCAATATCGGCCGGGAAGAAATAAGCAAATGAGATTACAATAAATAATACGACAGCAGCAATGTCTATCAGATACTTCTTCAAAACTTTCATTTCATTATAGATTATTTACAAGGCAAAAATACAAAAAATCAACCATATATCCGCCTAATCCACGATCTTTTCGCTGTTTTTGCGCTTTGAGCACGGCCGACGGCATGCTATTGAATTATTTTTACTAACAACAACAACTCCAAATCGGCCGTTTGAACAGTATAAAAGCAGCCATATCAAAAGCTTAAAGAGAAATTACCAAAATGAAACCGCGTTTTGGTAATCGTATTACCACGCAGCGGTAATCATATTACCAGCCCATGGGAAGCCGTTTACCACGCAGCGGTAATCGCATTACCACATAGCGGTAATTCCACCATCGTGCCGTGAATCAATTTGAGATTAATGAAAATAAATAGTCCAAACAGCTATCTATTTATGCAAAAAGTACGGAGAATTGACAAAAAAGCCATATATTTGTTGTGCGGTAGCAATCTGCTGTGAGGACAAAGAGACACAAAGACTCTGTAAAATATGCGGGAAAGCGTATTTTTCACATGAAAATAAAAGTGTCGCCTTTCGGTTTTAAAACATACAAAAGATGCAAAGAATTGGAATTATCGTAGCTATGGACAAGGAGTTCAAGCAGTTAGAAGGCTTGCTCGAAGCTCCTGTCAGCGAAACGTTTAATCATAAGACGTTTATTTCGGGTCAGGCTTTTGGCAACGAAATCATACTGATGCAGTGCGGAATAGGCAAGGTGAACAGTGCCATTGGCTGCGTGGAAATGATTCATCGCTACCATCCCGACCTGATTATTTCGAGCGGTTGTGCCGGCGGAGCCGACATCGGGTTGAACGTAGGCGATGTTGTGGTGGCCCGTGAATGTGTCTATCACGACGCTTACTGCGGCGACAACTGCCAATACGGCCAAATTTTAGGTATGCCGGCACGCTTCAAAGCATCCGAAGAGCTGGTCAGCCAAGCACTCTCTATCAATCAGACGGCGCCCAAAGACAACACGAAAAACACCTTACCGCGTATTATCAGCGGGCTGACCGTCAGCGGAGAATGGTTTGTTGACAACCAAGTCAAGATGAAAGAAATCATGAACCACTTTCCCGAAGCAACGGCCGTCGACATGGAAAGTTGCAGCATAGCTCAGACATGCCATATCTACGGCGTTCCATTTATTTCATTCCGAATTATCAGCGACGTTCCTCTTAAAGACCATAAGGCCCAAATGTATTTTGACTTTTGGGACAGAATGGCTGAAGGAAGTTTTGATATCACCAAAGAATTTCTCCGCGTATTAGCCGCTAACTGACGGCTAAGCGCACATGACAACAAATATTTTTTCCGTTATTCCGTTTATAATTATCCATTTATATGATGTCAGAAAAAACAACATCTGCCCCTACTTCATCTCATGAAGCAGGCATGAAGCCCATTCCATCGTTTACCATCGATCACCTGCAATTGCTCCGTGGTATTTACGTAAGCCGCAAGGACAAAGTAGGAAACGAAGTAATTACGACTTTTGATGTGCGCATGAAAGAGCCTAACCATGAACCGGTGCTGCACAACGGTGCCATCCACACCATCGAACACTTGGCAGCCACCTACCTGCGGAACGATGCGGAATGGAAAGACAAGGTGATTTACTGGGGTCCTATGGGCTGTCTGACAGGCAATTATCTGATTCTTCACGGCGATTTGGAAAGTAAGGATATCGTCTCCTTGCTTCAACGTATGTTTGATTTCATCGCCAATTACGAGGAAGAGATACCTGGGACGACACCAAAAGACTGCGGCAACTGTCTTCTGCACGATCTTCCGATGGCCCGATATGAGTCGAAAAAGTACCTGGAAGAAGTCTTGAATCAGCTCAAACCAGAGAATTTAATTTATCCATAATAGATAATAGGTTTCTAATACCTTGAAACACGCTTTCTTTTTTCTGCTTTTTTCATTGTTCTCCATTGGTGTTTGCGCACAAGAGAACAATGATTGGGAACGATATTTAGAACACCTTGCCACACTTGATGAAGCCGAATCGACCTCTTGGGAAGAAGTTCATCAAGTGCTGAGTGAGTTTTCACGCAATCCCATCAACATCAATCAGGCCACCGAAGATGACCTTCGGCAACTGCTTTTCCTCAACGAGAAGCAGATTGATGAGATTATGACGTATCTGGGAAAATACCATGGCATGCGAACAAAGGCCGAACTCAACATGCTCCGTGAACTTGACACCGACCGGAAAATGCTCTTAAGCTGCGTCATCTACATAGGCGAAATGGCGCAAAATAAAGAAACATTTCGTCAACTTCTTCGCAATGCCGGACATGAAGCGGTGGCCATGGTCGGCATTCCCTTGTATGAACGGCTCGGACAGACGAACGGAAAATACGAAGGAGGGGCACTTCGTCACTGGCTTCGCTACAACATGAACGCCAAAAACCGAATGCGTTGGGGAATCATTGCCGCACAGGATGCCGGTGAGCCATTGTTTAAAGGGAAGAACAAAAGCGGATATGACCATTATTCTTTCTATTTTCAACTACGCCGGTTTGGTGTTTTCGATAACCTTGTCGTAGGCAGATATAAAATCAAAACGGGAATGGGACTGATTATTAACAATGGTTTGGGATTGGGAAAGGCTTCCCTACTATCTACAAACGGAAACACGACCAACATCCTTACTGCCCATTCTTCAAAAAGTGAGTTCAACTATCTGCAAGGCGCGGCTGCCGTTCTCCACCCTCATCCCTCCGTATGGATTACGCCCTTTCTATCTTTTCGTTATCTCGATGGGACTCTCAACAAAGACAGCACCACCTTATATAATATAGCAGGCAGCGGTTATCATCGCACAGAAAGTGAACTTGCCCGCAAGCATAACACGTCGCTCGCTACGGGTGGCGTCCACCTGCGACTTGTAAAAAATGGATTTTACGGAGGCGCTACGTTTATCTTCAATCGGTTAAGCAGAAGTCTTCAACCGATAAAGACCGATAGTCTCGGACAGTTCTCGCTTTCACAATTATACAGGATGTGGCTTCCACAGGGGCAACAGATATGGAATCTCGGGGTGAACTATGGTTACAACCGAGGAAATCTCTCCGTGAATGGTGAAACGGCTTACGGAAATTGCAATGCCATTGCTTCCATCAATGCTGCCAGTTATTCTTTTTCAAGCAAATTCGCACTGACCGCTTTATATCGTTTTTACGCCTTTCGTTATTATGCTTTGCAAAGTTTAAGCTTTAGCGATGGCGGTTCCACTCAAAACGAAAGCGGACTATATGTAGGTGCCAACTGGCGAATAACAAAAGACTTGACACTTTCTACCTACGCCGACATGGCCTATTTTCCATGGCCAAAGTATCAGACTTTGGGCTCTTCCCGTGGATGGGACATCATGACCAACCTGCTTTATCAGCACAAGTCACTCACCATTCAGACCCGTTACCGCTATCGCAACAAACAGAGGGATAACGAAGAGAAAACAAGTCTCATCCCCAAACAAGACCATCGAGGGCTTTTAGCTGTAGAATATAGTCACAACCATTTCACGCTAAAGACAAAAGCAAGCCTGAGTTATTGTAACTATCAGAAGCACAGTTTAGGCTATTTACTTGAGCAACACGGTCGTTTCCAAAGCAAACGGTTCAACATCTTGGGAAGCATAGGCTATTTTCATACCCAAGACTACTACAGTCGGGTCTACTCTTATGAGCGTACATTGCTTTATATGATGAACATTCCGTCGTTTGCAGGCAAAGGATGTAGATATGCGTTACTGACCTCTTTTCAATTCCGAAATATCCAATTATCAGGAAAATGGGGCACCACGCATTACTTCGACCGCACAAGTATTTCTTCCGGACTGCAACAAATCAATCAAGCCACACAAACGGACATAGATCTTCAATTAAGATATTCGTTTTGAAACTTTTCCGTTTTAATTACAAATAGTTTCATGAAAATTACTTACATTTGCAATCGTTGTAAATAGAGAACTTACATATTACATATTTAAACACCACAAAAAATCTAACAAATCATGAATGAAATTCCTACAGTATTTTGGTTAGTGCCCATCGCTTCGGTAGTAGCTTTGAGCATGGCATGGTATTTTTTCAGCAAGATGATGCAGGCAGAAGAGGGTACGCAACGTATGATTGAAATCGCCGAACATGTCAGAAAAGGCGCCATGGCTTATCTTAAGCAACAATATAAGGTAGTCTTTTACGTCTTCGTTGCGCTTGCCATCCTTTTTGCTTTTATGGCATACGTACTCAAAGTACAGAATCCATGGGTGCCGTTTGCCTTCCTTACGGGTGGTCTCTTTTCGGGATTGTCTGGCTTCTTCGGCATGAAAACAGCGACATACGCTTCTGCTCGCACGGCAAACGCTGCACGAAAAGGACTTAATGAAGGTCTGCGCATCGCCTTCCGTAGCGGAGCGGTCATGGGATTGGTTGTCGTTGGCCTCGGATTGCTCGACATTGCCCTATGGTTTCTGTTGCTAAGCTATTGCTATCAGGGCGACAGCATGGCCTTAGTAACCATTACCACCACCATGCTTACGTTCGGAATGGGAGCCTCTACCCAGGCTTTGTTCGCACGTGTAGGCGGCGGTATCTATACCAAAGCGGCCGACGTAGGTGCCGATTTGGTAGGTAAAGTAGAGGCAAACATCCCCGAAGACGATCCCCGCAACCCGGCAACGATTGCCGATAACGTAGGAGACAACGTAGGAGATGTGGCCGGTATGGGAGCCGACTTGTATGAAAGCTACTGCGGTAGTATTCTTTCTACGGCCGCATTGGGTGCTACAGCCTTTGCCATGAATGGCGACATGCAGCTCAAGGCTGTCATCGCACCGATGATTATTGCCGCCGTGGGCATCTTCCTGAGCCTCATCGGCATCTTCATCGTGAAGACAAAGGAGGGCGCTACGATGAAAGACCTCCTTCATTCGCTGGGCTTGGGCACGAATATTTCGGCCGTATTGATAGCCATTGCTACATTTATTATTCTCTATCTGCTGGGAATTGAAAACTGGCTGGGCGTTTCTTTCTCGGTTATCAGCGGTCTGTGTGCCGGTGTTATCATCGGTCAGGCAACAGAATACTATACCTCACAGAGCTATAAACCTACACAAAAGATTTCTGAAGCCTCACAAACAGGTTCGGCTACGGTCATCATCAAGGGTATCGGAACGGGTATGATATCAACCTGTATACCTGTAGTTACCATCTGTTTTGCCATCATGTTGAGCTATCTTTTTGCCAACGGATTCGATCTTAGCATGAGTGCCGGCAGCATGTCGCGCGGTCTCTACGGCATTGGTATTGCCGCCGTAGGTATGCTTTCCACCTTAGGTATCACACTGGCGACTGACGCCTACGGCCCGATAGCCGACAATGCGGGTGGCAATGCCGAAATGAGTGAGTTGGGAGAAGAGGTTCGTCATCGTACCGACGCGCTGGATGCGCTGGGTAATACGACAGCTGCCACGGGCAAAGGTTTTGCCATCGGCTCCGCAGCACTTACCGCTTTAGCCCTGTTGGCCTCATACGTTGAAGAGATAAAGATCGCTATGGTGAGGGCAGCCGGTGAAGGACAGCAGTTCCTCGACACCGCAGGAAACATCTTTAATCCCAACAATGCCAGCATAACTGACTTCATGAACTTCTTCCAAGTCAACTTAATGAATCCGAAAGTACTGGTCGGTGCCTTCATCGGCGCAATGGCAGCCTTCCTCTTCTGCGGCCTCACGATGGGCGCGGTAGGTCGCGCTGCCCAGAGCATGGTGGAAGAAGTGCGTCGCCAGTTCCAAGAAATCAAAGGCATATTGGAAGGAAAAGCAACGCCCGACTATAGCCGTTGCGTAGAAATTTCCACCCGAAGCGCACAGCGCGAGATGATTATTCCGTCTGTCTTAGCCATCATTATCCCTATCATTGTTGGCATTGTATTGGGCGTGGCAGGCGTTTTAGGCCTCTTGGTTGGTGGTCTTGCGGCAGGCTTTACACTTGCTGTCTTCATGGCCAATGCCGGTGGCGCGTGGGACAACGCGAAGAAAATGGTGGAAGAAGGTAACTTTGGTGGCAAGGGTTCTGATAGTCACAAGGCCACCATCGTGGGCGACACAGTGGGAGATCCCTTCAAAGACACGTCCGGACCGAGCCTCAATATCCTCATTAAACTCATGTCTATGGTCAGCATTGTAATGGCCGGACTGACGGTTGCCTGCATGTAACGGCAGCAGCACGCAACAATCATATCTAAAAAGTGGACTTCCAACAGCAGCGAAATATGCTATTGGAAGTCCACTTTATATTATTATCCTGCTATAAGAAACGGAACTTTGCGGCTACTTGGATAGAGTCGTCTACAACTCCTGTTTTATCATAATGATAAAGAGTTCCATTAATAGTACCTTCTATTAAATAGCGTCTAGCATTATCTGTAGAAACAAATTCTCTACACGATATAATCTTCATCAAGACTGGTTGTGAAGATGCTGGTACATAAACTCTTTTAACTACATTCGGAGTTGTATTCTCAAAGATTATTATAGCACATTTGTTCATCGCATATAACGATTTTTTATAATTCGTTTTGTCATTATAAAATATCGACTTATCAATATAGATATCACCCGTTTTAAAAGTAGTCAATTGGAGTTGAAAAATTGCTTGTTTCCCTATCTTCAATGGCTGGACATATTGCCAGTTTACATTATGATAGGTATCTTCATTAGACATATCCGCAGAAAGGGATGTAGACATTTTACTAATATCATAACCCTTAAACTCGAAATATTCTCCATTGAGAGTTGATTCTATAAAGCATGTCTTATAATATTTTTTATATTCGTTATACGAAGTATTATACAGAAAATCTTGAGACACAGAATCACTATCCGAAGAACATGCGGACAGCAATACTGCCACAAGGCTGAATACGATTATCTTCTTCATTTTATTTATCATTTACGTTCTCGTTCTGGAACAATTATCATTTCAAAGACACCTGTATCATATGTCTTCATTTTATAAATAGGCTCTGGTGAATCTACTTTAGAAATAATAACAGGATCTACAAAATTTAACGCAACCGTACCCAATGAGTCGGTAGTATTCGTAAAGTTTATTTTCACTTTCTTCTCATATCCATTAGATGCTGTAGTAGAAACGCCAGCTGTCATCTTAGACGAACCAGAGATAGCCGTTTCCGTACTTGTAGATGTTGTAATAGCAAAAGAGGATGTTTGAGTCATGGTCCTTTCTTTACTTGCTCCATCATCATATTCACAAATTACAAGCCATGCTGTAACAGATTTTTCATTCAAATTCCAAGGTTCATCTATTGTATAAAGGTGTCTATCTGACAAATCTACCCATTTAGACGACAAATCCTTTATTTCTACAGTATAATGGTTACGAGAGTGTCTAAAACCTGTTGCATGCACATGACGCAAATGTATTTTATCAACATGAAATAATTCAGAAGCAGGATAGCTTAATGTTAGTTTGCTGATAGTTATATGACCTTTCTTATCTCCTAAACACGTATACACTCGAAACTCAAAAGTACCATCATGCCAAATTCTCTTAATCACTTCATCTATAGAAAGCTCCGACTTTTGATGATAGACTTCTCTTTCCAAATAAGGATCACCATCTAAATCACTTTTCCCATCAGAAATCTGATCCAAACAATTGGGATTAACTCTAAATCTTAATAGTTTTTCCCTGACATTCGCTCTCAATTCACCATTGGTCGGTTTCTCTTCACACAATCCGTAGTAAATATAATCACGATCCAAAGATTTTTCCGTTTTCTTATTATAGGCTTCTATCACAAGAGGATCAAGTTCTTCTGCTGGAACATAAGGTTCTTTCGCAGCTGTACCATTGTCAAAATCCTTATAATGATTATGGGATCTCGTTGC
This sequence comes from uncultured Prevotella sp., assembly GCA_963547405.1. GTDB lineage: Bacteria > Bacteroidota > Bacteroidia > Bacteroidales > Bacteroidaceae > Prevotella. Next base: position 61,703 of record CAUURC010000010.1, read on the forward strand.
AGACTTAGGACGGAAAGCCTCATCGGCATAATCATACTCTAATTCTTCGCCCTGTGCAGTACGAGTACGATTTACAATTCGCATCCTATTCGTACTTTTTACCATCAAGAAAGGAAAGTCAGGCAGTTCGCCTGTTTTCAATTCTATTTCCTCTTGGCCATTTTCATAAAAGACAGATTGATTGTTATCCTTGTCATAAGAAACAAACACTTCACCTTCAGCTGTATCCCATGTTTTCACATTAAAAGCATTAAACATAGAAAGATCAGGAATGAATATCGTTAATAAAGGTAATGAAGACTCTATCTTCTTAATCTCAGCCTCGGAAGAGTTCTCTACAAGAACATCACGGAATGTATGTTGTTCATCAATCTTCTTATTTCTTGCATATGGATAGAAGATATCAAAATTGTTATCAAACTCTTTGACAGCTTCTTTCTTCAAGAACTCACGTAGGCTCTGATTAGAAACAACAGCCTTTGATAGAATCATAGCAAACTCCTGCTGGGCAGTAGTTTCTTCTAACAACACATCATTACCGGGGCACTTGCATTAGTGCCATTTTCAATAACTTCTTCATTACTACACGAACTGGCAAAAATTGATGCCAGCATAAATAGGATAATTATTTTTCTGTTTAACATACTTTTTTTTTAAAAAAATCTATCCCCAAGGTTCAAGAAAAGGCGAAATAGCGTGAATGATTTG
>CAUURC010000011.1:0-61543 GCA_963547405.1 uncultured Prevotella sp.
GGCTCATCGATAATTATTATTGTTAGTTTAAATTTTCAATTCTATTGTCTGTTGTCTTGTTTGACAATGCAAAGGTAGATACCTGTACAATACAGAACAACAGATAATATCTATTGAGCGATTGAAAATATCTATATAGTATTTTAATCATTTAACTATCAATGCTTTATGTTTCTAAAACCATGCTTTTAATATTCTCTTTTTTTGTGTAAACGATAGTTTGCTGTTAGGTAAAACTTAAATCGCATAGAAATCCTTGCTGGATTTTGGGGAGTCAAAATAGGCACAGCCTTTTGATATGACTCTCGTCATGGTCTTTGCGGGGTATTTTATTTCACCTACAAGACATGTTTTACAATCTGTTCACTTCTTCTATCGACGTTTCGTGGGCTTTAAACTTGCGTTTACCGAAGGTATAGCGTGCTCGGAACATAACCTGACGGCTTTCGCTGTAGCCCCACGAACTCAAGTAGAGCGTGCCCTTGCGACCGTAGCCGTCCCAACGCTCGGTATGGAAGATGTCGGTCATGAGCAACGACAAATGAAGACGCTCACGCAGGAAGGCACGATTCAACCCTATGTCCAAGCTACCGCTCGACCGGGCCACGTCGTAGCTGCCGCCCTGCCGCCGCGAACGGTAGCGGCCCGAGAGTTCCATCTTGATTTTAGCAGGCAAAGCCAGTTCGTTGCTCACCGAAAAAGTAAGCGACGGGCGGCGATAGGTTTCGCGATACTGTTCATAATGGAGGCGATTGGTGAAATGAAACAAGCCCACATTGGAATTGATGTCCCACCAAGCGGCCAGTCGACGCGAATAAATGACTTCGAGTCCCCACAGGGTTTGCCGGCCGATATTCTTCGTCGTCATCACCACTTTGTCATTCCCATAAGCGTCGGTCAGCGAAGTGAAGTAATGATTGAGACGATTATACGACAGGTTGACCGACAGATGGCGATGCGAAAGGTTCAACGCAACCTTGTCATTCGTCTGTGGTTTGAGGAAAGGATTGCCCTTCCAATAGGTCAGTTCGTCCAATAGATACTCAAAAGGATTCAGATCTTCATAGCGTGGTTTGTCCTGCCGACGGCTGTATTGGGCCAGCAACTTGGTCTGTTCGCCCAGCTGATAGCCTACGGACAGGTTGGGAAACAGTTTCAGCCGTCGTTCTTGGTTGGTTTCTTCGGTCAACGCCGGATTGTAAGGACGCAACAGATTGTCGGTCAACATATATTCCAACCGCAGGCCACCACTCAGCTGCCACTTCCCCAACTGCCATGAAGACTGAACATAGGCCTCGGCGTTCTTCTCGTTATAGTTGAAGCGATTGGATCGCCCAAGGTCTACTTGCCCGTTGGCTTCAAACCTAAAATCGTTCTTACTGCGGATGGTCGACAGCTTCATGCCCAAGAGGTGTTCGCCGCCCTTGCCCGTGTCGTATTTATAATCGGCCATCAGCGAATAGATGTCGATATCCTTATGCGGTTCCGAATAATATACGTCGGAGCGAAGCAGCGTTCGCTGTGGCGTGAAATAACGATTGGGTTGATGACATTTCGACATGCCTTCAAAGCGAATCCAGTCGACCGATAGCGACAACGAATGCCGTTCGGAAGGCGTAAACGAATAGCTGAGGTTAGTGCCATAACGCAGGTTGCGCTGTTTCATATAGTCGTTCATGGCCTGCAACAGCTTGTCGGGCGTGCCGTCTTTATGATAGATCTGGGTCTCGGTCAGCGTCAGTCCCGGTCCACCCAACAGGTTGGCCGACGCGTTGAGCGACAACTTATGGTGGCTGTTGGGCTGCCATACGACATCTATTCCGCCCGCGAAGGTGTAGCGTTTGTCGACATCATCAGTTACCGAAAGATTGCGAATACCCTCTTGTGTGCGGTCGCTGCCGTAGCCCATGGCACAATATCCCATCGCGTGGCTGTAGTTCATACCCAACTGCCACTTGTCTGTATTGTGCGAAAGTGCCAGATCAGAGGTCGTCCGCAAATACTCCCAATAAGCCAGTCCGTGCGAGGTGGAGACGAAGAAGCCCGCGTCTTCTTTTGTGTTCAGTATGATATTGACTATGCCGCCGGCCCCGTCGGCCTCGTAGCGGGCGTTGGGCATGGTCGAAGCCTCAATGCGCTTGATCTTGCCGGCTGACAACGTGCGCAGATATGCGGCCAGTTCATTGCCCTGCAGGCGCACTCGCTTGCCGTTGACATACAACGCCGTGCCACCCAACGACGACAACGAAATGTCGCCCTGTTGGCTGACCGATATGCCGGGAGCGTGCTTCAACACCTCCAGCGCGTTACCCAGGTTGGTCAGATACGAACGGGCCACGTCTATTTGCAATTTCCCGTCCACCGATTTGGCCATCGGCTTGCGCTGACGGGCCGTCACGGTGACTCCTTTTAAGTTGGTAGCTACAGGTGTTAGCCGAACAACAGGCAGTGTGACGTCGTGTAATACCTTCACGTGTTGCGACACATCGGCATATCCCAGATAACGAATAGTCATGATATATGTGCCCGGCTCGGCCGCCAGTATGAAGCGCCCCTCCTCATCCGTCACCGCCGTCTGCGCCACGCGCTTATCATTTTCAGCCAATAGTACGACGACGGCAGCCATCACAGCCTGTCCGTGTTCGTCGATAACACTGCCCGAAACCTTGATTTGCGCCGATAACGCATGAAACAAACACAACGCCAGCAACGTTAACAATATACGTTTGATCCAAAATAGTTGCAATTTCATATTCAAATAGGGAAAATAAAAGAAACTTTGAGTATGTAATGCAAATGTAATATTTTATCTTTTAACCAGCGAGTTTTGTCCGTTTTTTTACCAAAAGTTCACGGCGTTTTATGAAAAGAAGCGATGCAGTACTTTTTTAGCTGTGCTGTTTCTAAATTCTTGTAAGGCTTGGAGCGGCATATTCTATGTTTTTCTTCATGCCTTTTGTCTTCGTGGCGGTGGCTTGTTGCAAGAGGTTGCTGCGCATTTCTTTTCCCAAATCGACGGGCTAAATACCAAATGATTAAAAAAGATTTAACAAACATCAACTAAAAAAGGATCTAAAAATTTGGACAATTAAAAAAAAACATCTACCTTTGCAAACGCAATTTAGGGATTGTTCTTTCCAGAGTAATCCTTTATATCAAACGGGGTGTAGCGCAGCCCGGTAGCGCTCCTGGTTTGGGACCAGGCGGCCGCAGGTTCGAATCCTGTCGCCCCGACTTGATAGTTGCAATTCTTTTAAGGGTGTCTTAACCGAGCGGTTAGGTAACGGTCTGCAAAACCGTGTAGAGCGGTTCGACTCCGCTAGACACCTCTTGCGAGAGAAATAAAATAATATTATTCACTTGTAATATTATGTAGTTTATTAGTTCGCGTTTTTGCTTTAATTTCTCTCTTTAATTCCCTACTATTTAAGTAAATACATAAAAGTTTTTTTGTGATGTTTATTTTCTTGTAAGTGAATATATATGTTATTTTCACTCTGCAAAATGGAGTGCGTAAAGAACACATCTTTGATAGAACGGGGGACAATAAAAAATAATTTGGAGCGCGCTTGGCGACTCCAAATTATTCAAATCAATATCGAATCAGGGTTTTCGCTGATTACAGATTGTCAAAATTCACGGTTTCTTCATGCGGTTTCTTCTTTGGCTCAGTAGCTTTAGAAGCATTGTTTTCCTCATGTTCTTTCTTTCCGTCTTCTATCGGCTTGAGAATCGGATTGCCGTTTTCGTCGAGTAGAATCTCTTCGGCATGGGATAGACTGTCATTCGCTGTGGTATCCGCGTGGGCTTGTGGATAATAGCTTGCGCAGTTATACATATCTCCGGTGATATCCGATTGGTTGGGTTTGTCAAACTTGCCATGATATTTCTGGAATTCCGGGTCGCTTAAAACGGATTGAAGGAAATAGCCACAGATAGGAAGAGCGGTACGAGAGCCTTGTCCTAAGGCTCCGGTGCGGAAGTGGATACTTCGGTATTCGCCGCCTACCCACGCGCCACATACCAGACGGGGGCTGACAGCCATGAACCATGCGTCGGAGTGGTTGTTGCTGGTACCGGTTTTTCCTCCAAACTCGGTGTCACGGAAATTGCTTACATAGCCCCATAGTGACATAGATGTGCCTCCGGGTTCGCGCATGCCGCTTTGCAACAGTTGTTGTACGAGGAAGGCACTTTTATAGGATATTACTTGCTCTGACTTTTGAGGTGCGACATAAACTTCATTGCCGTTTTTGTCGACAATACGTGTAATGAGTACCGGTGCGTGATGTTTGCCGTTATCCGCAGGTACGCAATAGGCATTGACCATTTCCAGCAGGGTTACGTCGCTGGAGCCGAGTGCCAAGGATGGTGTTTCGTCCAGCGAGCTGTTAATGCCCATCTTTCGCGCGGTTTCTGCTATGCGCTTAATGCCCATCTCTTGTCCCAGCCGTACGGCTACGGAGTTTATACTCTTAGCAAATGCGCTTTTCAATGGCATGGAGTCGCCTGTGAAGTAGCCATTTGCGTTGGTGGGCGTCCAATTAACTTCTTTCTTCTGGCTCTTGTCGTAAACGAGCATGGAGATATACTCATCCCGACGTTTGTCGCAAGGGGTGAGTCCTTGATTCATCGCTTCGGTATAAACGAATAATTTGAATGTAGAGCCGGGTTGGCGCATAGCCGTTACTTTATCATACTTCCATGTGGTAAAGTCTATATCTCCAACCCAGGCTTTCACTTGACCCGTTTGTGGCTCCATGGCAACAAAGCCACAGTGCATGAAACTGGTCATGTACTTGATAGAGTCTTCGGAAGTCATTTCTTTGGTAACGACTCCCTTGTCATAATCGAATACCTTTACAGGGTGTTTCCATTCTTTGTAATAGTATCGGATAGAGTCGGGGTTGTTTGGATATTTAGCTTGTAGTGCTTTATAGAAGGGTTGGCGTTCTGCAATTTGCTGAATAAAGTTAGGAATGACTTGGTGGTTTTCGTCCTGCCAAGGCTCTTGTGTCATCCAGTTGGTCGCACGATTCCGGTAGATTCCCCAATGGTTGTTGAAGTTTTGCTGAACCTGCTTCATCTGTTTGCGGGCTGCTTCTTCTGCGTATTTCTGCATGCGGGTGTCTATGGTCGTATAAATCTTTAGACCGCTGCTGTATAAATCATATCCTGTTTCTTCGAGCCATCCTGTTTCTTTCAAGTATTGGGAAATGGCTTCACGGAAGTACATGGCCTGACCATCGTAGTTTTCTTCCATCTTATAATCAAGAACGATAGGCTTTTGTATAAGAGTATCATATTCTGTGCGACTCAAATCTCTGTGGGTCAGCATGTTGTGGAGTACCGTATTTCGTCTGGCAAGACTATGATCATAGTTGCTCTTGGGATTATAATAGGTGGTTGCCTTGAGCATACCGACTAATACGGCAGCCTGTTCGGTGGTAAGATCTTTGGGATGGACGTTGAAGTACGTTTTTGCGGCGGTTTTAATGCCATAAGCATTAGAACCGAAATCAACGGTATTCGCATACATGGTCAGGATTTCCTTTTTGCTGAATACGGTTTCAAGTTTAGTGGCGATAATCCATTCCTTACTTTTTACGATAAGAATCTTCAAGCCGGGAATCTTGCCCAACAGACCAGTTGAATAGTTGGTACGAACCCGGAACATGTTTTTGGCTAATTGTTGGGTTATGGTAGATGCGCCACGCCCGTCATGTCTGAGTACCGCGTCTTTAGCGGCACCGAATATTCCTATCGGATCTATGCCAAAATGTTTATAGAAACGCTCGTCTTCCGTATCTATCAAAGCTTTGAAAAAGGCGGGACTTACGTCTTCGTATTTTACGGGAGTTCGGTTCTCGTTGAAATACTTGCCAATGAGCTTTCCGTCAGCACTATATATTTCTGAAGCCTGTGATGTTTGAGGGTCGCGAATACCAGAGAAGTAGCCAGGACTTTTGCCAAAAAGCCAAAGGAAATTCATATCTACCATGCCGAGGTAGATAATCAATAAGAGAATAAATGAAACGGTGGCAGCGGTGAACTTTATGTACCAAGGGCGGTTTTGATAAAGCTTTTTATACCAACACCAGAAAGTTTGGGGCTTTCTCAGACATGCGCTGAAAAATCTTTTTATCTTGTTCATAAGGCATATTGTTTTTACAAAAATATGAAATAACTCCTTTTAGCACAATGAGGCGTCTATATAATTTATGATTTCTTTAATATTGTCGGGATGAAACCATTGAATATCCGAATCCTTTTTAAACCAAGTAAGTTGTTTTCGCATGTATCGTCTGGTGTTGGATTGTATCTGTCGGATGGCCTCTTCTTTTGAAATGTCGCCGTCAATGTACTTAAACATCTCTTTATAACCAACTGTATTTAAAGAATTGAGATGACGGAGTGGGTACACTCGTCGGGCTTCGGCCTCTAAACCTTGGTCAATCATGTCGAGCACGCGTTGATTAATGCGAGTATACAATTCCTCTCGATCTCGGTTGAGTCCTATTTTGCATATCCTAAAAGGCCGTTGTTTGATGGTGTTCGTTCTGAAAGATGAGTAAGCCTTGCCCGTCATGTGGCATATTTCCAAAGCATGAATGACGCGTCTGGGATTTTGTTTGTCAACTTCATTCCAATGGACGGGATCCAATCGCTTTAATTCTTCAACCATGGCCGTGAGCCCTTCTGTCTCAAGGCGCTGTTTCATCAAAGCGCGTGTGGCAGAATCTACAGTCGGAATATCATCAATGCCCTTGCATACCGCATCAAGATACATCATGCTTCCACCGGTCAGCACGCATGAAGAATGTGTTTTGAATAAGTCTTTCAGAAGGTTTAAGACATCTTCTTCGTATAAAGAAGCACTGTAGTAATCTGTTAATTGATGATTTCCTACAAAATAATGGGGGACGGCTGCTTGTTGTTGTGGCATGGGAGCTGCTGTTCCGATAGGTATTTCTGCAAAAATCTGGCGTGAGTCCGCATTGATTATCGGAGTGTTTAGGTGTTGGGCAATAGCCAAACAAGTTTCTGTTTTGCCAACACCTGTTGGACCTAATACAACAAAAAGAGTCTTCAATGTAAAATGTCGCTTACTAAAATAATAAGAAGCGAGGTGTTATCGGATAATACCTCGCTTAGAACCGGATACAAAATCAATGATATATTGGATCTCTGGTGTGATCGTTAAATTCTTCTTGATTTCTTCTATACCTTCGGCAAGGACTCCCTTACTGTATAAAAGCCTGTAAGCTTCATGAATTAAGGATATAAGTTCATTATTGAATCCATAGCGGCGAAGTCCTACAAGATTAATTCCCGCATATCGGGTAGGTTCTTTTCCAGCGATAATATAAGGTGGAATATCTTGTGAAAAACGGCAACCTCCTTGAATCATAACCAAGCTTCCGATATGGCAGAATTGATGGGTGAGTACAGCTGCGCTTATGATGGCGTTGTCGTCAATGGTCACTTCTCCTGCAAACTTTGTTGAGTTGCCGATAATGCAATTACTTCCAACAATGCAATCGTGGGCAATGTGCATATTTTCCATTAAGAGGTTGTTGTTTCCAACAATCGTTGTTCCTTTTGCAAATGTTCCTCTTGAGATGGTAACATTTTCACGAATACTATTATTGTCGCCTATCTGACATGTTGTTTCTTCTCCTTTGAACTTCAAATCCTGTGGCTTTGTTGAGATACTTGCCCCGGGAAAGATTTCATTATTGCTACCTATTCTGGCTCCAAAGTTTATCGTAACGCTATTTTGGAGGTTATTGTTGTTTCCCAAAACGGTGTTATCATCTATAAAGCAAAATGGACCAATAATATTATTATCACCGATTTTTGCGTTAGGATGTACAAATGCTAATGGGCTAATCGTATTCATAAGTATATATTTCTTTATCTCATATTATTTGTTCTTCACAATTTGAGCCGTGAATGTAGCTTCAGAAACAACATGGTCACCGACAAAAAGATAGCCTTTCATGGAACTGATTCCATGCCGTACGGGCTGTAGTAATTCTACTTTGAACAATAGCGTATCTCCGGGAACAACTTTCTGACGGAATTTTACATCGTCAATTTTGATAAAATAGGTTGACCAACGTTCTGGTTCTTCGAGTTGATTCAAAACCAACAAACCGCCACATTGTGCCATTGCCTCGATTTGTAGAACACCGGGCATCACTGGTTCTTCTGGAAAATGTCCTTGGAAGAATGGTTCATTGGCCGTAATATTCTTAACGCCGACAATACTTGTTGAACCAATAGCTATTATCTTGTCTACCAACTGCATAGGATAGCGGTGGGGGAGCAACTGCCTGATGCGGATGTTGTCTATGATGGGTTCATCATTGGGATCATAAATCGGAGCCTGTACTTCGTGTTTGCGAATCTCCTTGCGCATTTGACGTGCAAACTTATTATTGATGGTATGCCCCGGACGTGTTGCTACAATACGGCCTTTGATGGGTTTGCCAATCAAAGCCATGTCGCCAATGATATCTAACAGCTTGTGGCGTGTACATTCGTTTTCCCACAAAAGCGGTTTGTGCTGTATATAGCCAATCTTCTTTGCGTCCATGCGTGGAACTTTGAGTACATCAGCCAACTGATCCAGCTTCTCTTGTGTTACTTCTTTCTCATAAATCACAATCGCATTATCCAAGTCTCCACCTTTTATCAGGTTAGCTTCGAGGAGCGGAACGATGTCGCGCACGAAGACAAAGGTACGAGCCGGGGCTATTTCGTCTGTGAATTTGGCAATGTCGTCTAATGTCGCAAATTGACTATTGATGAATTTCGATTGGAATGAGCACATGGCCGTGATAGAGAAATTATCATCTGGCAGAATCGTGATGCATGAGCCGGTCCGCTCATCTCGAATTTCTATTTTCTTGCGAATAATGTAGTAGTCTTTCTCTGCATTTTGTACTTCTACTCCTACTTCTTTAATCTTATCCACGTACATGGCGGCTGAGCCGTCTAAGATAGGAAATTCAGGACCATTAACTTGAATCAAACAGTTGTCTATGCCCAATGCATAAAGGGCAGACATGCCGTGCTCAATAGTGCTAATGCGAGCATTGTTCTTTTCCAAGACAGTGCCTCGTTGCGTATCTACAACATTTTCTGCAATAGCATCTATGATGGGTTGACCTTCTAAATCGATACGTTGAATCTTATATCCTGTATTTTCAGGAGCAGGATTAAACGTAACGGTAAGGCTTAGGCCTGTATGGAGTCCTTTTCCAAAAAGAGAAAAGCTACCTTTGAGTGTCTTTTGTTTAGACATATCTGTTTTGTTATGATTTCTTTAAAAGTTCGATTTCTTTCTTAAGTTGATTTATTTCCTTATAGAGGTCAGGAAGTTTCTGGAAAATAGCCTGTGATTTGAAATATGGAAGCTTTTCCATTGGTGGTGTCCCGATAAGCATTTGATCGTCTTTCAAACTGCTGGGAACTCCCGACTGTGCACCCAAGAACACTTTGTTTCCAATCGTGATATGGCCGGCAACACCAACTTGGCCGCCAAACATACACCATTGGCCCACTTTGGTGCTTCCTGCAATCCCGACCTGTGCCGACATAACGGTATTTTCACCTACTTCAACATTGTGCGCAATCTGTACAAGATTATCTAACTTTACGCCTTTGCCGATAATAGTACTGCCCATCGTTGAGCGGTCAATACATGTGTTGGCTCCGATTTCTACATCATCTTCTACCGTTACGATACCTATTTGAGGAATTTTATCGTATTGATCGCCATTGGGAGCAAAGCCGAAGCCGTCTGCACCAATTACACAACCAGCGTGAAGAATAACCCGGTTACCGATTTTGCAGTCGTGATAAATCGTGGTGTTGGGATAGATAATGCAATCTTTGCCTACTGCCACGTTGTCACCTACTACCGCATGAGGATAGATTTGGCATCCGTCTCCAATTTCGGCACCATCGGCAATGTATGCAAAAGCACCTATATAACAATTATTGCCGATTTTCGCCTTGGGCGAGATAAAAGCCAGCGAATCGATTCCTTGCTTTTTAGGTTTGGCAGCCTCGTACATCTGTAGTAGCCGAGCCACGCAATCGCGGGCATTGGCTACCCTTATCAAAGTCGTAGTAACGGGCTTGTCAAATTCTATGTGCTCATCAACCAGAACGATTGTTGATTTTGTGCTATAAATATAGTGGGTATATTTTTCGTTAGAAAGGAAAGAAATGGCGCCTTCTACACCTTCTTCTATTTTTGCAAAGGTGTTGACGGTTGCGTTTTCATTACCCTCAACTCGGCCTTGTACAAACTTAGCTATTTGACTTGCTGTGAATTCCATTTCGTAAATCAAATTGAATTAGTCCTGCAAATATAGCAAAAAAACTCCATAAAAAAAGGCGGTAAGAGTAATATTTGCTAAATTTTCAGAATATTAATTCTTACCGCCTTTCAGCTGTTGTAGCATGGCTTATTATGCAGGCATATTGTTTAAAGTGGCTGTTCTTAAAGCACTTCAAGTTCTTTCGCCATTTCCTGTTGTAGTTCTTGAGCCTTTTCCTTAACCAGACTTGCATATTGTTCTATGTCGCATGAGTCTTTCTCGCACGGGTAAAGTATGCCGCGCGAAGAGTTGACAAGCAGTCCGCAGTCCTTAATCATGCCATACCGACATACGTCTTGCAGGCTTCCCCCCTGAGCACCTACGCCTGGTACAAGCAAAAAGTGACGGGGAGCTACTTTGCGGATGTCTTCAAACATCTGTCCCTGTGTGGCACCAACCACGTACATCATGTTCTCTTCGTTGCCCCATTCCTGACTTTTGCGAAGCACTTTCTCAAATAACCGTTCGCCGGTGCGGTCTTCCGTCAGCTGGAAATCATGCGAACCTTTATTACTGGTCAGTGCCAGCAGAATAACCCATTTGTCCTTGTATTCCAAGAAAGGCTTTACACTGTCTTCTCCCATGTAGGGAGCTACAGTCAGCGCATCCAGATTATATTCTTCAAAGAAGGTCTTGGCATACATCGTACTCGTATTTCCAATGTCTCCGCGCTTGGCATCCGCGATGATAAAGTGGGTGGGGTAGAACTTCTTGATATATTCAATCGTATGTTCAAAAGCCATCATGCCTTTGATACCATAGCATTCATAGAATGCCAAATTGGGCTTATAGGCAACGCAATAGGGAGCGGTCGCGTCAATAATCATCTTGTTGAAGGCAAATATTGGCTCATCCTCCTGAAGCATTTGCGTCGGAATTTTCTTCAAATCAATGTCCAATCCTACACATAGAAATGATTTCTTTGAAAATATTTGTTTAACAAGTTCTTCTCTGTTCATATTCTTTCCTTTATAATTTTCTGTGATTTGAAAAACTATTTGCCAACTTCGGTCTTTGGCAAATCCTTAGTCTCCGTTGGAATCCTTTTGGATGAGGTCATGAGATTTACAAATTCTTCGGCCTGTACGGTCTTTTCTTTACTTTCATTCTCATCCGTTTTCTTTGTGTACCTAATGCCCATGATGATTGTTATTTGTTTAACAGCTGTTACAATTCGTTTTCTTTCATCTTCTCCGCGTTTTCCGCCACGGTCAACGCATCAATCATGTCTTGGATGTTACCTCCCAAGAATCCCTGTAAATCATGAGTCGTGAATCCGATACGATGGTCGGTTACGCGGCCTTGTGGGAAGTTGTAGGTACGAATCTTTGCAGAGCGGTCGCCCGTTGATACCAAACTCTTGCGACGATTGGCAATGTCGTCCACGTATTTCTGGTGTTCGCGGTCGTGAATGAAGGTATAGAGACGGCTCAGCGCACGCTCCTTATTCTTCGGCTGGTCACGGGTTTCAGTACATTCTATCAGGATTTCCTCCACCTCACCGGTGTTCGGATTCTTCCATGGATAGCGCAGACGAACACCCGATTCCACTTTGTTCACGTTCTGACCGCCGGCTCCACTCGAACGGAAAGTATCCCATTTGATATCACCTTCGTTGATGTTTACTTCAAACTTGTCGGCTTCAGGCAATACTGCAACCGTAGCCGCGCTCGTTTGCATGCGTCCATTGCTTTCCGTAACGGGAACGCGTTGCACACGATGCACGCCGCTTTCATATTTCAACGTGCCATATACATCGGTGCCACTGACCGCAAAGTCAACTTCCTTGAAGCCGCCCACGGCACCTTCAGAAGCATCGGTTACGCTCAGTTGCCAGCCTTTGCTGTCGCAATAGCGCTTATACATATTAAATAAGTCACCGGCAAACAGACAGGCTTCGTCACCTCCGGTCCCGGCCCTGATTTCCATTTGTACATTCTTTGCGTCTTCCGGATCTTTCGGAACCAGCAGTATCTTGATTTCCTCTTCCAGTTTAGGCTTCAGTTCTTCATTGTCCTGCAATTCTTGACGCGCCATATCCTTCATGTCCGCGTCGCTTTCGTTCGTCAAGATATCTTTGGCCTCTTCGATTGAATTGAGACAGTCTATGTAGCGTTTGCGGGCATTCATGATGTCGCCCAGGTCTTTCCACTCTTTGGTGAGCTTCACGTATCGCCCCTGATCCGCTATCACATCTGGGTCTGTAATGAGGGTACTTACTTCTTCGTAACGAGCTTCAAGCCCGTCTAATTTCTCGAGTATGCTATTATTTTCCGGCATATTGTTTATTTATATTCGAACGTTCCAAATTCGCTGTGAATGGTAAGGCTCTTCTGTCCTTCCTCAATGTGTCCCACAATTTGGGCGTCTATATTGAATTCTTTACTGATGTCGATTACTTTTTCGGCAACTTCAGGCCGCACGTAGATTTCCATTCTGTGTCCCATATTGAACACCTGATACATTTCTTTCCAATCTGTTCCGGAGCAATCATGGATGGCTTTGAACAGCGGTGGTACGGGGAACATGTTGTCTTTGATTACTTTGCAGTTGTCGTTTACGAAATGGAGCACTTTCGTTTGGGCTCCGCCTGTGCAATGCACCATGCCATGAATCTCCGGCCGCATTTCATCCAGTATTCTCTTGATGACCGGCGCGTAGGTACGAGTGGGAGAGAGAACCAGCTGAGCTGCGTTTATGGGCGAACCTTCTACGGCGTCTGTCAGCTTGTAACGGCCGCTGTAGACCAATTCGGATGGTACAGCATGGTCGTAGCTTTCAGGATAATTCTCGGCCAGATACTTGCTGAAGACATCATGACGTGCCGAAGTCAGGCCATTACTACCCATGCCGCCATTGTAACGGCTTTCATACGTGGCCTGTCCCGTGGAACTAAGGCCAACTATAACGTCACCCGGTTTGATGTTGGCGTTGTCAATTACATCGGCTCGTTTCATGCGGCAAGTGACGGTTGAGTCTACGATTACCGTGCGCACGAGGTCACCTACATCTGCCGTTTCGCCTCCGGTCGGGTAAATTCCTATACCCATCTTTCGCATATCGGCCAGCAAATCGTCCGTACCATTGATGATAGCAGATATAACTTCGCCGGGTATCAGCATCTTATTGCGACCGATGGTGCTCGAAACGAGGATGTTATCAACGGCACCCACGCAAAGCAGGTCGTCCGTATTCATAACGATAGCGTCCTGAGCGATACCTTTCCATACACTCAAGTCGCCAGTTTCTTTCCAGTACATATAGGCCAATGCCGATTTGGTACCGGCGCCGTCGGCGTGCATGATGTTGCAATATTCCGGATCACCTCCCAGTACATCGGGGATAATCTTGCAGAATGCCTGTGGAAAAATGCCCTTGTCAATATTCTTGATGGCATTATGCACATCTTCTTTGGCGGCAGATACGCCGCGCATCATATATCTGTTGTCCATGATTCTTTCTCTTATATATTAAAACTGTGCAGCTCTATTCGTCCTCATGCCAAAAATCCCACGATACGAAAGCCTGCAAAAGCAACATCTCAAGTCCATTCTTTACGGTCGCGCCATATTTTGCGCCTTGCTTCATGAAGAGCGTTTCGTCGGGGTTATAAAGCAAGTCATAGAGTAGGGTGTGGCTGTCCATCGCTTCATAGGGAAGCTGAGGGCACTCTTCGGCATGCGGATACATGCCGCAGGGGGTGCAGTTGACGATGACCCTGTATTCTTTCATCATGCTCTCGGTGATGTCGTCGTAGGTAATGACGCCTTGACCTTTATGCCGGCTGACGAAAACCGTCTCCAGCCCCAATGACTTCAAGCCGTAGTCAATGGCTTTGGCGGCACCGCCGGTACCCAGAATCAACGCTTTCTTGTGACATGGTTCCAACAGCGGTTCTATGCTTCGTGTGAATCCCACCACGTCACTGTTGTATCCTTTCAGGATTGTTTTCTTGCCTTTATGCGACACTTTCACGACATTGACGGCACCAATGGCTTTGGCCTCGGGTGTGATTTTGTCCAGATAGTCCATTATCTGCTGCTTGTAAGGTATCGTAACGTTGAATCCTTTCAGTTCCGGATTCTGCGCGATGACCTCGGTCAGTTCCTTGATGGATGGAATCTCGAAGTTGATGTACGTGGCATGGATATGCTCATTCTCGAATTTCTCATTGAAATAGTTCTTCGAGAACGAATGCCCAAGGGTAAGTCCAATCAGTCCGTATTTATCCATAATCTTGTTGTTTTATTTTTCCGCGAAGTACATGGTGCAGATACCGAAAGTGAGTCGCTTGAAACTTACTTTGGCAAAACCGGCCCGTTTGAGCACCTCCATCATGGTTTCGCCTTGTGGGAACGCTTCTATCGTCTTGTTCAGATAGCTATATGCGCTATCGTCGTTAGAGATTATTTTACCATAAAGGGGAAGCACCGTGTTGGCGTAAAGCCAAAACAGCTGTTTCATGGGGAATGAGACAGGTGTCGTTAGTTCGATAACACTCAGATGACCACCCCTTTTCAGCACACGACACATCTCTTTCAATCCTTGATCAAGGTCGGGAAAGTTGCGTATTCCGAAAGCGGCCGTCACGGCATCAAAAGAGTTATCGGCGAAACTCAGCCGCATGCAGTCTTCCTTTACGAAGGAAATGATGTGGCTTAGTCCAGCTGCTTTCACCTTTTCTTCGCCCACCTTCATCATTCCTTCCGAGATATCCGAACCTATTAGCTGAACCGGCTTGAGCATTTTTGCGGCTTGTAGCGCAAAATCGGCTGTGCCCGTAGCCACGTCCAAAATGTTTTCCGGGTGGTAAGGGGCCAGTTGCCCGATGGCTTTCTTGCGCCAGTATTTGTCAATATCCCACGACAGTCGGTGGTTTAAGGTGTCATAGGTAGAAGCAATATTGTCAAACATCGCCTCTACCTGTTGTCCTTTGTCACCTTCGTGGTAAGGTTTTATCTCTTCTTGTTTGTACATTTTATTTTCGGCCGGCCAGATAGGTGCTCACGTTCTTTTCGATACGGGCATTGATGTCGCCTTCTTCTACGGCCTTATCAAACTTTTCTCCGGTGATATGCTCGTAGAGTTCGATGTACCGTTCGCTCACGCTTTCCGCGTATTCTTCGGTAATCTCAGGCATGGTTTGTCCGGGCTCGTTCATGAAGTTGTGCTCAATGAGCCACTGACGTACAAACTCCTTAGACAGCTGCTTCTGTGCTTCGCCTTTCTCAAACTTCTCTTCGTAGCCATCGGCATAGAAGTAGCGGCTTGAGTCGGGGGTATGAATTTCGTCAATCAAATATACTTTACCGTCGCGCTTGCCAAACTCATACTTAGTATCTACGAGGATGAGCCCCTGCTTGGCGGCAATTTCCTGTCCGCGCTTGAAGAGCTTACGGGTATAATCTTCCATGATGGCGTAGTCTTCGGCCGACACGATACCCTGACTGATGATTTCCTCTTTCGAGATGTTCAGGTCGTGGCCTTCGTCTGCTTTGGTCGTAGGAGTGACGATAGGTTCGGGGAATCGCTCGTTCTCGCGCATGCCTTCGGGCAACTTTACACCACAGATCTCACGGCAACCATTCTTGTATTCGCGCCATGCACTGCCGGTCAGAATGCCACGGATAATCATTTCGACACGAAAACCTTCGCACTTCAAGCCTACCGTAACCATGGGATCGGGGGTCGCCAGTTTCCAGTTGGGACAGATGTCGCTTGTCGCATCCAGGAATTTGGCGGCGATTTGGTTCAGCACCTGACCCTTAAAAGGGATTCCTTTAGGCAGCACCACGTCGAAAGCGGATATTCTGTCGGTGGCAACCATCACCATGAGGTCGTCATTGATGTTATATACATCACGTACTTTACCGTGGTAAACACTCTTTTGTCCATCAAAATGGAAGTCAGTTTTGGTTAATGCTTTCATTGGGGATATTTGATTTTAAAACCTTGTTTTTATTCGTTTTCTTATCTTCTTCGTTTGCTTTGTCGTAAGCATCGTAGGCATTGACGATACGGGTAACGAGCTTATGACGTACAATATCTTTCTCTCCCAGCTTCACCACACCTATTCCTTCCACGTCGCCCAGTATGTTAAGCGCTTCTTTTAGTCCGCTTTTCTGCTCACGAGGTAGGTCTATCTGCGTCATGTCGCCCGTAACAATCATCTTCGTATTCCATCCCATACGGGTCAGAAACATACGGATTTGTTGGGGAGTCGTGTTCTGTGCTTCGTCCAAAATTACGACGGCATCGCTCAGCGTGCGGCCTCGCATGAAGGCTAAAGGGGCAATCTGAATGACGTGTTTCTCCATCATATCCTGCAATTTCACGGTTGGAATCATGTCTTCGAGCGCATCGTAGAGTGGTTGCAGGTAGGGATCAATCTTATCTTTCATGTCGCCGGGTAGGAATCCGAGCTTCTCACCCGCTTCAACAGCCGGACGCGACAGGATGATTTTCTTGACGGTCTTCTCTTTCAAGGCCCTTACAGCCAGCGCAATGCTGAGATAAGTTTTGCCCGTTCCGGCCGGCCCAACGGCAAATACCATGTCGTTCTTCTCTACGGCGTCAATCAATTTCTGCTGATTATGGCTGCGACTCTTGATGGGGCGTCCCGAAATGCTGTAAACCAAAACGCCTTTTACCGCGTCGGCCTTGGCGGCATGACCATTGATAATATCGAGAATGTCTTCGTCGTTTATCTGGTTATACTTGAGTATATGCTTGCGTATGCGTTCTATGGCCTCTTCAAATTTGGCCATTTCTTCTTCATCTCCCAGCACTCTAACTACGTCACCGCGTGCCGCTACACGCAGTTTAGGGAAAAGAGACTTGACCATCTGTAAGTGGCCATTGTTGACACCGTAAAACGCGACGGGGTCAATGTCTTCAAGAACAATATGCTTCTCTATCAAAATAAGGAGTCTTTACTTAATTGTAATTACGCTGCAAAAATATAAAAAAACAACGAATACGACAAAGATATCTTTGCTTTTTGTTACCTTTGTGCCACAAAGCAAGGAAAACGGAAAATGATTTTGAGTAAGAAAAGATATATTCAAGGTTTTGGTATCATTGTAGTTGTTTTGGGAATGGTAAGATGTGCCTTTCCCGAAGTGGCCTCTTCTCGTTCTCCGAAGGCTGCTTTGCCGACTCCTGTCGATACGTTTCTGGCGTCGCGGCAGCCTGTTGATACCATTGTAGCGCAATCCCAAATCGTTACCGATTCGTTACCGCTTGCTTTCACTCGTTTTTTCAAGAGCGATGGCACACCTGTCAAGAATCGAATCCTGAGCGTTCCGCATTTCGGAAACACCTTTCCCGATCAGAATGACGTACAACTGCTTTCGGCACAACGCTGGGGCGTGAAGCCGGTAGCCAATCGTACCGATGCCGAAGCACGAAAAACTGAGCTGGTTTACGTGGGTAGCAATCCTTATTTTTA
Organism: uncultured Prevotella sp.; assembly: GCA_963547405.1. GTDB lineage: Bacteria > Bacteroidota > Bacteroidia > Bacteroidales > Bacteroidaceae > Prevotella. The sequence goes on from CAUURC010000011.1 coordinate 17,848, forward strand.
TGTAGATAAGCTCAACAACAGCGTGCCTTATCTTGTTCCCCGTGCCTCTTCTTTACTTCAAGACATAGGCCGTAACTTCTTCGATAGCCTGCAGATAAAGGGGATTCCTTTGCATAAGATTATCGTTACGAGCGTATTGCGCAGCAAGGCCGACGTGGTTAAATTGCGGGGACGCAACCAGAACGCCACCGAAAACTCGTGTCACCTTTACGGAACGACTTTCGATGTGTGCTACAATCGCTACAAAACCGTTCAGACGGCCGATCAACCGCGACATGAAGTGCGCAACGACAGCTTGAAATGGGTGTTGAGCGAAGTGCTTCGCGACATGCGACAGTCCAACCGTTGTTGGATAAAATACGAAGTGAAGCAGGGTTGTTTCCACATCACTGTTAGATAAAATTCATTCAGAAATTATTTTACAAAAGCTTTATTTTCTATCGATTATTCTCAATCGGCTGAACTTTGCGTCGAAAAAACGCAAAATTTCGCCACTTTTGTAAGCCGCTGTTAGTCAGTGGTTTATGCTTTTTGCTATGTCGTAGTGGCTTTTTGATGGCTCTTTTTATACGCAAATAGTTGTTTTTTGTGGCCTTTTTATCTGCTAAAAGCAGCCCTTTTGCGTTCTAAAAGCATAGCTTTCGCCTCCTAAAAGCATAGCTTTCATCTTCTAAAAGTTACCCTTTCGTGTCAAAAGAGCGCGATGAAAGCAAAATAACGGTTTGTTTTTCTCATTTTCATTCCTAGATGGTGGTGGCTAAAAGTGTTAAAATTCAGCAGCTTTTCTTTACATTTTTGCCGGTAATTCATCTTCGGCGATGAACTTTTATGTAGAACTTGTGGCGTCAGTGCGTATTCATGACTTTTAGGTATTGTCCGAACGTAGAAAGAAAGCTACCTTTGCATCCGCAAATAAAAAAAGGAATTTTATTAAAATCAAAAAAGTATGAAACATAAAATAACAATCATTCAACGGAGTAGTGTGTTTATGCTGCTGCTGTCGTTGCTTTTTACAACCGCTTGGGCCGAATTGCCAAGTATAAAAACCGGAGCAAACGTTTCGGGAGTGATTACCGAGAAAGCAACAGGAGAACCACTATCGCATGTCAGCGTAAGAGTGTTGGGTACCATGTTGGTCAGTGTGACTGATGTCGAGGGACGTTATCGGTTGGAGAATCTGCCGGAAGGCAAACTGGTGATTGAAGTGAGGTCAACCGGATTTCGTGTGATAAAGCAGGCGATAGATATGATGCGGAATACGCAACGCACGTTCGACTTTGCGCTGGATGAGGACGAAATATCGCTGGATGAGGTGGTAGTGTCGTCCAACAGAAGTCTTTCGTTGCGTCGTAACGCGCCGACGCTGGTCAATGTTGTAGATACCCGCATGTTCGACATCAGCCATTCGCTTTGTCTGGCTCAAGGACTTAACTTTCAACCCGGTGTTCGGACCGAGGATAACTGTGCCAACTGCGGTTTCTCACAGGTGCGTATCAATGGTCTCGATGGCCATTATTCCCAAATATTGATTGATTCACGCCCCGTGTTTTCCGCACTGCAAGGCGTTTATGGGCTGGAACAGATACCGGCTAACATGGTCGAACGTGTGGAGGTGGCACGTGGAGGCGGCTCTGCTTTGTTCGGTTCGTCGGCTATCGGTGGCACGATTAATATCATAACGAAGGAACCTACCAGCAACTGGGCCGAACTTTCGCATTCCTTCATGGCGATGGAAGGCGGAAAGTCGTTTGATAACAATACCACGCTGAATACGTCGATCGTTTCAAAAAACAACCGAGCCGGCTTCTCCGTGTATGGTAGCACTCGTCATCGTGACGGCTACGACCGCGACCATGATGGGTTTACTGATTTGCCAAAGTTGCGTAACAAAACCATAGGGCTCAACTCTTTCCTGCGTTTGAACAATTATTCCAAACTTACGTTGCAGTATCATGCCTTGAATGAGTTCAGACGAGGCGGCAACCATTTAAGTCTGCCGGCCCATGAAGCAAATATTGCCGAACAGTTACAGCATGAAATCCATGGTGGAAATCTGGGTTACGACCTCTTTACACCTGATGGTCAGAGTCATCTGACGGCTTATGCCTCATTCCAAAGTGTGTTGCGCAACAGCTATTATGGTGGTACCGGCGACGATTCGCCTGAAAGTAAGGCTGAGGCATTGAAGGCTTACAGCACGACGCGTGACTTGAATGCGCTGGCCGGAATGCAGTTTGTCCATTCCTTTACGCGACTGGGTTTTATGCCGGCCGACTTTACGCTGGGAGGGGAGTATAGCTATGACGGACTGAAAGACCATGCGATAGGATATGATATTGTCACAAGGCAGCATGTGCGTGTGGGTAGTTTGTTCTTTCAAAATGAGTGGAAAGATAATCGATGGAGCCTGTTGCTGGGCGGACGTGTAGATAAGCATAATCTGATAGACCATTTTATTTTCAGTCCGCGTGCGAACTTGCGTTTCAATCCTGTAGAAGAGGTAAACTTCCGCCTGACTTATGCCGGTGGTTTTCGTGCGCCGCAGGCATTTGACGAAGACCTTCATACAACGCTGGCAGGCGGAGAGCGGCTGAAGACACGTTTGGCTTCGGGGTTGAAAGAGGAGCGATCAAACAGCATTAGCCTTTCGGCCGATACGTATCATTCGTTCGGTAATGTGCAGGCAAACCTACTCGTTGAGGGCTTCTTTACCCATCTTGACAATGTGTTCGCGCAGCGAAGACTGGACGAAAAAGACGCCTTTGGCAATGGTATTCTGGAGCGTTACAATGCCAATGCGGCCACGGTGTTGGGCTTGAATGTGGAGGGGAAGGTGGCCTTTTCTCGTCAATTCCAACTGCAGGGTGGCGTCACTTGGCAGCAAAGTCGCTACAAAGAGGCTGTAGAATGGGACGAGGAAGCACCGAAGGAACGCAAAATGATGCGCACACCGAACCTTTACGGCTACTTCACGGCAAACATGGAGCCTGTAAAGAAGTTCACGATAAGCTTGACGGGAAACTACACGGGCTCTATGCTCGTGGGACATGCGGCGGGTTCGGGCGTAGCAAAGCCTGTGGCCGTAGATACACCCGCGTTCATGGTATTTAACCTGAAACTCGCTTATGACTTTAAAGCTGTTGACGGAGTTAAAGCTCAGTTGAATGGCGGAGTGCAGAATCTGACGAATGCTTATCAGAAAGATATAGACCAAGGATGGAACCGAGACGCGGCCTATATCTATGGACCATCACAGCCACGTACTTATTATGTGGGATTGAAAATCAGTTATTAGTATGCAGGGTGGCATGGTTGGGCCACTATCCGCAGACATATAAAGAAAGAGATGGAAGACTACCTTTATATAATGGCAGTCTTCCATCTCTTTCTTTATAGGGTTTTGATATTGACGAAGTTACTCGGTATAGAAGCGAATGACGTGTTCGAGTTGCCGACGGCATACAGAACAGAACTCCGGATGCTCATTGGTACGCATGCGGCAGTCCTGAAACGCGCGGTAAACGCCTTTCAAGCTGTAGCCCGCACCTTCGTAAACGCCGATTTTCTCCTTCTGTTTGGGATTCAGTGGGGTAGGTATCTTCGTGCGTTTGTCGAGCATATCCGCCCACTTGCTTTGAAAATCCTTCAGTGTTGTGATATTGGCTTCCCAGGGTTCGATGTCTTTGGGGTACATGGGAATGGCTTCCGCTTCATAGGCATATTCATCGGCTAATCCGGCAAAGCTATGTCCGAACTCGTGAACAACTACGGGGAGAGTCTTCGGATGGTGAGCTGCCGTGAGGTTATAAGAGTTCAAAATGCCACCGCCGCCGTAGGTTGTCGTGTTTACCAATACGATGATATGCTCGTAAGGAGTGCCGGCCAGCCATTCATGAAGGTCTTTCAGATGAAGCGTCGTGAGATAGCGTTCGCTGTAGAACGTGTCGAAATGGGAGTGGAGAGCCGTGTTCTTCCAAATGCCTGCACGAGGTACGCTCGTTCCACTATCAACTGAAGGCGCTTTGACAGCTACGATATGAAACCGGTTGCGCATACTTTTGAATGGCTCATGTGCGAACATGGCTTCCATGGCATCTTTCACATCTTTTATAAAGAGGGGCATTTCGGAAGGTTGATAGCCTTCGGCAATGTAGGCGATACGGATGCAATGTGTGGTGTCGTCCGGCATTTGTATCGTCTCGTATGGTGTTACACCCTTGTAGCCGGTTTGACGAATGAGGATATCCGTAGGGTCAACGGTGTGTGTCATTTGGCTCATGACTTGTCGGCGGTTGTCATATAATTCCACGGTAACGTCGGCTTTCTTGAGCGGCATGGGGGTTAGGAATACGTTTTCAAACGACTTTCGGGTGGTCTGTGCTTCGGGATAGGAGAGCCATTCCTGAAAGAGCGTCGAGAAAGAGTTGCGATAGATAATGGTGCCGGTGGCATGGTCTTTCATGATAATTTGACCATAGCCCTCCATGGGAACCTCGGTCAGTCGCTTGCGCTTGCCCCACCAGCGAGGCTCTACGCAGAGTTCGTCGAGCGATATCTCCTGTTGGCGGGCGTCACCGGAGAAGATGTAGTCGATGCGAAGGGTTTTGTCGGTAAAGTACTTGTCGAAGTTCTGGGCCATGCTGTTCGTCGCAAAGAATGCAAGGAACAGCAAAAGATAGAATAAACGATTCTTCATATAATATTAATTATGTGATTGGGTTTGTTGTTCAGGGCTTTGAGCAGTTGCTCTTGGAATGGAAACAGCCAGTTGCGCTCGTGTCTTCTTTGTCCGTCGAAAGCCATTAGGTCGAGGTCAATGATTACTTTCCCGTTCTGTTTGTCTGCCGGATTGCGTCCCAACAGACTTTCTGTTTCTTTTAAAAGGCGGTTGATTTCTGATTCATCGAATGATGTGGAGGCCTGAAGCAAGCCGTTAATAAAAGGCTCGGATGAGATTCCGACAGGTTCGGTGGTTATAAAAGGACTCCAAACACAGTCATGAAACAGGGCCGTGAGCCGTTCTTCAGCGCGACGAATGTTCTCGTTCGGGTGGCAGTTGCTTCCTATTCCTATGATAATTGTGTGTATCATTCCGTATGATTCTAACTTTTTGTAAAATTACTTTAGATCCTATAATCATTTCGTATTTATACCATTTATTTGTTATAATTTAACGCCTTAGGCATATCTGTGCGACCTTGCCGACTATCTTTTGTCCTTTTGCCCTGTTCTCTTTTTGTATTTAATATAATTTAAAAAAGCGTTGTGGAGTGTTTTATTTATTGATATTTTGTTATATTTGTGTTTGTAAATCATAATACCGGCTTTGGAAAAACCAAAGACCGAAAGAATATCTGTTTCATTGATGACAAGTAATGATTGGTATTTGCGCGGAAATGAGTTCCGTAAGCAACAAAACTGGCAGGAAGCGCTTAATTGCTATATGGAAGCAATAGCGCTCGATCCGGAAAGTCCGGCAGTAGAAGCCAAGCGAATGCTCGACAATATTCTCAGTTTCTATTGTAAGGATATGTATAACCCTTGACACCTAATAAATAAAATAGAAGAACAACAGTAAATACAAAGACTATGGGAAAAATAAAAGGCGCCATCGTTGTGAACACAGATCGATGCAAAGGCTGCGGCCTGTGCGTGGTTGCGTGTCCGCAAGACGTGATAGTGATGGCCGATAAGAAAGTCAATGTGCATGGATACCCCTATGTGGAGCCTGGAAACAATGCAGATCAGTGCATTGGTTGCAGTTCGTGTGGTATCGTTTGTCCTGACGGCTGTATCACGGTTTATCGTAAACGAATGGAAGATTAAGACCTAAAAGATAATGGAAAATCAAGAAGTAACTTTAATGAAGGGTAATGAAGCCATCGCCCACGCGGCGATTCGCTGTGGCGTCGATGCTTTTTTCGGTTATCCTATAACTCCTCAAACAGAAATCATAGAGACCTTGTCGCAACTGAAACCCTGGGAAACGACCGGCATGGTAGTCGTTCAGGCGGAAAGCGAGGTGGCCTCCATCAATATGGTCTATGGCGCGGCCGGAGCTGGGAAGCGTGTGTTTACAACCTCTTCAAGCCCCGGCGTGGCACTGATGCAGGAGGGAATCTCTTACATGGCAGGCGCGGAAGTGCCGGGAGTGTTTGTAAATGTGCAACGTGGAGGTCCCGGATTGGGAACCATTCAGCCTTCACAGAGCGATTATTTCCAAGCTACACGTGGTGGTGGTAATGGTGATTACAACGTCATTGTGTTGGCTCCGTCGTCGGTACAGGAGATGGCTGATTTCATGGAATTGGCTTTCACATTGGCTTTTAAGTATCGTAATCCGGCTATGATTCTGTCGGATGGTATTATCGGACAGATGATGGAAAAGGTGGTTTTGCCTCCGATGAAGCCTCGCCGCACCGAAGAGGAAATCCAAAAAGAATGTCCTTGGGCTACGATGGGTCGCTCCGGAAACCGACAGCCTAATATTATTACTTCGCTGGAATTGAAGTCAGAAGTAATGGAACTGCGCAATATTGCTTTGCAAAACAAATATCAGCAGATAAAAGATACGGAGGTTCGATTTGAAACGCAGCAATTAGAAGACGCTGAATATATAATTGTAGCCTTCGGCAGTGCAGCCCGTATAGCAGAAAAAGGAATGACATCGGCTCGCAAGCATGGATTAAAGGTTGGCCTTTTCCGTCCAATTACCCTGTGGCCTTTCCCCAGTAAGCAGTTGGCAGAACAGGCAAAAGGGAAGAAAGGCATTCTGGTTGTGGAGATTAATGCAGGCCAAATGGTGCAAGATGTACGTTTGGCCATCAATGGAATGTTGCCAGTAGAGCACTTTGGCCGATTGGGCGGTATCGTACCAGACCCGGAAGAGATTGTGACAGCACTGGAAACGAAACTTGTAAAGGAATAAATCAATGGAGCAGAATAAGATTATATCACCGGAGAATCTGGTATATGAGAAACCGGAATTGATGAACGACACGCCGATGCACTATTGCGCGGGGTGTTCTCACGGTGTGGTGCATAAGTTGGTGGCCGAAGTTGTGAGTGACATGGGATTGGATGAGAAAACCATTGGTGTTTGTCCAGTAGGCTGTGCCGTGTTTGCTTATCGCTATTTGGATGTCGACTGGCAGGAAGCTGCCCACGGACGTGCGCCCGCTGTAGCTACGGCTATTAAGCGCGTGTGGCCTGATCGCCTCGTTTTTACCTATCAAGGTGATGGCGATTTGGCCTGTATCGGTACGGCAGAAACAATTCACGCGCTGAACAGAGGAGAGAATATTACGATTATCTTTATCAATAACGCAATCTATGGAATGACCGGCGGACAGATGGCTCCTACTACTTTGTTAGGACAGAAGACAAGTACCTGTCCTTATGGGCGTGACCCCGAACTGCATGGTTATCCGCTCAAGATAACGGAAATTGCTGCCCAGTTGGATGGAACATGCTATGTGACACGGCAGAGTGTCGACACGGTGGCTTCTATTCGTGCTGCCAAGAAGGCTATCCGAAAAGCTTTTGAGGCCTCAATGGCGGGTAAAGGTTCGAGTCTTGTTGAGATTGTAAGCACCTGTTCGAGTGGTTGGAAGTTGACACCGGTTAAAGCTAACGAATGGTTGAGAGAGCATATGCTGGCATATTATCCGAAAGGTGATTTAAAAGATAATACCGATCTATAAAACAAAAAGTATGAAACAGGAAATCATTATAGCTGGTTTTGGCGGTCAAGGTGTGCTCTCCATGGGTAAAATCTTGGCCTATTCCGGACTGATGGAGGATAAAGAAGTTACTTGGATGCCTGCTTACGGCCCGGAACAGCGTGGTGGAACGGCAAATGTAACGGTTATAGTAAGTGACGAACGCATTTCTTCGCCTATCTTGAGCAAGTATGATATAGCTATTGTCTTGAATCAACCGTCACTCGATAAGTTTGAACCGAAGATAAAACCGGGCGGTATTCTTATCTACGATGGCTATGGAATCATGAATCCACCGACTCGTACGGATATTGCGGTCTATCGGATAGACGCCATGGATAAGGCTGCGGAGATGAAAAACGCTAAGGTCTTTAATATGATAGTATTGGGTGGATTGCTGCAGGTTTGTCCTCTGGTTACACCGCAGGCGCTGGAAAAGGCGCTTTATAAAACGTTGCCGGAGCGTCATCATCAATTGATACCTCTGAATATGAAAGCAGTCGATGAGGGTAAAAAGATAATTCAAAAGCAATGAATGTAGAGAATTTAAAGGAAACCATCAAGTCTCAGGATGGATTATCAAACACGCTCGGGATGGAGTTTATCTCTACGCCCGAGCCTGATACTTTACAAGCAACGATGAAGGTGGATAACCGCAATAAGCAAATCTTTGGCTTTCTGAGCGGTGGTGCTTCTTTGGCGTTGGCGGAGAATTTGGCAGGTGTTGGTTCAATGGCATTGTGTCCGGGTAAGATTAGCGTGGGCATTAATGTAAACGGCATGCACGTAAAAGCGGTCAGCTATGGTGCTACCGTCACGGCGTATGGGCGGCTGTTGCACAAGGGAAGAACACTCCATACCTGGCATATCGATATAAAAGATGAGACGGGTGACTTGATTTCATCAGTTCAAGTTATGAATTACTTGCTCTCGCCCAGAGCAAAATAGATGAAAAAGAATCAGAAAAGTATTGAATAACCAAATTAATTGGAAGTAAAAGATAAATGATGGATAACTATGCGGTCTATCGTTTACCCCATCAAAAGCATTATACGCTGATATCACAGACCGGTAACGACCTGCAACAGTTTGATTCTGTTGCTGATTTAAGTGGATGTCGTGGTTTTGTGATGGCTCCTTTCATGCAGACGGAAGAATGTCCGATTGTAGTCATTCGCCCTGATGTAGTGAAAGATGTTGCGTTGCCGGCTATTGCAGAACCACATTGTGAAACAGAATTACTTAATTCGGACGGCCTGAACTGTTATCGGAATGATTTTGAATTATTCCATAAAGCGTTGGCTGTCGGCAGGTTTAAGAAACTCGTTTTGTCCCGACGCTGTGATTTCCGACATACTGATATTGACGCGATGACACTTTTCGTGCAAGCTTGCAACCTTTATCCACGCTTGTTTATCGCTCTTGTTTCGACTCCGGTCACGGGCACTTGGCTTTTTGCTACGCCAGAAATACTTTTGGAAGGTGAGGGGCACGCATGGCGTACGATGGCTTTAGCCGGTACCATGAAGCTGGAAGCAGAAGATTTGAAGGGAGAGGGCGAGGCCTGCCGATGGTCTCCTAAGAATATTCAGGAGCAGCGTTATGTGGCTAATTATATTACAGAATGTCTGCAAAAGTTTGCTTCTGATGTTGTGGAAGAGGGGCCTTATACGGTCAGGGCAGCCGATTTGGTGCATCTTCGTAGTGATTTTTCCTTCCGCTTGAAGGACGATGATCACTTAGGGGCTATACTGGAAGCGCTTCATCCCACACCGGCTGTGTGTGGGTTGCCCAAGAAAGAAGCACGTGATTTTATTCTTCTTCATGAGCATTCCCCACGCAAATACTATAGTGGATTCATGGGGCCACTGTTTCCTGGCGGGCAAACACATCTTTACGTGAGTCTTCGTTGTATGCAATTGACCGCTCAAACGTTTCATTTGTATGCAGGTGGAGGGATTTTGAAAGACAGTGATGTAGATAGTGAATGGAGAGAAACAGAAGCCAAATTGCAAACAATGAGAAATGTATTCCAATAATATTATCCCGCAAAAGCATTTTTCCAATAAAGAGAATGTTAATATTCTCACGTCCTTGCTCATGGCTCATGGCGTGAAACATGCTGTGGTATGTCCGGGCAGTAGAAACGCTCCTATCGTACATAATCTCAAAGAATGTGGTGACATTGTCTGTCATCCTGTGACCGATGAACGGTCGGCAGGCTTTTACGCGTTGGGTATGAGTCTGGCAACTAATAAGCCGGTGGCGGTTTGTGTTACGTCGGGCACAGCCTTGCTGAATGTTGCGCCCGCTGTGGCCGAGGCTTTTTATCAGCGTATTCCACTCATCGTCATTTCTGCTGATCGCCCTCAAGCGTGGATAGAGCAACTTGATGGGCAGACGCTTCCACAACCAGAGGCATTCGGGAGACTTGTTCACAAATGTGTATCATTGCCTGAACCTATGAATCAAGAACAACGTTGGCATTGTAATCGGCTGGCGAACGAAGTGCTTATGGCCTGCAAACGAAATGGCGGTGGCCCCGTTCATATCAATGTTCCCATGGCTGAACCGCTTTATACGTTCAATCAATCAAGTCTCAATGCAGAACGAATGATAGAATTGATAGAACCAATTTGCTGCCAATCAGTTGCTTATAAAGAACTATCCAAACGTTTTTCGCAAGCAAAACGCCCCTTGATTATCTTTGGGCAGACCAAGAATCATGAGGTGGAATTAGGCTTTTCCAATCGGCTTGCAATGGAATATATTCCTGTTTGGATGGAGATGATGAGCGATGAATGTATCAATCCCCACATTGACGAATTGGTTTTTCTTGCCGAAAAAGAAATCGCCGTGCGCTCGGAACGCAAAACTGATTATCTGCCTGATTTCATCTTGTATGCCGGTGGCAATCTGGTTAGTAAACGATTAAAGAACTTCCTGCGAAAGGCTGTGCAGGCTGACGTATGGGAAGTGACAGCTGACGGCGAGGTGCATGATACTTTTATGCAGGTAACGCATGTCATCAAAGGCACGATACAGGAGCTTTGCGCTAATCTTTACGTTGAAAAACGTGCAGAGCATGAGTCTTATTTCAAACACTGGGAGCAGCTGTCGCAGCGTGTGTGGTGTCATTTGCAGTCATTTGAACCTTGCTATTCCGAATTGTTAGCGGTTAAGTTGTTCAATGATAAGCTACAGCGTGATGAGTCATCCCATGGTGTTATTCATTATGCCAACAGCATGTCGGTTCGCATGGGCATGATTTACAATCAGCGTTATTTTTATTGTAACCGTGGCGTGAACGGCATAGAAGGGTCGCTTTCGACCGCTGCGGGCCACTCGTTGGTCACCGATGAGCGTGTCTATATGGTCATTGGCGACTTGAGTTTTTTCTATGACCAAAACGCGTTGTGGAACAGTTCCTTGCAAGGAAACCTGCGAATCCTACTGCTTAATAATGGTTGTGGCGGTATATTTGGCAAGTTTGAGGGCCTGAAAGATAGTCCGGCACGTACAGAACTTGTCATGGCTGCCCATCAAACGACGGCTAAGGGTATCTGCGAGGCTTATGGAATAGATTATTACATGGCAGATGATGCCGTTGCGCTGGCCAATCAAATGGAGGTGTTTGCGGATTCATCGGCACGGCGTCCGGTGCTGCTGGAGGTCTTTACCGACCCGGATGAAGACATGAACGTATATCAAGAATATTTTAATACATTATAATTATGGCAACAAGAACATGGAAACCTATTGAAGGTTTTGATTTTAAGGAAATCCTTTTTGAGGAATATAACCATATCGCGAAGATAACAATCAATCGCCCGCGTTATCGTAATGCCTTTACACCGCTCACCACTTGGGAGATGAGCCAGGCCTTTAGTTATTGTCGTGAAAGCCAGAATGTGCGCATTGTGATTCTTACCGGGGCCGGCGATAAGGCCTTTTGTTCAGGTGGCGACATGCATGTGAAGGGGCGTGGCGGTTATGTGGGGACAGACGGAGTGCCCCGTCTGAACGTACTCGACGTGCAAATGCAGATTCGCCGCTTGCCTAAGCCCGTGATTGCTATGGTGAATGGTTATGCCATTGGTGGCGGCCATGTGCTTCATGTCATGTGTGATCTGACCATCGCGTCCGAAAACGCCATCTTTGGACAGACCGGACCGAAGGTCGGAAGTTTCGACGCGGGCTTTGGCGCCAGCTATCTGGCACGGATGGTAGGGCAGAAGAAGGCCCGTGAAATATGGTTCCTGTGCAAGCAATATACCGCCGTTGAGGCCGAACAGATGGGAATGGTCAATAAGGTGGTACCTTTTGAGCTGCTCGAAGATACCTGTGTAGAGTGGGCCGAAACGATGATGGAACGTAGTCCGCTGGCCTTGCGTATGATCAAGGCAGGGCTGAATGCCGAACTTGATGGACAGGCGGGTATTCAGGAACTGGCCGGTGACGCGACCATGCTTTATTATACGATGGACGAGGCACAGGAAGGTGGAAAGGCTTTCTTGGAAAAGCGAAAGCCCGATTTCGACAAATATCCTCAATTCCCATAACCTTTTGAAAGTCGTTTTGAAAAAATCAACCCGTTATTCGATTCAAATTTCAGACCGGTTGCTGCACTTCAAGCAACCGGCAGGTACGTCCCGTGGTGTCTATACGACTCGCCACAGTTACTATCTGACGCTGACTTCTGTCGATAGTCCCGGCATTGCGGGGATTGGTGAGTGTGCTACGTTGCCCGATTTGAGTTGCGATGCCGTTCCCGAATATGAGCAAATTCTGGAGCAGATATGTCGGATGGTGGAGCAGAAGGGTGAAATCCCTTATGATATACTACGCCTTTATCCCAGTATACTCTTTGGTTTAGAAACCGCTTTTGCGCAGTTTCGGGCCAACGGCTCACCCGCATTCTTCGATACGCCGTTCAGTCGTGGCGAAGAAGGTATTCCTATCAATGGCCTTGTATGGATGGGGAGTTATGAGGAGATGTATGAACGGCTTGAAGCTAAACTGAAAGCGGGCTTCCATTGCGTTAAATTGAAAATCGGAGCTATTGACTTTGAACGGGAAATAGACCTGATTCGTCACATCCGAGAGAACTTTACCAAAGAGCAGATAGAGCTTCGTGTTGATGCGAATGGGGCTTTTACGCCCAATAATGCCATGCAACGCTTAGAGGCATTGGCACGTTATGATATTCATTCCATTGAGCAACCCATTCGCCAACATCAATGGGCAGACATGGCTCGGCTGTGCAAGGACAGTCCGCTACCTATCGCATTGGATGAAGAACTAATAGGGGTGAATGTGAAAAGCATGAAAGAAGCCTTGCTCGAAACGATTCTTCCGCAATATATTGTACTCAAACCAAGTTTGCATGGGGGGATGTTTGGTTCCTCGGAATGGATAGAGTTGGCTCGTCAGCGTGGCATTGGCAGTTGGGTAACGTCAGCGTTGGAGAGCAATGTGGGACTGAATGCAATTGCTCAATATTGCGCGAAGGTGTATGGTCCTTGTATAACCATGTCGCAAGGATTGGGCACCGGTCAGCTTTTTACGGACAATGAACCCGTTGTTAGCTTCCCGGTATCGACGCCGTTTGATTGCCTGCATATTCGACAGGATAAGCTTTGGTTTCTATAAAACGAACAAATGAGTCAGTTAGAAGAATTCTTACACGAGTGGAACGCCGCAACGCAGTTTGTATCGGTGCATACTTCGGGTTCTACAGGGAAGCCGAAGCCCATGCAGGTTGCTAAGCAATCCATGCTTCATTCGGCTCGTATCACCTGTGATTTTCTGGAGTTAAAGCCCCACGATACGGCTTTGCTGTGCATGGATTTGAAGTATATCGGTGCTAAAATGATGGTCGTAAGAAGTATAGAAAGGCAGCTACAACTTTTTTCTGTAGCGCCAACAGGCCACCCTTTGTCTGCCGATTCGCTCGAAAAATCCTCTTCTGTAACCTTTGATTCTGCTCCTTTTAGTGTGGTTCTACCGCCTCATTCCCGTCAGAAAGCACTTCCCGGGCCTTTTTCGTTGGTCGCCATGGTGCCTTTGCAAGTTTACAATACGCTGCAGGTAGCTGACGAGGCTGCGCGTTTGCGGCAGGTGAAGCATTTGCTTATCGGTGGTGGAGCTATCGATAAGCGTCTGGTACAGACCTTGAAAGATTTTCCTAATTACGTATGGAGCACTTACGGCATGACCGAAACTTTAAGTCACATTGCTTTGCGAAGGCTCAACGGGCCAGCCGCAAGCGAATGGTATGAACCTTTTGATAGTGTTCAGATTGCTTGTAATGAAGATGGTTGTTTGGTTATTGACGCTCCACAGGTTCACGACGGAGTGTTGGAAACCAACGACCGAGTGGAAATAAAAACAATGAAAATGGCTGATGGTCGACACAAAAAGCTATTTCGAGTATTGGGTCGGAAAGATAATGTCATCGTTTCGGGAGGCATGAAGATTCAGATAGAAGAGATAGAGGATTCATTGCGGCCGTTTCTTTCCCATCCGTTTGTTATCAGTAAAAAGCCCGATGAGAAGTTTGGCGAAGCCATGGTGCTTGTTACCGAAGCTACAGATTTGGCCGAGGTGTCGGAAATCTGTATGAATGCGTTGCCTAAATATTGGGTTCCGCGTCATTACTTGCACATCAACGAAATTCCCCTCACGCAAACCGGTAAGATTGCAAGAGGGGAAGTCATTCGTTTTATTACGCGACAGATTCCGTAATTCTTCGATTCCGAATCTGTCAGAAATCTTTTTTTATTTGATTCCTCGTTCGTTCAGTGCCTTTGAATACTTGGCTGCGTTGTCAAGATGTTCCGCGTAGGTGCGAGCGAAATTATGCGTTCCGCTGAAATCTTCCTTAGCACACATGTAAAGATAATTATGGTGTGCGAGGTTGAGCACGGCGTCTATGCCCGCAACCGATGGAATACGAATCGGGCCCGGAGGAAGTCCTGTATTCTTGTAAGTGTTGTAGGGGCTACTGATGGAAAGCAGATTGTTGTAAATGCGCTTTAATTCAAAGCGCTTCCATGCGAATTTAATGGTAGGATCGGCCTGCAAGGGTATACCATTAGGATATTCGGCATTGCGCAGCATGAGGCGGTTGTAATACATGCCGGCTATCATTGGTTTCTCTTCGTTGTTGGCTGTCTCTTCATCCACGATGCTGGCCAATGTAATCACTTCATTGTGCGTCAGCTTCATAGCCTCGGCTTTGTGCGTACGTTCTGGATTCCAGAAGTTCTTGTTTTCCTTTTGCATCCGTTCCATGAACTTGTCTAACGACACGTTCCAGTATATATCATACGTGTTGGGGATAAAGAGACAGAGAATGGTTGCCGTGTCATAGCCCAGTTTTTCACAATAGGCTTCGTCTGTCAGCGCCTTTGCAATCTCCGCACTGTCAAGCATCAGTTTCTTTGACAGTTCGTTGGCCAACTTTTCGGCGGTTCTTACACTTGGCATGGTCAGGTCTACCGACTCTTGCATGCCATTTTTAAGATGGCGGAACAGGTTCAAAGCACCTTCACCCGATTTCAGTGCATAGCGGCCCGTGCGGATATGGTCCTTGTAAGAGCTGTGTCTAACCAGCGTGCAATAGCCGATGAAGCCATGATCATTCGATACCGCTTTCACCTTATTATATACAGAGTCGATGTTGTCGTCCGTATCAATATAAATATATTGGGTCTTTCCGGTGGCGTTCATCGAAGAAAAGAAATAATAATACACCAAAGCCACCGCTACAATGATGCAACCGAGGGTTGCATAAAGGTACTTTTTTGAGGTTTGCTTATCCATATAACCTTGTTGGAAACGGCCGCAAAGTTACTATTAATAATTGTGAGAACAAAATATATTTTGTAATTTTGTCTCAAACATCAGCAATCATGTTAGGTAAATACAGTGTTTATATTTTTGACTTAGACGGTACTTTACTGGATTCTCTTACCGACCTTTATCTTAGTTGTAATCATGCGCTGAAGGCTTTTGGATTGCCCGAACGCACCCTTGAAGAAGTGAGATTCTTTGTAGGGAATGGTGTCAGGAAGCTGATGGAACGGGCGGTTCCCGGTGGTTCGGAACATCCGCGGTTTGATGAAGTCTATACTTTGTTTCGTCAATATTACATGCAGCACAATCTTGATCATACCTGCCCGTATCCCGGAATCTTGGATATGCTTCGGCAACTGAAGGACAATGGCTGTAAAATGGCTATTGTCAGCAACAAGTTTTATGCTGCGACCCAAGCTTTGGCTCATCACTTTTTTGACGGATTGATAGAGGTTGCGATAGGCGAACGTGAGGATATCTGCAAGAAGCCGGCTCCCGATACAGTCATCGAAGCGATGCGGCAGTTAGATGTCGGTCGTGAGCAGTGTGTTTATGTAGGCGACAGTGACGTGGACATTGATACAGCCAAGAATTGCGACATTCCCTGTATCAGCGTTTTATGGGGATTCCGTGACAAAGCATTTCTGTTGTCACACGGCGCAACTAATTTAGTGGAATCCCCTGCAGGTATACTCCAGTTAGATGTCAAAACGCTGACAACCTCAATCTAACATAAGGAGTAAGTTTGTCAACATAAGAAGTATTTAACTATAAAAGCTGTCAACTAATCCCAGTACACATCACTCAACTAATCCCAGTACATGTCAAAAATAGCCTTTTTACATGGCAAATAGTGGGATTACCGCTACGTGGTAATAACATTACCATTGCGTGGTAATCCAATTACCATGCAGCGGTAATCGTATTACCACCGCATGGTAATACAAAAATCTGTTGTGTACTGGAATTAGCTTTTGGGCCTGTTCGGGATATTGTTTTAGAAAGCCTTATCCCGAATAGTGTAGGTAATGGTGCTTGAAATTACGGAAATCCCTAAGATGATAGTGCAGCAGAATGGTTATGAATTCGTTCTTGGATATTTGCTTTTACGGATTTTGATGCTCTTATTTCCCTTGTTTGTAGGTGTGGTCTGTTGTTTTTTAGTGAGTTCTGTATCCAAATTCTTGCAGAACTCATCTAATATGCAGAATATTTCTGTAACTTTGGAATACCTTTGTTAGTTCCTTATACAAAGGACTTTGGGAGAATTACCCAATTTTAAGGTAATGACTTGGCAACCGTGCCATTTGCTGCGTTCTACCTCGTTTTGCGTTTCAAGTAACCCTTTCAGGCGCAAATGTAGCTAAATTTTTGAACAAGAAAATAGGTCTTGCTAATTTTAACCAATGCTTGTTCTCTGTATCAGCTAAAATCCAAACTTTGATAGCAATTTCCTATTCATCTTACTTGAGTCAAATTGCTTTGATATAACATCGTCAAAGTATAGAGCAGGTATTTTTTGTCCAGAAAATTGTGGTAAAAGCTGTTCTATAAAACTCAGACCAACACCTGTAAGTGTCTGCACTGCACCTGATGATATAAATAATGGCGAGCCACAAACAATAGCCCATCTTAGCCATTTTTCAACCATACTATTTTTGGAACGACCATTTAGCAGAGCCAATTCCAATTCACTGACACTATAATTGTGGCTTTTAAGCCAAGACGTAAATTTCCCAAAAGCAACCTTATCTCTGACTCTGATAATATCTTTCATTGAAATTACACCATTATAGTATAAAATTGACAAATTGGGTATGCCTTTTGCGTATAGAATCTTTTTAAAGTATTGAATAATGCTGTCTGCTTGAATGTCACTTTTGTATAATAAGTATCTTTTGGCTTCATCTTCAAGCAAAATTTCATCTGTTTGAAGCTGTTTAGACCATTCTATACTTCGTTCAAACAAGCAAAGTCTTACAGCCGACCAAGTATCATCCTCATTTGAAATGGACATGATACTTTCAGATTTAATATTCAAAAGAGCTCGAATTCTATCATTGTAAGAAAAATCTTCATACATGTTTTCTTGTGAAGTGTTGTCCCAAAAGTCATATGTATCGGATTCAGATGTATTACACACCTTTTTTAAAATTGAATTCATGAAACGTGACGCTTCTAATCCTTTGCGTTCTAATAGGCGAGAGCATATTTTATCTTGATATTGCGTTTCATGCATATTCATATATAATACGGAATTTCCGTTACACATAAAAGCAGGAACCCACCAATTATCTAAAATTACTATTTCGCCTCCATTATAAAGCATTCTGAAAGCATCAAATCCAAGACACTCAATTATTTCTTCTATTGAGTCTGTTCTGATGAAAAGTTTATCGTGCATCAAACTTTAACCAAAAAGTAAAGTTTTTCGGGCATTGATATTTCAGGGAACATATGCCCATGCCAGCGATCATAATAAATGCCCTCGGATGTTTTGTTCATCCTATAGCTAAATTGGTCAAACAATACTGCCATAACTTGCTTTTTAATGATCACATAATAGCGCGAGGACTTATCCCGAACTCGCGTAAACAGCTATTTCGCACTACTCGAAATTGTCATAGGTACATTTGTTATCGTATCTAAAAGCAACCTGAACTCCGTTGTAAAACATGGGTTCTTGGTTTCGTAGGTTTTCTTTTTCCTTAAAAATATGAAAATCGATAAATCGTGTTTTGTGCTCTTGTAAGTCTGATGATATAGCCATATCTTCTGTTACATCATATTCTAAAATTTTACCTTTTAAGTGTTCATTCAATTGTTCCAATTTTTCTTTTTTCCCTTTAGGAACTTCAATGCACAAATTTTCATAACTGTATTCATTACATTGATCAAAAGCGTCTGGCGCAATATAAGATACACTAGGTGGAATAATAATATGTAAGTGCCCGCATCCGTAGAATGCGTGTGACATTATACAAGTAATTGTATTGGGCAATTCCACTTTTTTTAAATCATATGCGTCATAAAACATATATTCAGAAATGCCAAAAAGAGTCTCTGGAATATTGATGCTTTTCAAGCCACATCCTCGAAATGCAGAAAAACCAATATTTGAAATGGATGGGGGAATACATAATTCTGTTAGCGATTGACAATTACAAAACGCATCATCACCAATATATTTGATATTAGGTGGTAATGTTACATTGTCAAGAGAAATACAACCATCGAATGCAGAATCGGGAATAGATAAAAGCGATTGAGGTAATAAAACTGATTTCAGTGACATGCAGTTCTGAAACATACCTATGCCAAGTTTGGTTATACCCTCTTCAATAATAACATCCGTTAAACTATCACATCCATCGAAAGCGAATTCACCGAAATCACTAATAGAATTGGGAATAACCAATTTTTCTACGCTGCAACCCGAAAAAGCTAAATCCTCTATTTTTTTTACAGACTTGGGAATGACAATGCTTTTTATTTTTCTCATCATAAAAGCTTCAAACTTGATAACTTCAACTCCATCTGGAATTATGATAGAATCTGTATCTTTCGCCTTTATAAAAGTCTTTCTATCAGCAGAAATAGTGTAAAATTCCGTTTCAATTGGTGTTGATTGAATGGTGGGTTCATCACTTACAGATTTTGTTGCTGATGGTTCTTTATTTGTTATACGAGCAGAAGGTATATCGGGGATAATGAGGTTGTCATCATCTTCGTAAAAGTCTATGTCATCGTCATGTTGCTCTCTATATTTTTGAAGTTGCTCTTCAAGTTGTTGTTCCTCTTCATATTTTTGCTCCTTGATGCGTCTTTCTTGTTCTTCATCATCTTTACGTTGTAAATGCTTATAGACAAAAAAGCCGATAATTAACAAAACGCCAACAAGCCATGTTGGAATACTTTCCGAAGAGTCATGTTCCTCTGCGATTTCATCCAATACCCATTGCTGAGCAGAAACGGGTATTGTGGTAATAAGAAAAAGAATGATAAGTGATAAAGTTCTCATGTAGTTACATTTATTTGAATACAAAAGTACAAAAAATCCGTGATACGTCATTCAACTATCACGGACTTTATGATGATTTACAAGTTAATACCACGATTTTGTATTCTCGCTTGTGGTCTCAGCTTCTCCATAAACTCTTCTTTCTTGCGTCTGAACCAATTGACATGGGAAACACCGTCTATCTTGAAGTCAAAGTTTCCATCCTTGTCCTCTCT
Organism: uncultured Prevotella sp.; assembly: GCA_963547405.1. Classification (GTDB taxonomy): domain Bacteria; phylum Bacteroidota; class Bacteroidia; order Bacteroidales; family Bacteroidaceae; genus Prevotella. The sequence goes on from CAUURC010000011.1 coordinate 37,665, forward strand.
TAGTGAACATACCGTTTTTTCAGCCCTGAAGTGTTGGTTAAACTCACAAGAATATAGTTCGCCTGTGATGGAAACATCCTTGAACGTGCACAATTTTCGAATGAGGGCATCACCAAAATTCAGCGTATCACGTAGAAATTTGATAGTTGGCATCAGCTTCTCCACATACGGGAAATAGTGCTTGACATAATCCACGAACTCGGACAGTTTGCGGTGTCGTTGTTCGTAAGCATCCGTTATCTCCTGTATGTGCTTCGCCTGTTGCTGTTCCCTTTGTCGAGCTTCTTCTTCAAGTTCAAGAATGCGGTCTTGCAAGTCCTCGTTCCTGCGTTCCAATGTTCTGACCTTGTTACTTCCGAAAAGAGAACCGACACTCTCTGCTATGTTAGTGACTGCGGTGGTGGCTGCGCCTTTCAGTTTCTCGGTCTGTACCTCTTTCTTGGCTCGTCTGAGTTCCTGCTCCGCTTCGGTTTTCTGTTCCTGCAAATCCACCACTTCCGATTTCAAGCTGTCGGCAAGTTTCTGTATGTCCCGATAATACTGTTGCGTGGACTTGTGGCGAGTCTGTGAGCCGTCTATGCCACGTTGCAGACCAAATTTTGCCATCTCTACGGCATAACTGTTTTGGTAGGATTTCAACTTCGAGCGTGTCATGATGTCATCGGCACACAAACGGACGGCATGGACTGGTTTCTTTCGATACCGCTTCTTTACCTGTTCCTCACGTTTCTTGCGCTTGCGCTCTCCCTTGACAATCGGAACAAGAGTAATGTGTATATGTGGAGTTTCCTCGTCCCTGTGCAGGTGTGCTGCCACGATATTCTCCCTGCCGAACAGGTCGGCAAAGTATTTCATATTGTCGGCACACCATTCGTCAAGTCTGCCCTCCTTTTCGATACGCTTCATATCCTCGTGCGTTCCTGACACGTTGATACGGATAGCCCGAACTTGGTTGTTCCCGATTTTACGTGTTAATCCTGCTTCTTCCAATCTTTTCTGAATGGCTGCCGTGCGGTCTTTTATCCCATCGGGGTATGTGATGAGTTTTCGGTTAAGGTGTGTGCGTGTGGGGTCTGCGTTCTTCGGTATGATGAAACGCTCGATGTGGGCAGTCGTTCCACTGTCGGAACCGTGCGCCTTTTCCATGTGTAATACTACGAATCCCATATATAAATCCTTTATTCTTTTACTTGTGAAACATCGTTTGATTATTGCTTATGTACGGCTGTTGCCGTTGGTCTTGGAGAGTCCAGAGAGATGCAACCTCTTTGGCTTATTGGGGAATTTTCAGCTTTGCTTGCAATGCGGCTCGGAAAATTCCCTAATAAGCTACGGTATTTTCCATCGGTAAATAACCGTGCCGCTGCAAGCATTACTTTACATCTTCAGCCCTTTCTTTTTCGGTGGCTGTATCATCCGCCTTGCGGATTGGACTTGCTTCTTCTCTTTTATCGGCTCCGCCGATTTGGACATGGGCTTGCCACATAGGTAGTCGTTCAGGTCTTTGTGTCCGTTGTAGTTGTCGGAGAAGTCCCGGATACGTCCGCTGAACTCACTCGCCAAGTCCAGGTACGCATTTCTTCCTGCCTCGTCATTGTCAAGCAGGCAGTGGATACGCTCGTACCCGTGCAGTACGTCTATGGCTTTGGAAACATTGGCAACCGAATTGAGGATGATGTAATCCTGCCCGTAAAGGTTGGGCATGGTCGGACAGTTCTTTATCCGCAACGTGAGGAATGACAGGTAGTCCATCATGCCCTCGAATACAAGACATTTCTCTCTTGGCTCTCCCTGCTGACGGATATGGCTGATGTCTTTCGGTGCGATGCAGCCCTTGAAGAAACGGTTGCGCACTTCATAGCCTCCTACCACATTCGGGAACCCAATTGCGAAATAAGGCTTGCCGTTATGGACGAAGTGCAGTTCCTTACATTCCGCTTTCGCCAATGCAATGTTTATCCCACGTTCCTGCAAGTAGCGGAGCAATGCGGGGTGCGTGAGCTCTCCCACCTCCAAATGTTGGAAGCTCGGTTCGGATGCCTGCTGGCGAAAAGAGAAAGACACGGGACGGACGTGCGGTGCTTGTTCCGCTATCTTACCAAGCAGGTAAGGCACATAGTCCGAACCGTAAAGTTCTTGCGCCAAAGCGATAATGTTGCCTCCTTTGCCCGTTCCGAAATCGTACCATTGGTTGAGTTCGGTGTTTACCTTGAACGAGGCTTCCGCTTCCTCCCTGAACGGTGATTTGTACCAAAGGCTTTTGCCCTGTTGCTTGACGGGGCTGTAGCCCAGACTTTGCAGATAGTCTGCGATGCGTATCTTCTTTGCTTCCTGTGTAGTCATAATCTTCTTATGGTTTTAATGGTGAATGAAAATCGTTGATTCGTTGAATGGTGTATTTAATATGCTTATATCCACATAAATAGATGCTCAACATCCGCTCAACAAACCACTCGCCAAAAGAGAAACCGACAATAGGTTGTGGCTTTATGCTCAACTTCTCTTTTGGTCTGTTGAGATTTTGTTGAGAGTATATATTGCTTATTATCAGTATGGTTATATCCTTATTCAATAATTCAACAAAAAGACAAAGGATTTACAGCGTTTCAAGCTGCTGCCTTGTGACGGTATAGAAACGTCCCACTCTCCTTATCGGCTCATATCGACACTCCCTATTGTAGTTCAGTTGGTAGGTGGTGTATGTCACCCATTCGGAGCAGGCGTGAGCTTCCAACACTCCTGCAAAACCTTCCTCACTTGGTACTTCTCCGCCTTGACATACGTGTTTGCCAACAACGTGAGAATGTCGTTGCAGCAGAAAGAGAAAGTGTCGATACCCGTACTTGCCATGATGTCAAGTATAAGTTCGCACATCTCTATCTCCAATCGGTTACGGTTGCTGCGGATAATCTTCTGCAAGGCTTCGGTATGCAGCAATGACGGGGCAAACCACATACGGCTCTCTTTCTCGGTGGAGAGTTGCCTGTGCTGCAAATGATAGAGGAAAGCAGGTATTTCCGCTTTCAGCTTTTGCAGGAAGTCGGTATCGTCTGTCTGCAAGCGGTCTATCTTGCGCACCCAATAACGTGTTTCCCCTGCGTCTATGATGACGGGCAGATACTCGTTGTTAGAACATAACACGAACTTGGCGAAGAACGCTATCTCGTCACGGTCTTTGCCTTTGGCTTCCACTTTGTAGGAGAGTGTGGTACTGAGGTTCTTCAACCGCTCACTGTCCTCCCTGCGGCTCAATAACACTTCATCCACCACGATAAGCAGCTTTCCTGCCCAATCGGAATTGAACTGGCTGCGGAAATCCTCGTTGGTGTTGAATGTTACGTTATTCTGAAACAGAGCTTTCAGAAAGTTCTGGAACGTGCTTTTGCCTGTGTTGCGTTCTTCCGATACTAACAACAGGATAGGCAACTTTTGAATGGGTTGCAGGTATAGCAGTTGCAGGTAGTCCATTCCCAACTCGTATTGTTCCCCGAAGATGTGCCGTACCAAAGATTGGATAGAGGGAAAATCACCCTCCATCGGTTTGTGGTCTATCGGTTCATAGAGGTTCAGGAACTTGTCCACTATCGGACGGTAATTCACATGGTCGGGCACAGTGCAGAAACCGTCATACTTGGGGACAGTGGCGAAAAAGTGCTTGCCATAGTCCTGCCGTAATGTCTCGTTGTTCCACACGATGCGTTTCTTCACATAGCCTCCGTTCAGTCGGGGCTGGTTCACTAACTTGTAGAGGGTCGTACCCACTCGGATAAACTCCTCCTTGCCGATGTTTGGTTTACTCATTGTTCATACGCTTAAATAATTGATAAATAATCGTATGCAAAATTATGGTGAGCCGCTTAAAACCTTGATACGCAAATCACGGCAGAATGGCGCAAAAAACACACGGAATGAAAAACTTGCAGCTTGTTAGGGAGTATAACAACAAAAAATCCCGAAGAAACAACCGTCATAGAGGGGTACTTCTTCGGGATTGCCACATTCCTGTGAATGACAATATGCCTACCCAATTATGTATATGGGTACATTGTCGGCAATGGGGATACGCATCGGTTTCATTACTTCATGTCGTCATATCAATACACTTTACGCTTGATATTCAGATGATTTTATGCAATTACCCAGCGAAAAGAAGATGCTTGTTTTCTCTTTTCGCAAGTACAGCCTTTCAAGTATGGCGTTGCGTACCCGTTCCGCTCCGTATGAGTGGATGCGGAAAGCGAGAGCGACAATCATTTCAAGGCTGTAAACATCCACACCGATTTTGTCCGATAAGCGGATATGCCGTTGCGCCTCATACTCTTTCAGTATTTCACTTTTATATACTGCATTGATTGCAGCACGGATAGTAGGAGCAATAACCCCGAACAGGCTGACAAGTTCCGCTTCGCTCATCCATACTGTTTCACTCGGTATAGTTATCGTACCGTGTTCTGTGATTTCGATGATATTCCTTTTCATTGTCCTGCCATTGATATGTTGTTAAACGATTGGCTCAGCCTGTTGCCGAACATGGTAAGGTCGTTGTCCAGCTTCTGCGTTGTGATTTTTGCGTAGATTTGGGTCGTGACTATGTTCGTGTGACCCAAAACACGGCTCACGCTTTCAATCGGCATACCCATGCTCAAGGCAAGGGTCGCGAATCCATGCCTGGCACAATGAAACGATATGTCCTTTGTTATCCCGCACTCTTTCATCACCTTTTTCAGCGGTTTGCAGATAGACCAGTAGTTGAGATTGGGGAAAACAAGGTTGTCCACCTGCAAGGGTCGGTAACGCTCTATTATCTGCAAGGGTATATTCAGCAGTTTCACTTGGAACGGCACTTTCGTCTTGTGGCGTTTCGATAATATCCACTTCTCACTGTTCACTTCCACGATGTTGTCATTGGTTAGTTCCTTGATGTCTACGAAAGAGAGGGCGGTGAAGCTGGCGAAGACGAAAATATCACGGATATAGGACTGCTTTGCATCCCCGAACTCGTGCGTCATCAACGCTTTTAGCTCGTCTTCTGTCAGGTACTCACGCTCCTTTACATTCGGGCTGATGTGGAATTGGGCAAACGGGTTTCTCGGTATCAGTCCGTTGAAGTGCGCACGTATGACAACCCCTTTTAGCCACATGCACTTTCCCCATATCGTCCCGTTATGCAGTCCTGCTTCCGTTGAGAGGTAGGCGGCAAATTCCTTAATGAAGTCGGGCGTAATCTCCAGCATGGACATATCAGTCCGCCTGTAGAAAGACTTGATGAACGCTGCCACATGGTTTCTTGCCACCACCTGTGAACGGTATGTTGTCATTACCCTGTCCTTGCCGACACGTTTCTTGAACACCTCGTTCTCACGGTCGAATGCTTTGAGCAGTGTCTCGTATTCGCTGCCGATGCCCTGATAGGCATTGCGCACCATTTCTGCCGTAACAAACGCTTCACGGTCGGATATGCGCTGGTAGTGCTTGATGATTTGCGCTTTGATGTTGTCCAATGCCAAATTGATGTCCCGTGCCTCCTTGCTCTTGCCTTTGGCTCGGTTGCCCTTGATGTCCCAAAGTGTTTTCGGGACACCCTGCTTGCAACTGAACTGCGCCACAGTCCCGTTGATTGTCACTCGTCCCATGATGGGGACAATGCCGTTTTTCTCCTTGCTGCCGTTCACGTAGAACAGCACTTTGAATGTACTTCTTACCATACTCGTTTTTTTGTTTGCAAAGTTATTACTCAACGAGTTAGACCTTGATAATCAAATCGGCGCAGAACGGCGCAATCAATGCAGAGAACGTTAAAAATGCATCCCGTTTCGGGTAACGATTTGAAAACCGTTCTGCTTCATAGAACTGCTTTCCTTTGCGTTTCCCGTTTTTTGCGGTTGGCTTCATTTGGCACTGTAAACGCTTTAATGATAGCCATTTCAGTGACATTTCAACCTCTTTTCTCGGTTATTCCAAAGATTTTCTATAACTTTGCCAGTAGTAGTTATCGCTATGTATGTTTGTAAGTTGTTGATTTTCAATTATAGAATTGCAAAATAAAAATTATGCTAAAATTTTTTATGAAGAAAAATATCAGGAACATTATAACGGACTATTAGAAAAAGATATATGACACTATGGGATTAAAAATTCACACATTAGCAGAAATACCTGACAACGTTTCTAAAAAGTATTATTTGTATATCTTGGATTATTACAATTGGGACGAGCCTATTGGTAATACTTTGAGAGAAAACTTTGATAAAATAGCAGAATTTGCGGCTAACAATAATTCTGTAGTTATACAAGGAATAGCAGGAAGCCATTTTTATTCAGAGTTAATGTCTTGGGAATCTATAAATGGCATAGACCCATTGGAATTATTACCAGCATTAATGATAACCACTCTACATCCCAAATACTTTATAGATGGAGATAATAAGCAAATCAAAGGAAAGAACATTCCCAAAGATAAATTTGTATTTTTAGAAATACGGAACATTTGCCAACATCCTCATGATGTCGTAGCTCTTCTGGAGAAGATATTTCAAGACATTAAAGACGGGAAAGCGATTCGAAATTTCAGAGTAGCGAAAGAATTAAAGGGAGGTGTTGGCAAAATACTTAATGATACATTAATTCTTGAACCAAACGTGGGTGGTATTGGAATTAATCTAAAAAGTCTATTTAAGTTCTTAAAACATATATAGTCTTATACAAAACGCACAGCAACTAATGATTGGATAAGCTATTATCGAACAACATTTTGAGCTATTACCAAAATATTACCATGTAGCGGTAATATTTTGGTAATAGCTCAACTGATTTCTGATTGTTGGGCTGCTAATAACTGTTATAATTTTAACTCTTAAGGACTTTAAGTTGCGAAACTTTACAAAAAAATAAATGAAAAAATGCTTAGAAAGCTTTGAGCGTATTGTAAAAGTTATTATATTTGCAAAAGAGAATTAGAAATAGTCGGATTCTGAAAAGGATTCACATAAAAATATTTTTTGATTTGTTTTAGTAGATTAGTTTTTAAGTAGTTTGTTTATGAAAATCGGATGTCGTGATGATATCCGATTTTTTATATATATACATTTTGATTTTCCGTGTGATTATATTACTTTTGCATTACGGAACGCTATGTTTCGGTTTCTTTCCTTGCTTGAGCAATGCGTAGGATTTGCGGGGAAGGAACAGAGGTAAAGAATCTTGGTATGCAGAAACTTTTAGATTTATATAAGAGCTGGACAGGGCAGGAACCGGCTCAAATAGAAAAACTGCCAGGCGCAGGTAGCAATCGTGCGTATTTCCGTTTTATAGCAGCTGATGGTTCTTCGCTTATCGGTGTGAAAGGAACGAGTAGGGAAGAGGATCATGCTTTTATCTATTTGGATCGTCATTTTGTTGCTCGTAAGTTGCCGGTTCCACAGGTGTTGGCGGTTTCTGATGACGAATTATGTTATCTGCAGACTGATTTGGGACGTCGTTCTTTATTTGATGCTATCAAGGGTGGGCGCGAAGCTGGTGGTCGTTATAATCAGAAAGAAAAAGATTTGCTGAAACGTACCATTATCGCTTTGCCCGAAATTCAAATTCGCGGAGCACGTGGTTTAGACTGGTCCAACTGCTATCCGCAGCCAGAGTTCGATGCCGATAGCGTTTTGTTTGACCTAAATTATTTCAAATATTGCTTTCTTAAAGCCACAGGGTTGGATTTCCACGAATTGAAGTTAGAAGCGAACTTTAGAATGTTTGCTAAAGATTTGACTTCGGAAAGCAATGAAAGTTTTTTATATCGTGACTTCCAAGCACGCAATATCATGCTGGACGAGAACGATAATCCCTATTTCATTGATTTTCAAGGTGGACGTAAAGGTCCTTATTATTATGATTTAGCATCGTTCTTGTGGCAGGCTTCTGCCAAGTATCCGTTCAAGCTCCGTAGGGAACTGATTCTCGATTATTACAACTCATTGAAAAATTACACAGAGGTTCCGTCAGAGCGTCACTTTGTTGAACGGTTGAGCCTATTTGTGCTTTTCCGAACATTGCAGGTGCTGGGTGCCTATGGCTTCCGCGGTTATTTTGAACGCAAGACACATTTCCTTGATTCTATTCCGCCAGCCATGCAGAATCTTCGGGAACTGTTAAGGATGAATCCCGAAACCTTTCCTTATCCCTACATGATGGAAATGTTGAAGCGTTTGTGCGCTTTACCACAGTTTGCCGTACAGGCACCCCATGTGAATCCTCGTGCCGACGGCTTTAAGACAACCAACACTAATGTCTATACAGCCCATCCGCAAGATGGCTTGGCCACATTCTCTAAATACGATGGCAAAGGTCCGTTGGTGGTGAAGGTGTTTAGTTTTTCATACCGCAAGGGGCTTCCTGAAGACGAATCGGGCAATGGTGGTGGCTATATTTTTGATTGTCGAAGTACTCATAACCCCGGTCGTTACGAACCATACAAACAACTTACGGGATTGGATGAGCCGGTTATTCGCTTTTTGGAGGATGATGGTGAGATTCTGAAGTTCTTAGAAAATGTCTATCAGTTGGCTGATCATCATGTTGCTCGTTATATCCAGCGAGGCTTTACTAGTCTGATGTTCTCGTTTGGTTGCACAGGAGGTCAGCACCGGAGTGTTTACAGTGCCCAGCATTTAGCCGAACATATACATGAAAAGTTTGGAGTAGAGGTTAAAATCTGCCATCGTGAACAAAAAATAAACAAGACGTTAGAGGCTAAATAAGCATTTGTCATTTTCAATCATAATATCACTAACGACAGAATAAGAGATTTAGGATAATGATGCAGGCCATGATTTTTGCAGCCGGAAAGGGCACTAGATTAAAGCCTCTGACAGATACCATGCCCAAAGCGTTGGTAGAAGTGGGGGGACAGCCACTCATTCAGCGGGTCATTCTGAAGCTGAAAGAGGACGGGTTCAGCCATCTGGTTGTGAATGTGCATCACTTTGCTAATCAGATAGTAGACTTTTTACATGCTCATGATAATTTTGGGCTTGATATAAAGATTAGCGATGAGAGCACTGGATTGTTGGAAACCGGTGGCGGAATCCGAAAGGCGTGCCCCATGTTTCAGACGGACTCTCCCATTTTGATACATAATGTAGACATTCTTAGCAATGTGGATTTGCGAGAGTTTTATACACTGAATCCACAGGTGACACGCAAGGGCGGCAGCATTACTTGCGAGCGGGTTGGCGCAACTTTGCTTGCCAGTTGGCGAGAGACGCAGCGTTACCTCATCTTTGATCAAGATATGCTACTTGTGGGCTGGCTTCATTTGGGGACAGGCGAGGTCAAGAGTCCTTATGCTTGGGTGAAAGCCGCACGAATGCCTCGAACGGTAGAGGAGTGCAAGTTGCTGAATCAGCAGATAGCGGGAGGTGTTTCAGAACCGCCTGTTATGCGATTCTATGCCTTTTCTGGCATTCATAGTTTTTCGCCGCAGCTGTTTCCGTTGATGGCCAGTTATCCAGATAAATTTCCTATCATGGATTTTTACCTGCAAAACTGCCATATACAACCCATACGCGGTTATCTGAAAGAAGATCTTCGTTTGATGGATGTGGGCAAAATCGATACGCTGAAAGAAGCAGAACGTTTCTTGACAATGCTATGACGGAGAGCTTGCCGCTTGCTTCTTTACAGGTAATCCCTTTTAATCAATTAATTTTCATATTTTTGCAATCATATAATCCTTAACAACATGCAACAGAAGATAATAATTTTAGACTTCGGTTCACAGACAACGCAACTTATAGGGCGGCGTCTTCGTGAACTTGACACCTTCTGCGAGATTTTTCCGTATAACAAGTTCCCCAAGGATGATCCTGATATCATCGGTGTGATTCTGAGTGGTTCGCCTTATTCGGTACATGATCCTGAAGCTTTTAAAGTGGACTTGTCGCAGTTTGTCGGTAAATATCCTGTGCTTGGAATCTGCTATGGTGCTCAGTTTGTTTCATACGCGAACGGCGGTAAAATAGAGCAAACCGGTACACGGGAGTATGGTCGTGCCAATTTGCGGAAGTTTGATAAGGATGATCCTCTGTTCAAAGGTTTTGAACCCGATTCGCAAGTATGGATGAGCCATAGTGATACGATTACCGCAATCCCCAGCGATTGTCATGTGATAGCCAGTACGGACGATGTTCGTTTTGCTGCTTATGCCAGTACCACATATCCATTGTGGGCTGTGCAGTTCCATCCGGAGGTATTTCATTCGACACAAGGAACCTTACTGCTGAAGAATTTTGTGGTAGATATTTGTAAGAGTAAGCAGGAGTGGAGTCCCGCGTCGTTCGTTGATAATATGGTTGCAGAACTCAAGTCGCAGCTGGGCAATGATCGCGTAATTTTAGGATTGTCCGGTGGCGTTGATTCTTCGGTTTGCGCGACTTTGTTGAACCGAGCAATCGGCAAGAATCTTACCTGTATTTTTGTGGATCATGGTATGCTCCGTAAGAACGAGTTCACAAAGGTGATGGAAGCATACGAGGGCTTGGGCCTCAACGTTATAGGTGTTGACGCCAGCGATAAGTTCATGAAGGACTTGGAAGGCGTGACCGATCCTGAGGAGAAACGCAAGATAATCGGCCGTGATTTTGTTGAAGTATTCAATGCGGAGGCCCGGAAAATCACCGATGCCAAGTGGTTGGCACAGGGAACCATCTATCCGGATCGCATCGAAAGCCTCAGTATTACGGGTATGACTATCAAGAGTCACCATAACGTAGGCGGACTTCCCAAGGAAATGAAGTTGAAGTTGTGTGAGCCCTTGCAGTGGCTTTTCAAAGACGAAGTGCGCAGAGTGGGCTACCAGCTTGAGATGCCTGAGCGGTTGATTAAGCGACATCCGTTCCCCGGTCCCGGTTTAGCAGTTAGAATCTTAGGTGATGTTACTAGTGAAAAGGTGCGTATCCTGCAAGACGCGGACGATATCTATATCGAGAATATGCACAATTACACCATGCCCGATGGCTCCAGTCTTTACGACCACGTATGGCAGGCAGGCACCGTGTTGCTCTCTACCATTCGGTCGGTAGGAGTGATGGGGGACGAGCGCACATACGAACACCCCGTAGCATTGCGAGCCGTGACCAGCCAGGACGCGATGACTGCCGACTGGGCACATCTTCCTTATGATTTCATGGCTAAGGTAAGCAACGAAATTATAAATAAGGTGAAAGGCGTAAACCGCGTTTGTTACGACATATCTTCAAAGCCACCTTCGACAATAGAGTGGGAGTAGGCCTATGAATTTTGGTCAACAGACCGACGATTATCGTCGAGAGGAACTCATACGTAAGTTGGAGCATAGCATAGAACAGCTCTCGCTTGCGGAGTTAGAGGCACTTTATTATGATATGATAACCAAAGATTATGTGAAATAAAAGAGATGGTGGCGCAGAAACTCGTTTCTGAGGCCACAATCTTTTTTTGAAAAAGTATGAAATGAATTTGGAGTTTAAAAAGAATATGACGGACAATTACCAATATTATACATCCCGTTATGAAACGCTGGCAGGCATTGTAGCCCGGCTCAAACGGCGAAACCGTGTATTTATTCTGACGGAAATACTGTTCTTCAGTCTTTTTATCGGTGGCCTGGCTGTTTATACCGGTACACGATTGGGATGGGTTGCTTTGCTGTTATCGGGCATATCATTGGCTTGTTATGTAATCGCACGGTTGCTTGACAGCCGGAATGCCAGACAGATAGCCGATAGTGAGAATCTGCAGCATGTTTATCAGCATGAGTTAGAAGCACTGCAAGGCAATTACAGCCATTTTGACGACGGACATGATTTTGTAGATTATCACCATCCTTTTACGTTTGATCTTGATATTTTCGGTCCAAGATCGCTCTATGCCCGCATCAATCGCAGCGTAACAAGCGGCGGAAGACACTTGTTGGCAAGTTATCTGGCTTTTAAAAATATATGTTATCAGCCGAAAGAAGTTGAATTTTTCAGCCGGCAGTTGACCTTCATGGACGAATTTCAGGCGTTGGGACAACAGCGACAGACCGATACGTTGGGAATACTTGCGTTGCGGAACATGATGCAAAAGCTGGTGCTGCCCGGTTGGATGGGAACAGTATGGGCCCGGTTGGCAGCCTTTTGCATGATAGCCTTTGTCCTTCTGTCCATCGTTCTGGCAGCGATAGGTGTACTGGAAGGCACCTTCCCCCTGTTCTACGCCACATTACAATTCTTTGTGGTCTTCTTGCTTTGTAACGCGAGCGCACGTTCCATCGGTCATCAAACGGATTTGTTGCATCGCGAAAGCGAAGGCTTTGTGCGACTGTTGCGCCTTTGCGAACGCCAGCCGGAATGGCCCGAGTCGATGGGTGAGGAGGCAGAGGATTTGCGGAAGGCCATGAAGTCGGCCCGATTGTTGGAAGATTTCATCCAACGGCTCGACCGCCGAGGGAATATTCTGGGCCTATTTCTGTTAGACACCTTTTTTCTGAACGATTTCTTCCTTATCCGCGACTATCTGAAGTGGCGTGAGGATTTCATCTCGCATGCCGATCGGTGGGTCAATGCGCTGAGCCATGTCGACGCCTTGGTGTCCTTGGGGCGCTTCGTTTACAATCATCCGACGACCGTGCAGGCCGAAGTGGTGGAGCGCGAGCCAATCGTTTACGAGGCCGAAGGGCTCTTTCATCCGTTCTTGGGGGCAGAAGCCGTAGCGAATGATTTTACCATTCCCGATGGTAGTTATACGATTGTGACCGGTGCGAACATGGCAGGCAAGAGTACGTTTTTGCGCACGCTCGGTATCAATTATGTCCTCGCACGCAATGGAATCCCCGTTTTTGCGCGCCGGATGAAAGTTTCACGCTTCAATCTCTTCAGTAGCATGCGTACCACGGATGATTTGGCCGAAGGCATTTCCTATTTTAATGCGGAATTGCTGCGACTTGAGCAGTTGGTTCATTTCTGCAAGAATCCTTCGTATCGTGAAGGACTGCCTTCCGAACAGAAGCGCACATTGATAATCTTAGATGAGATATTGAAAGGAACCAATTCTTTAGACAAACTCAACGGGTCGCGTCTTTTTCTGGAACGGATATGCAAGTTGCCGGTGTCGGGAGTCGTTGCGACGCACGATTTGGAGCTTTCAAAACTCTCAGATGAGCAACCGCAACGTTTTCGCAACTACTGTTTTGAGATTGAGTTGGGCGAAAACGTCACCTATTCGTATCGCATTACGCCGGGAGTTGCCCGCAATCAAAACGCGACTTACCTGCTGAAGCGCGTGCTGAAAGTAATCAATGAAGCGGGAACCAATTCATAAGTGCGATAAAATCATGCATTATTCCATTTTTGTCTTTCTCAACATTGGGAAAGACATTTTTCATTTGCTTTTGTCGTTCTCAACATTGAGAAACGCTGTCGATGCAGTCCGGGAGAGATAAATGAAAGGGTAGAGAGATTCATTTTTATGAAGGTGAATCTCGGACAGGCAGGAAAAGTAAAAAAAACCAGTCGGATGGGAAGCCCCATCCGACTGGTTTAAACGATTATATTTTTATGCTTATGCTTCCTTGTCGTACTCGAGATGGAAATGGATGATGGTTTCGATACCTTTCAACCAGAGCGCAATAGGCATATTCTCGTTTGGCGAATGGATGGCATTTGACTCCAAACCGAAGCCCATGAGGACGGTCTTTACGCCGAGAAGTTTCTCGAAGGTAGAGATGATTGGAATACTGCCACCGATGCGCACAGGCAACGGGCGCTTGCCGAAGACAGCCTCGAATCCGCGTTCTGCTGCTTTGTAGGCAGGGAAGTCGATAGGACATACATAGCCGTAACCACCATGATGCTTCTCAACATTCACGGTAACATAGTCAGGAGCAACGCTGTTGAAGTAATCCACTACCAACTGACTGATCTTCTTGTGATCCTGATGCGGAACGAGACGTGAGGATAGCTTCGCGTAGGCTTTAGATGGGATAACCGTCTTGGCACCATCGCCGGTGTAACCGCCCCAGATTCCGCATACATCGAACGTAGGACGATAACCCGTGCGCTCAATCGTGCTGTAGCCTTCCTCGCCGAAGAGGGCCTTCACACCGAGCGACTTCTTATATTCTTCCTCATTGAAAGGAATAGACGCAACAAGCTTGCGCTCCTCGTCAGATGCGTCATCAACATCATCATAGAAGCCGGGAATGCGAATCTTGCCGTCGGGCCCCGTCACGTTGGCAATCAGTTTGCACAGCACATTGATGGGGTTGGCCACTGCGCCGCCAAATGTTCCGGAGTGAAGGTCGCGGTTAGGACCGGTAACCTCAATCTGCCAATAGGACAGACCACGCAGACCTGTCGTGATAGAGGGAACGTCCTGCCCGATAAGCCCTGTGTCTGAAACGAGGATCACATCGCATGCCAAGAGCTCCTTGTGCTCCTCGATGAACGGGCCAAGGCTGCCTGAGCCAATCTCTTCCTCGCCTTCGAAGATGAACTTCATGTTATGCTTCAGCAAGTCATTCTTGTTGAGATACTCAAAAGCCTTTGCCTGCATGAACGATTGTCCCTTGTCATCGTCCGCGCCACGCGCCCAGATGTGTCCGTCTTTGATAACCGGCTCGAATGGTTCGGTCTTCCAAAGTTCGAAAGGTTCAGCCGGCATCACGTCATAGTGCCCGTAAACCAATACTGTTTTTGCCTTCGGATCTACCATTCTCTCGGCGTAAACCATAGGATTGCCCTTTGATGGCATCACCTCGGCTTTGTCGACACCTGCCTCGAGCAGCAGTTCCTTCCAGCGCTCGGCACAGCGTTGCATGTCCTCCTTATGAGCCGGTTGCGCACTTACGCTTGGTATGCGTATCAGACTGAACAACTCCTCGAGCATTCTGTCTTTGTTCTCTTCTACATATTTCTTAATCATAGTAATTGAGTGATTATAATTCTACTTTTTTGTATTTAACGTGATAGATTCTTTAGCATTGAAATTGTTGACAGTGGGTTTGGGCTTTTGAAGATGAAGCTTCCGCTTACCAAAATATCAACACCGGCTTTTACCAACAGTGGCGCAGTGTCTGCTTGCACGCCTCCGTCAACTTCTATCAAGGCTTGGCTCTCTGAACGTGAAATCAATTCATGAAGTTGATGAACTTTTTTTATGGTATTCTCTATAAATGTTTGCCCTCCGAAACCTGGGTTGACACTCATCAATAATACCATATCTACATCGGTAATGATATCTTCAAGCACCGAGACTGGTGTTGCTGGATTCAGAGTTACGCCGGCTTTCATTCCTGCAGCATGAATCTCTTGGATAGTTCTATGCAGATGGATACAAGCTTCATAATGAACATTCATCATCATAGCGCCTGCTTTGGCTACTTGTTGAATGTATTTTTCAGGGTGTACAATCATTAGATGCACATCCAAAGGTTTCAAACAAAATTTATTTACAGCCTCTATAATCGGGAAACCGAATGATATGTTAGGCACGAAGACTCCATCCATTATGTCCAAATGAAGCCAGTCGGCTTCGCTCTGATTAATCATCTCTATTTCAGACTGAAGATTAATGAAGTTGGCAGACAATAAAGATGGAGAAATAAGCGTTTTCATTATTTAATAAAATATTTAGAGTCGATTAAAGTAAATGTACTCGATTAATTTAAATGCGAGGTAGAGGTATTGTTATCATGGCTTATCTGATAGGTATGGGCTATCATACGAATAATTTCTATTGTCTTTGCTGATGGCTCAGCTACATCAGAAGGCAAAAAAAGTAAATCTTCAGGAGTAAAATACTTCATAGGCATTGAATTAATAATTAGAAAAGAGTGAAATTTCGGGCAGCTCTTCACGGCCACTCATTATGTACTCTGATAACGCATAATATCCAAAGTTTATTATATACGATCTCGCTTAAATTAATTAAAAAGAGGTTGGTGCAGGATGCTACCAACCTCGAGGGACGATTTCGTTCAAAAAAATAAATACGAAATCATAAATATGGGACAAATATAAACTATATAATTGATAAAAGCAAGAAAAAACTTGGTTTTAACACTTCACATAGTTTTATACTGCCGATTCTTCAGCCTTTGTTACTTTTTTAGGAGCAGCAGCCTTTGCTTTGGGTTTAGCAACAGCAGTCTTACCGGTTGGTTTCTTTCCGCCCTTTGCCACAGTAGCTTTTCCGCCTTCATACTTCTCACGCAGCTTGAGTTCTTCTTCCTCCAGTTTTGCAATTTTAGCCTGTAAGCGTGTAATTTCCTTGTCTTTCACCTCGATTTCATCACCTTGATTTCGGATTGTTGTCAGCATAGCTTCCAACTGATCATTATCAAGTTCTTCCGGATAAAGACAATTTACGCGGCTGATAAAATCACCAAGAATATTCATATAATTTGTAAACGCATCGAAAGAACTGCTGTAAATCCCCCTGTCAAGTCCCACATTACTGGGCTTAGTCGTCATAACGCGGAAATTATTACTGGCCTGCAGATAATCCCAATCTTGATTAATACGAGGGTCATTGGCAATACGTACACGATCCGCCACACTATAAAGTTTATTAAAGGCTTCACGCTGCATGGGATTCCCTAACCAACTACTGATGTCACGTTCCTCATCTACCCAACTCAAAGTATCAGGTACATTCAATTCGCCTACACTCTTGAGCTTCATGCAGATTTCTGTCGGAGTGGAGAAAGTAATCCCGCGCTGTTTTGCACAAGCAGGCAATGCTTTCAAGAAATCCAAAATATTGCTGGAAAGAGGCTGGGCAATACCAAGGGCGGAAAGCTCCATAAAAATATTAATAACCTGTTCTTCTTCAGGCAAACGAGCTATTTCTTCGATATAAGTATCGGCAAATAAAGGATAACCATCCCACTCGCTGTTATTAAAACGCAATGAAATATCATCACTTAGCTTTACATCACGAAGTAACAACTTTAGCTTGGGATTTAAAGCACAATGATAAATATAATGAGGCGACTTCCAACCCAGCACGTGGCGCGCTCCTTCTGTGAGCATTCCCTTGAATCCCATCTGAGCCACTTGCTGCCCGATGTCATCACTATAGATGAGCGAAGAATTACGCAAAACCTTTGGCTCTTGTCCGAAATACTCCTTAATCTTCTGACATTGTTTCTTTACGTCATGAACAAAACAATCCTCGTTAGTCAAAGACGACAGACCATGCGAATAAGGTTCTGCTAAGAATTCTACACAACCCGTTTCATTCAATGCTTGAAGTTTCTCCAAAACCTGAGGTGCATGATTCTCCAACTGCTCTATACAAACACCACTTAATGAGAAAGCGACCTTAAAAAACTTCCCATGCTCAGCTATCATCGACTGCAAAGCACTTAAAGCCGGCATATAGCTACGCTCTGCGATATCACCAGTCAAACGCTCATTCTCATAGTTATCATAGTAATAATGATCTGTTCCTATATCAAAGAAACGATAGCGCTTGAGATGTATGCTCTGATGTATCTCGAAATATAGACAAATTGTTTTCATTGTTATTGTATTATTAGTTAGCTGTAATTAGATTTAAAATCAAAAACCAAAACGATTAGAAAGCTTGATTATTTCCATCCCAATGTTCGCTCATAAAGTTCACGAATCCACAAGCCAACCTTTTCCCATGTAATTTGGTCAACTTCCTTCTTCCCTTCATCCTGCAAATAATGGAATAAACTTTCGTTATGACAGATACTGTAAATTGCATCAGCCATCGCCTGAATATCCCAGTAATCGACCTTGATACAATTAGAAAGGATCTCAGCACATCCACTTTGTTTAGAGATAATCGATGGTGTTCCACACTGCATTGCTTCCAAAGGAGATATACCAAAAGGTTCACTCACAGAGGGCATTACATAGACATCTGAATCTTTCAGACACTCATACACCTGTTTTCCGCGCATAAATCCGGGAAAATGGAATCGATCCGCAATCCCCCGTTCTGCCGCAAGATAAATCATCTGATCCATCATATCTCCCGACCCTGCCATACAAAAACGTACGTTACGGGAACGATGGAGTACCATGTTAGCTGCTTCAACAAAATATTCCGGTCCCTTCTGCATGGTAAGACGCCCCAGAAAGGTAACGACTTTTTCTTTTCCCTGATGGTCCGGACGAGGTATTTCCTGTAATTCCTGTGCCAATGGATAAACCGCGTTATGAACGGTATATACCTTTCGTGGGTCCTGATGATATTGATGGATGACCGTTTGTCTGGTCAATTCAGACACACACATGATGCAATCAGCATTATCCATACCATCCTTTTCTATTGAATAAACCGTAGGATTCACATGTCCGCGACTCCGGTCAAAGTCTGTAGCGTGCACATGAATACACAAAGGTTTTCCACTCACCTGTTTGGCATGAATGCCGGCAGGATAGGTCAGCCAATCATGTGCATGGATGATATCAAAGTCTACCGTTCGAGCTACTACACCCGCTATGACGGAATAGTTATTAATTTCATCGTGCAGATTTGAGGGATAACCACCCGCGAAATCAATGCATCCAAGATCATTGACATGCATATAATTAAAATCCGCATAGATATGATCACGAAGTTGATAATAAAAATCGGGATTCATAACTCCCCCCACTCGACTTTTTACAACGTCATAATCAACATCACGCCAAGCGATGGGTACGCAATTCATTGCCACGATATTGGCAGCACTCCGATCTTCATCGCCCCAAGGCTTCGGTAAACACAATGTTATTTCAACATCACCCTGCGCATGTAAACCTTCCGTAATACCAAAATTGGCTGTGGCAAGGCCGCCAAAAACATGAGGAGGATATTCCCATCCAAACATTAAAACTTTCATACTTAGTCCTCCTTCTGATAATCAAACTTGTCCATTAACTCAAGTGTACGCAGAATTTCTGCTACATTCATTGCAAAGGAGATTGCCCCACGCCCATGGAATGGTGGATTTCCGTCAAATAATTCTGGAATAGTCCCCAGACAATGATTTGTCATTTCATCCTCATACCCCACCAACTGGCGACTAATGAAACTGAGCCTTGACGTCTTATACAATTTAAGGCAAGCCTCCATATAGAATCCTCCCAACCATGGCCATGCCGTTCCTTGATGATAAGCATAGTCTCGTTGGGTCTGTGGACCTATGTATAAAGGATTATAGCCACCGCTCTTCGGCGAAAGAGACCGAAGTCCCTTCGGAGTCAAAAGTTCTCGTGTACAAATATCCAACACTCCTTTTTTCTGCTCTTGAGTTAAAGGTGAATAATCGAAGGCTACCGCAAAAATCATGTTAGGTCTCACGCTCCAGTCAATCATATTGCCATCTACATAATCATACAGATAGCCGTACTCATTCAAGAAGGTTTCAACAAAGGACTGTTTACACCGGTCAGCCAACGCTTCCAGATGGGTTGCAGCTTCTGTATTTTGTTCCAAAGCTGCCAGCACTGCTGAAAATTTTAACGCATTAAACCAAAGGGCGTTAAACTCTACAATATAACCAGTACGAGGAATTACAGGTTTTCCATTGGCAGTAGAATTCATCCAAGTCACTGGTTTATCTTTACCAAACGTACGGAGCAAACCATTTTCATCAAGTTCCAAATTAGGATGCTTGCCCGACTCGATGAAGGTCAACATATCTTGCAGGAGAGCCCCGTATCTTTTCAGACAGGCCTCTTTCCCGGCTTCCTTGGCATACTGCTGTACACACCAAAATGCCCACAACATGACATCGGGTTGGTCTATTTCATACATCTTTACCGTCGAAAGCTTTCCTTCCATAAATTCACGAAGTCCGCGCTCGGCTGTTTTCATCACGAGCTCGAAATAATCGCGTTCCTGAATGGAGAGCGTCAAGCCGGGCAATGCTATAAAAGTATCGCGCGCTCTGCATTTAAACCATGGGTAGCCTGCTAAAATATACCGATCGTCATTCTTCATACGAAGATGGAACTGATGGGCCGCATTTACCAAACAATGAAAGAAGTTGTCCCGTGGACTACGCTCTTCGACTTCATCCTCAAAAAGTTTCTTCAACTTAGAAACCTTTATTTCGGACGTGGAAGCAGAGAATACGATACTCTCACCTTTCCTTATCGACATCTCGAAATATCCCGGAACATACAGGTCTTCATTCGAAGCGTAACCTCGTTCCTGTTCTTTAGGATATTCTACCCCGCGATACCAGTCCGGCGCAAATACGAATTCATTCTTTCGACTAAACTGCATGTATAAATCCGGATAACCGGCATACATACATGTTTTAATACCATTGTCAACCAACTGATAATCGCGACTTGCAACACCATTCTCATGCGTAAACTGGCGAACACTTCTGAAGGCCATGAAAGGTCTGAACCGCAAAGTCGTTGCCGAATGTGCATCTTCGAGCGTATACCGTATCAAAATACGATCCTCATAATGCTGAAATACAACTTCGCGCTTCAATATTACTCCTCCTACACGAAACAGTGTAGTAGGAACCTTATCGCAATCAAACTCTCTGATGTACTTATGTCCCTTTGGACTATAATTGTTGCCTTGGTATTTATGCAGTCCCAGATTAAACTCTGCTCCATGCTGTACTACCGTAACGTCGAGAGAAGATAGCAACACATGATTCTCGTCGTCCAGCTGTGGAACCGGTACAACTAACAATCCATGATATTTTCTTGTGTTACAGTCTACAATAGAAGAACATGAATAAGCTCCGGAACGGTTTGTACGCAACAACTCTCTTGGAAGAGATTCCTCAAGATTAGTCATCAGTGCTTTTTCAAATCGTAAATAACTCATAGTTCTCTGTATTAAGGCTTAAATATTTATATTTAGGTTTATTTTATCTGTTTTTATTTCTCTTTAGAAAAGGTTTCTTATTTCTTCAAAAGTAACATTTAATTTGTAAACTACAAAATTATCAGACTTAAAATAAAACCAAATCATGGAAAACATGTTATAGAAAACATTTTCTGTCAAAAAACTATGATTTTTTACTCCTGATGATCATTTCCTTTAAAATGTTACGATTTTTTATCCTCAACAGCGTTTTTCTTCTAAAAATATAATAATATCAATTCGAAAATTGTATTTTTGCATAGAGAATAGGTTATATTTCGGACAATTTGATATGATTTTAAGAAAAGATATACAAAACGAGGAAGTCATCCAAGCAATTGCCAATCTATGGACACCATTGACCGAAGCGCAGCGTCAGAGTTTATTGGACAACATTGTATTGAAACATTTCAAACGAAATGAAATCATATATAAGAATGGTGAAAAGTCGGAGAATATGATGTGTCTGCTGCATGGCAAGGTCAAAATACACAAGGATGGAGTTGGAGGAAGAAATCAGATTATCCGTGCGATTAAACCTATCGAGTTCTTCGGCTTCAGAGCATATTTCGCAAACGAATGCTACAAGACAGTTGCTACTGCTATCGAGGCTTCGGTTGTTGCTTCCTTTCCCATGCCTGTTATTCTGAAGCTGATGCAGGAAAATTTCAATGTCAATTTATTCTTTATCCATTATCTTGCGCAACAACTGGGCTACAGCGATGAACGAACCGTCAACCTCACACAGAAACACATCAGAGGGCGGCTTGCGGAAGCTCTTCTCTTTTTAAAACAAAGCTATGGATTGGAAGAAGACCGATATACGCTCAGCATTTATTTAAGCCGTGAAGAGCTGGC
This sequence comes from uncultured Prevotella sp., assembly GCA_963547405.1. GTDB lineage: Bacteria > Bacteroidota > Bacteroidia > Bacteroidales > Bacteroidaceae > Prevotella. Next base: position 59,391 of record CAUURC010000011.1, read on the forward strand.
CAATCTTTCCAACATGACAACCAGCAACGCCATCAGAACCCTTTCGGCATTCGCCGCTGAGAAAATCATAGCGATTGACGGAAGGAAAATTAAACTGATAGACATAGAGGCGCTGGAGCATATTTCCAAAATAGGTTAGCACTGTTCAAGAAGCGCTATTACCCTTTCCACCTTCTCTTCCATTGGAAGTTGGGCATCGATCCAATGAATCGTAAAACCTCTACGTTCCATTCCTCTGAACCAAGTCATTTGACGCTTGGCAAATTGATGAATCGCGATTTCCAGATGATGAACCATTTCTTCAAATGAAGTCCTGCCAATGACATATTCTGTAATATATTTGTATTCCAAGCCATAGTATATCAAGTCTTCGGCCGGTATCCCCTGTTCCAGCAGTCCTTTGATTTCCTCCACCATATCATTATCAAGACGTTGACGCAGACGTTTGCTTATTTTCTCCCTACGCAACTCTCGGTCTATGTCAACACCTATGATTACAGAGTCAATGGCGGGTAACTCGCGCTTAGGCAAAGGATGTTCCAGATTATACGTTTCTATTTCGATGGCACGGATGGCACGCTGTGCCGTATCTACGTCTGTCAGATTATGCATCACGCTTCCATTCCTTGCTTTCAGATCACGAAGCATGACAGCGAGTTCGTCCAGCGTTTTATCGGCAAGCGTACTACGCAAAACATCATTCTGCGGAACGGGTGACAATTGATAGCCTTTTAACACAGACTCTATGTAGAGTCCGGTCCCACCGCATAAAATAGGTTGCACGTCACGTTTCTGTATCTCCGTATAAGCATCATAAAAGTCTTGCTGATACAGAAACAAATTATATTTAGTTCCCGGTTGACATATATCTATTAAATAATAAGGTATAGCAACTCCATTTACCACATAATCTCCAAGATCCTTACCGGTGCCAATGGTCATACCACGATACACCTGTCTCGAATCTGCCGAAATAATTTCAGCGTTCAAACGATAAGCTACATGGGTAGCCAATTCTGTTTTGCCACTTGCCGTAGGGCCGAGAATAGTAAGAAGTTTCTTCATAAGGCAAAGATAACAAAAAATCCCTGTCAGCAAAAACCGACAGGGATATTATTTGAACTAAGTAAAGTCGTATTACTTCAATTCTGCGAGGTACTTGATAGTACGAACCATCTGAGAAGTATAAGAGTTCTCATTGTCATACCAAGATACCACCTGTACCTGATAAGTTTCCTCATCGATCTTGCTTACCATTGTCTGAGTAGCGTCGAAGAGAGAACCGAAGCGCATACCGATGATATCAGAAGAAACGATCTGATCCTCTGTATAACCGAAGCTTTCAGTTGCGGCAGCCTTCATGGCAGCGTTGATGCCCTCAACAGTTACGTCCTTACCCTTAACAACAGCGATAAGGATAGTTGTAGAACCTGTCGGAGTTGGAATACGCTGTGCAGAACCAATCAACTTACCGTTCAGTTCAGGAATTACAAGACCGATAGCCTTGGCAGCACCTGTTGAGTTAGGAACGATGTTGCAAGCACCTGCACGTGAACGACGGAGGTCACCCTTGCGCTGAGGACCGTCGAGAATCATCTGATCGCCGGTGTAAGCGTGGATAGTAGACATGATACCTGACTGTACGGGAGCGTACGCGTTCAGAGCGGCAGCCATAGGAGCCAAGCAGTTTGTAGTACAAGAAGCAGCAGAGATAACAGTATCAGCCGGAGTCAGAGTCTTGTGGTTAGTGTTGTAAACGATGGTCGGGAGGTCGTTGCCTGCGGGAGCAGAGATAACAACTTTCTTAGCACCAGCTGTAAGGTGAGCAGAAGCTTTCTCCTTAGATGTATAGAAACCAGTGCACTCAAGAACAACGTCTACATTGAGTTCGCCCCAAGGAAGTTCAGCTGCGTTTGGCTTTGCGTAGATAGTAATCTCCTTACCGTCAACGATAATAGAGTTGTCGGTTGCTTCTACAGTGTGCTTGCCCTCACCGAACTTGCCGGCGAAACCACCCTGAGCAGTGTCATACTTCAAGAGGTGAGCGAGCATTTTAGGACTTGTCAAGTCGTTGATAGCAACAACTTCATAACCTTCAGCCTCAAACATCTGACGGAATGCGAGACGACCAATACGGCCAAAGCCGTTAATAG
>CAUURC010000012.1:0-54043 GCA_963547405.1 uncultured Prevotella sp.
CGTTGGCAAAGAGTGCCGGAATCATGAAAAGCTTAAAGTTCAGATATTTATTATAAAGGTATAATGTGGAAACCTTCGACTGAATGGCCGCTGGCAGAGGATTGGCATTGGAGTTGACAATCAACGACAGGTAAACGCTGCCGATCGATCCCTTTGTTCCATTGACGGCATTGGCAGCAATGAGCACTTGTGGTTGTCGTCCCATAGCCAAGTCCTTACTGTAATTTTGCGGTATCACGATAGCCATATCAGATTTGGATTGCTCAATATTCTCAAGTGCGGCCTTGTAAGTGGGCTGTTGGCCATGGAATATAAAATAGCGATTGGCCTCAATGTCGTGAACGAGTCGTTGTGAGCGTGTGGAGCGGTCGTTATCCACAACATCTACAACGATATTCTTCACCTCCATGCTCATCACCCACGGCATCACGCACATAATCATAATCGGAAAGACAATGATAAGTCGTGGAATAAATGAGTTCCGACGGATTTGGATGAACTCCTTTCGTAAAAGATATTTCAGAATCATACGCTTCTATTCTAATCGTTTGTTAAACTTAGCGAGCGAGAGGGATAATAGTGCGATGAGCATACCGATCAGAATCATCGTCTCATAGAACACCTGTTCGACGCCAACTCCCATAATCATTAGCTTCCGCATGGCACTGATATAGTAGCGTGTAGGGATCACGGTTGATATATATTGTAATATCCGCGGCATTGATTCAATAGGAAAAATCATTCCTGAGAGCATGATAATAGGCATCAGCAGCACCATGGCTGATAGTAATAGTGCTACAAGCTGTGTCTTTGCGACATTAGAGACAAGCAAACCTAACGAAAGTGCTAAGAGTATATATATGGTGGAAATAGCAAATATCCAGAAAAAAGAGCCCAGTACCGGCACACCTAACACGAAGGTAGCCATAAGGAGTATCGTCATCAGGATAACGAAAGCAAGCACCAAGTAGGGTACAACCTTGGCAATGATAATCATTAAGGGGCGTGTGGGCGAAACAAGTAGCACCTCCATGGTGCCTTTTTCCTTTTCACGAACAATGGAAATGGAAGTCATCATGGCGCAAACCAGTATCAGTAATGTTCCCATAATAGCAGGAACGAAGTTGTAAGTCGACTTCATTTGCGGATTATATAGCAGTTTTGTATTTACGACACCTCCTTTTGTATTCATGATTACCGCAGTGGCATAAGTTGACCACTGCTGCGCCATGTTAGGATCGGCGGCATCCACAATGAACTGAAAGCCCGCTTTTCGGCTTGCAAAGTCCTGCGCAAAGACCACAGCCATGTCCGCTTTCTGACCGCGAATAGCCTGTTCTGCTTCGGCAGGCGTAGCAACTACCTTTATAATAGTGAAATATTCCGATGCTGCCAAACGGTCGACAACCTGTTGGGTGGCGTAGTCTGTGTTACTCATAACAATGACCGTGCGCACGTTCTTTACGTCATTGGTGATGGCAAAACCAAACAGAAGCATTAAGATGATCGGCATACCAAATAATATCAGCATCGTGCGTTTGTCACGAACAATGTGTTTGGTTTCCTTGATAACAAATGAAATAAACTGCTTCATTATATAGAATGTTATACTCTTAATCCGAACTTCTTGTAGCCTGGCGTGCCAGACAAGTGAAGACATGATCCATATCGGGCTGGTTGAGTTCTCGTTTCAGTTGGTCGGGCGTACCTAAAGCCTTGATTTTACCATCCACCATAATGGAAATACGGTCACAATATTCAGCCTCGTCCATATAGTGGGTGGTTACGAAGACCGTTATTCCCCGTTCCGCGGCATCGTAAATCAGTTCCCAGAACTGTCGGCGAGTGGCCGGATCGACTCCTCCCGTAGGCTCGTCGAGGAAGACAACTCCCGGTCCATGGAAGATGCTGACCGAGAAAGCCAGCTTCTGTTTCCAACCCAATGGCAAACTGGCGACCAAGGTATTGCGATGTTCCGTGAAGTCCAAACGCTGTAACAGAGCGTCGGTCTTATGGCGTATCTCATCGTCTTGCATGCCGTAGATACCCGCAAAGAGGCTGATGTTCTCTGCAACAGTAAGGTCTTCGTAGAGCGAGAACTTCTGACTCATGTAACCAATGTGTCTTTTAATTTGCTCATATTCGGTGCGTATGTCGAAGCCCACCACTCTTCCTGTGCCACTCGTAGGTTGGTTAAGTCCCGTCAGCATGTGCATGGCAGTGGTTTTACCGGCTCCGTTGGCACCGAGAAAGCCAAAGATTTCGCCCCTCTTAACCGTAAAGGAGATGTCGTCTACCGCACGGAAGGATCCAAAAGCTTTGACAAGATGTTCAACTTCAATGACATTTTCAGTCTCATAACCAACCTTTTTGCTTTCTTCACGCTCGATGCAGGGTGGGTTAAATACCTCTCTGAACTCCGTTAGAATATCTTCGGGAGTCCCTATACCTTTTATAATACCTTCAGAAAGAAAGGCTACACGCTCACAACTTCTCACCTCATCAAGGTAAGGTGTGGAAGCAACAATGGTTATATTGCGCGCTTTCAGTTGGGCAAGTATCTCCCAAAACTCCTTACGACTGACAGGATCAACGCCCGTTGTTGGTTCGTCAAGGAACAGAACACTCGGCTGATGAACAAGGGCACAGCAGAGTGCCAGCTTCTGTTTCATTCCGCCGGAGAGCGCTCCTGCCTTTCGATTCTTAAAACGTTCAATTTGCGAATAGATAGCTTTGATAGAGTCGTAGTTCTCTTCTATCGTTGTATTAAAGAGCGTTGCGAAGAACTTGAGGTTCTCTTCTACTGTCAGATCCTGATAGAGCGAGAACCTGCCCGGCATATATCCCACCCGCTTGCGTACCTCTTTCATCTGGCTTACTACATCGTAGCCATCTACCATAGCCGTGCCCGTATCGGGGAGCAACAGCGAACAAAGAATGCGATACATAGACGTCTTGCCGGCGCCGTCAGGGCCTATGAGACCAAATACTTCGCCTTTAGCCACGGAGAAACAGACATCGTGTAATGCCCGTATCTTGCCGTAGCTTTTGGATATATTGTTTATTTCAACAGCATTCATGATTATCAACTAAAACTTCACTTCTCCGTACATGCCTATCTTTACATAGCCATCGTTCCGGAATTGTATCTTGACCGCATAAACCAAGTCGGTCCGTTCATCATCGGTAAGAATGGTTTTGGGCGTAAACTCTGAACGGTTTGATATCCAGATAATCGTTCCGTTGTATTGTTTTTTCTGGTTATTACCGTAATCGGCCATCACCTTTACCTTCTGTCCAATCTTAATGTTTTTCAACTGCGCGGAGGTGATGTAGGCACGAATATACATTTGATGAATATTCGCTACCTTAAAGAGCGGCTTGCCCACTGTCACAAATTCACCCTGTTCTACATATTTCTCCAAAACAGTGCCTGCGATAGGCGCAAGAATCTTAGTGTTGTTAATTTGGTCATCGAGTTGTCGCTTCTGCGCTTCCACGCCTTGCCGCTGTGCTTTGATGGCGCGGGCTTGTTCGTTAAGTGAAAGGTTGTTGCTGCGTATCTGGTCTCCGGTAGCTTCAAATTGTCGCTGTAACACCTTAATCTGATTGTTGATGTCGTCCAATTGCTTACGTGGTACGGCACCATCTTTCACCAGTTCGGCAAAGCGTTTCTGCTCGTATTGGGCATTGGCTATTTGTTGTGATATAGACGCCAATTGTTTTTGTAAGTCCAACTGGCGGCTATTGGTTGCCGCAATATTGGCATCCAACTGCAGTTCGGCCGCAGTCAGCTCATCTTGTTTTTGCCGCAGTTGGTAGGAATCGATGAATCCAACGGTTTGGTTTCCCTTAACGCTCTCTCCCTCAGTGACGCTAAACATCTTCAACTCTCCCGAGGCTTTGGCCGAAACCGTTACTTCGGTAGCCTCGAAGGTACCCGTCGCGTCATATTCCTTCTCGTTGTTGCCGCAGGATAACATGATGAAAGCAATGCCTGCTAATAAGAATATCTGTTTCATATCGATAGATGTTTTATTCGTTGGTTGTGTATTTCTGGTTATACATTTCCTTGAGCATGTCAAGTTCATGTATGGTTTGCCGGATCTTAGCGGCGTTCTCACTATTGATTTCACGCAGCAGACTGTTGATATCGATAATACCATGTGCCAGTTTTGATTCTGCCGCTTGGCGCACATGTGTTCTTAATGTAATAATCTCATGGTCGCTTTGCATCATTTTGAGATAACGACTGATATTTTCATTCTGTTGTATCTGTTCCAGATGATTGTTGAAGAGGAAAACCTCACGGGAGTTCTCGGTGCGTTCACGCTGTAACTGTAGTTTGGTCTTGTCGTTCTTGCGTGTATAGAGCGCGCCGATATTCCAAGATAGCTTTACGCCCACAATGCCGTTGAGGCTCCATTTGTGATTCATCATATCCTCAAACATATTAAGTCCCGGATAGCCATAATACCCTTGAGCGAATAGTCCGAGCTTGGGCAGCAGTTGCGTATCGAGTGCTTTCTCCTGCGCGTTGGTCAGTCTGAGCTGAGCGTCAAACAATCTGAGTTCAGGTCGGTTCATTCTTAAAGAGCACTCTTTCACGATCTCAGGCTTTTGGATGTTGTTTATCTCTATGCCACAAAAAACGCTTAACAGCCGCTGCAATGTATGGCGCTGCGATTTCATACTTGCGTTTTGTTGTTCGACATTTAACCGTTCGGCTTTTACGTTCTCCAGATCGCTCATTGCCGCCGTTCCGCTTTTCACCATATTGGCGAGGCGTTTCTCACTCGACATCAGCAATGTCTTTACATCGTCGTTGAGCTTGATTTGTTCTTCAAGGAGCAAGAGGGCGAAGTACATTTCGTTGACCCGTCTGCGTACCTGATAAAGAGTTACCTCGTTTTGCGCTTCCTGCACTTTTCCTTGTTGGCGTGCTACCTTCCTTTGACTGCTGATGGCTCCACCATCATAGATGGTTTGCTGCAAATCGATGGCCACTCTGTATTGATCTTTCGTCAGTCCCTTCATGTCGATTCCCTGCTGCCGGAGCATTCCCTTCATGTTTTCGGGCCATGCCGCTACGTCACTTTGGTAAGTGGCCTGCGCGGAAGCCGTGATCTGAGGGAGCCATCCTTTCTGAATGTTCTTCACCGTCAGTTCCGTTGTCCGGGCAATGAGGTTATATTGCCGGATGAGTGGGTAATTTTGCTCGGCCGATTGTTGGCACGCGTCTAATGTCTGCGCCTTTGCCACAGTTGCCAACACGATGAAAATAAGGGTCAGAATGTTCTGTTTCATATCTTCTGATGTTTTATTTGCGATTTTGTTTGCCGAAAATGATTTTATTTCCGTGTTGATATCGCAAAAATAGGTCTATAATCATGAAATATAATTATCAAATATAATGAATAAATAGTCTCTTTGTACGATTTATATGTTTTTATAATCGCGTTCTTTAAAATAAGTACTAATTTTACAATCGAATCGTACAAAAAGACAATGTTGTCGTAAGAAAACATTTCTTCTGTATTTATTTCCGTTCAATAAATTTACTTCTCATTGTTTTCTGTACGCAACTTTTCACGCCATTGCGGCGTCTATATTGTAACGTTATATATAAGTTGTATATGATACACTTAAAAGATATCAACAAGACTTACCAAGGTGCCCAGCCTTTGCACGTGCTCAAAGGCATTGATCTCGATATTGAGGAAGGCGATTTTGTTTCCATCATGGGCGCGTCGGGGTCGGGTAAGTCCACCTTATTAAATATATTAGGTATTCTCGACAACTATGACAGCGGCGAATACATCCTTGGCGACACGCTCATTAAGGATCTTAGCGAACGTCGTGCGGCCGAATACCGCAACCACATGATAGGTTTTATCTTCCAGAGTTTTAATCTAATCGGCTTCAAAACAGCAGTGGAGAATGTCGAATTGCCGCTCTTTTATCAGGGCGTCAGTCGTCGTAAGCGTCGCCGGATGGCCCTTGATTACCTCGAACGGTTGGAGCTTCTGCCTTGGGCCGAGCACTATCCCAATGAGATGAGTGGCGGTCAGAAGCAGCGTGTGGCCATCGCCCGCGCCCTCATTACGCAGCCCCGCGTCATTCTGGCCGATGAACCTACGGGCGCGTTGGACAGTAAGACATCGATGGAAGTGATGCGACTGCTGAAGCAACTCAATGCCGAGGAGCGCAAGACCATCGTAGTGGTGACGCACGAGAGCGGTGTGGCCAACGAAACCGATAAGATTATACACATCAAAGACGGTCTGATCGGTCGCATTGAGGAGAATCTCGACCACCATGCAGGCCCCTTCGGCATGGACAGTGTGATGAAGTAACAGGAAGAAAGCAAAGCAATACGAACGTATGAGAGATGTGATAGCGGAAATATGGTCGACGGCCAAGCGCAACAAACTGCGCACGGCACTCACCGGTTTTGCCGTGGCATGGGGTATTTTCATGCTGATTTTCCTGTTGGGTGCCGGCAATGGGCTTATCAATGCCACTATGCAGAACAACGGTCGCTTCATGGGCAATTCCATGACGGTGTACGGCGGCAGGACGTCGAAGGCTTTCGAAGGACTGAAAGAAGGGCGATGGATTACGTTGGACGACAAGGATTTCGAGACGACGACGGCCCTGTTTGGGTCGAACGTAGACGAAATGGGGGCGAGCATATCGCAAAGTGGCGTGACGATTTCGCATGGCGAAAACTATACAAGCACGTCACTCAACGGCGTCTATCCCAACGAAGCCGCTATCTACAAGTTGGAAATGCGTTACGGACGCTTCATCAATCAGATTGATAACGAGCTGTCGCGCAAGGTCTTGGTGATCAATGAAGATCAGGCAAAGGAACTCGCCTCCGACGATATAGCCGACTTGGTAGGGCAATATGTCGACGTCGGGGCCTTCGGATTCCAGATTGTGGGAATCTATAAGAGCGATCAGAGCGGCCGTAATAGCGGTGCCTATACGGCGTTCAACACCGTTCGCGGCATTTACGGACGTGGAGACAAGGCCGATGAGTTGCATTTTTCCTTTCATGGACTTAACACGGAGGAAGAAAACAAAGACTTTGAGAAGCGTTATCGGGCCAGTCTGAATCGCAACCACCGGGCCGCTCCCGACGACGAGGGGGCGGTATGGTTGCACAACCGTTTCATGTATATTCTACAGATGGACACCGGTATCGCCATCATCCGCACGGCGTTGTGGATTATCGGGCTCTTTACGTTGCTCAGCGGTATCGTGGGCGTCTCCAATATCATGCTCATCACCGTGAAGGAGCGTACCCGCGAGTTCGGTATTCGCAAGGCCATCGGGGCCAAACCATGGGCTATCCTGAAACTCATCATCATCGAAAGTATTATCGTCACCACATTTTTCGGTTATATCGGCATGTTGGCAGGCATTGCGGCCAACGCGTATATGGACGCCACCATCGGCCACACGCAGGTAGACTCGGGCGTGTTCACGGCCGCGATGTTTGTCAATCCCACGGTGGGTCTCGACGTTTGCGTCGAGGCTACGCTGGTCATGGTGCTTGCCGGAACGCTTGCCGGGCTCATTCCGGCCCGTAAGGCAGCCAAGATACGCCCCATCGAGGCGTTGAGAGCCGAATAAACCATTTGCTTTTTCATTGCGTATGAAGATAGACATAGATACATACAAGGAGATTCTCGACACGCTGACGCGCAACAAGAGCCGCTCTTTCCTGACAGGATTCGGCGTTTTCTGGGGCGTTTTCATGCTGGTGGGGCTCATCGGTGGCGGTCAGGGACTGAAGGAGATGCTTTCCAAGAACTTTGAAGGCTTTGCCACCAACTCCGCCATCATCTTCGCGCAGCCCACGACCAAGCCTTTTGAGGGTTTCCGAAAGGGACGTCAGTGGGCGATGGAGTATAAAGACGTGGAGCGTTTGAAGGCTCAGGTGCCCGAATTAGATGTCGTTTCGCCGGTGTTGAGCAGTTGGGGCGGCAACGTTGTCTTTGCCGATAAGAAGTCGCTGTGTTCCGTTAAGGGGCTGTTGCCCGACTATGCCAAGGTAGAAGAGCCCAAACTTTATTACGGCCGCTACCTGAACGCGATGGACATGCGGCAGCGTCGCAAGGTGTGTGTGCTGGGAAAGAAAGTCTATAAGACGCTGTTTCCCGGCGGCGGCGACCCTTGCGGACAGTTGGTGCGCGTCGGTTCTATTTATTACAGCGTGGTAGGCGTGGATTATAATACGGGTAATATGAGTGTCAACGGCCGTGCCGAGGAAGCTGTTGTCATTCCGCTGACGCTCATGCAGCAAGCCTATAACTACGGAAATCAGGTTCATCTGATTTGTGTCACGGCCAAACCGGGCGTCACCATGAGTTCGATTACGCGGCAAATGCGCCACGTCATCGCTCGCACACACCACATTGACCCGACCGATGAAAAAGCGGTTACCGTATTCAATACCGAGGTCATGTTCGGCATGGTCGATAGTCTGTTCTCAGGCGTCAATTTTCTGATATGGTTGGTAGGCATCGGTACGCTGCTGGCCGGGGCCATCGGCGTGTCGAATATCATGATGGTGACGGTGCGCGAGCGTACCACCGAGATAGGCATACGTCGTGCCATCGGCGCTACGCCACGTAATATATTGAGTCAAATCATCAGCGAGAGTATCATTCTGACATCGGTTGCCGGCATGAGTGGTATTCTCTTTGCCGTCATTATCCTGCAATTCGTCGAGATGGCCAATACCACCGACGGCATTGTCGGGTCGCATTTCCAGATTGGTTTCTGGACGGCCATCGGCGCGGTAGTCCTCTTGAGCACTCTCGGCGTGCTGGCCGGACTGGCTCCGGCGGCCCGTGCGATGAGCGTAAAGCCCGTCGACGCCATGCGCGACGAGTAGTAGTAACCGGTTAAAAGCATAGAAATTAAGTAATACGCATTAACGAATATGAAGAAGTATCTGAAGTTTATTGTTGCGGGCCTCATCGCCTTGGTGTTCATCGGAACGTTTGTTTTCCTGTGGATACAGAGCCGACCGCAGACCGTAGAGTACGAAGAGTTTACGCCGAAGGTCATGGACTTGCGCAAAACCACCGTCGTGACGGGCAAGATTGAGCCACGTAACGAGGTCAACGTGAAGCCCCAAATCAGCGGTATCATCGCCGAGATTATGAAAGAGGCCGGCCAAATGGTGCAGGCCGGTGAGATTATCGCCAGGGTAAAGGTGATTCCCGACATGGGACAGTTGAGCAACGCGCAATCTCGAGTGCGTCTGGCAGATATTAATCTGAAGCAGGTCACGGCCAATTACGAGCGCCAAAAGCAGCTGTTCGACAAGGAACTGATCAGTGCCGACGAGTTTGAAAAGATACGACAGGCCTATGGTCAGGCCCGTGAAGAGCGGCAGGCAGCGAGCGATAACTTAGAAGTGGTGCGCGATGGCGTGTCGAGTGGCAACGCCAACACCAGTTCCACGCTCATCCGCTCTACCATCAGCGGCCTCATTCTCGACGTTCCGGTGAAGGTGGGCAACACGGTTATTCTCAGCAACACGTTCAACGACGGTACGACCATTGCCACCGTAGCCAACATGAACGACCTTATCTTCCGTGGCAACATCGACGAAACCGAAGTGGGAAGCCTCGTAACGGGCATGCCGATGAAGATAACGATCGGCGCGTTGCAGAACGAAAAGCTCCAAGCCAGCCTGGAATATATCTCGCCAAAGGCCGTGGAGAGCAATGGCGCCAACCAGTTTGAACTGAAAGCGGCCATTACCCGGTCGGGTAAGACACACATCCGTTCGGGCTACAGTGCCAATGCCGAAATCGTATTGGCCGAGGTGAAGGGCGTGATGACGGTTCCCGAAAGCTGCATTGAGTTCGTCGGCAACGACACGTTTGTCTATATTGGCAAGGGCGACGCGCGGCAACGCGTTTACGAGCGGCGCAAGGTGGTCGTAGGAATGAGCGACGGTATCCATATAGAAATAAAGAAAGGCCTCACACGGAAAGACACCGTGAGAGGCCCGAAGAAGGTAGCCGACAAGGACGAAAAGTAGCGACAGGCCCGAACGGGCGGGCCTGAACGTTAGCGTTAAATTGCTATTTTCTTGCCGTTGTGGATATAAATGCCGGGTTGCAGCGGCTTTTCGACTTGCTGTCCGCGCAGATTATACCATTTATGATGATTTGAAGATTTGGAATCGGTGAGCGAACGGATTCCCGTTGTTATCGTTTTGATTTGATGTTTGCCACCGGAGTCGGTGGAACTGTCGATGGTGATGAAGGTTGTCTTGTTGATATTATTGACATCAACAGTCTGAGGCGAGCCCGTTCCTACGCTGAAAACGAAGTTGATATAGTCGGTAGGGCTGTTGATACGGAAGGTTTTGACAACCCATTGCTTGCCATCGATAGTTTCTTTTTGGGTTACTTTGTCGCCCGGCCAGTTATTGTTGGTTGCTCCATGGCTGCCATCGCCACCCCAAGTCCAGTAGTTGATGCCGTTCGTAGCGTCCGCCCAATTCGTTCCGGCCTCATCGGCACGGACGTAGACCTTGATGTCGTGCGCGTTGAACGACGTAATCTTATAGGCGCGCTTACACAGTCCTTTCACCACGCCGCCGGTCAGTAGTCCCACGGTCAGTGTGCAATCGTCGGTCAGCGTGAGCTTCGTGCCACTCGCTACCTGTGTTCCATGTGTGGTAGTAGGTGTAGAACCGTCGGTCGTATAGACTAATTTGGCGTCCGACTGGGTCGAAACGGCACTTAACAATACCTCAACCTTATTTTGATAGTTGCCCGAAGCACGGTCGATGAAAGCCGTTTCGGCGTCGTTGCTCAGGTAGTAGGCGTAGCGATAACCCTGCAGTACCTTGGTAAACTGTGTGGCATCGGGCGTATACTCTTTCGTTGAACCGACGACGGCGATGAGTTTCTTATGGCCTGTCGACCGGATAACGGCATGGCTCGTCTGGTTGCCGACGAGGAACACGTAGTCACTTGTATTGGTGATTCCCGCCGCCTTGCGCACGTCAATCATCGACTTGATGTCCTGTTTGTAAGTTTGCCAGTGCTTGAAGAACACGCAAGGCGTGCCCGGCATGGCCAGCATGTAGGCGTTGGCGGCCAGCGTATCGCTGCGAATAGGGTCTTGTGAGTTGTTGGCACCACGGTATTCGGTGTCGTGATTTTCGACGAACGTAATCGAATAGTGGCGATAATTGGTGTCGTGCAGCAAGTTCTGCGTGCTGTTCAGACGGCTCCAGTTGTTGTCGCGAATAGCGTCGCGCACGTTGTAGCGGAACGGAAAGTCGAAGGCGGCGCTCTTCTTGCTTGTCGAGTTAATCCAGTTCTTCACTCTGTCGAGCCCATCCCAGCATTCGCCAATGGAGTATTCCACCTTCGCCGCGTCGTTATATTCGGCGATGTGCGAGCCTGCGAAGCCTTTCACCATGTCGTAGCGGAAGCCCACGTAGCCCATTTCTTTGAGCAGGAATTGCTCGTAGGCCTTCACGATGGTCTTCACGTTGTCGCTCTTGTGGTCGAGATCGCGCATGCCGGGCCAGTCGTCGCCGTCGTCATTGTGCGTGCCGAGCGTGACGCCGTCCTTTCTTGCCTGATCGGCCGTTACGTAACCCGTGTTCTGACTGTCGTCGTTGGCCACGATGTCGGTGGTTTTAAACTGATAGGTTGTGCCGTTGTATGTCTCCTCGGGGAACTTCCACCAGCCCATGGTGTTGTGGTGGTTGATGACGACATCGGCGATGGTGCCCAGTCCTTTGGCCTTAAACGTGGCAATCATGCGCTTCAGTTCGGCAGCCGTACCAAAGCTGCTGTTCTGGTTGAAATAGTAGTAAGGGTCGTAACCCATGGAAGTCGGATTGAGACACTTGCCACTTTGCGGCACCCAGATGAGCGAAAAATACGGGCTTAGTTCATCGGCCTGGCTCTCTAAGATGGTCCATTTACTGTCGTCAAACGAGTCCCAATAGAACCCTTGCAGCATGACGCCGCCATAACCGGCCGGCCATCCTTGCGACTGCGCCGTGATGTGCAAACTCACTAATAACATGGTGAGTATGGAAAAAAACTTTTTCATTGTGATTGTTTATATTAGGTAAGTTGCTGCAAAAATAGGAATATTCCCTCAACTCCTCACTTCTTGAGCGTGTCAAGCATCTTTTTCGCTATGCAAACGTTTGCATGTGCGTGGCTGCTCTTGCGGACTGATGGTTAAGAATAATCTTTACAAAAGGCCGAAAATGCTTGCGTTATTTCAAAATTATTAAACATTGGCCGGAAAAACGCAATTCTACGATGGTTTTCGTATTTAGCTTATAATCAGCAGGTTACATAAAATCATACCCTCTTTTGCCCCATACAACCTCGTCAAAGCATAGCTTTTGTCCGCTAATTATGCCTCTTTTACCTTGCGAAAGCATTGCTTTGATGAGCTAAAAGCATAGCTTTCGCGAGGTAAAAGCTATGCTATGACCTATCAAAACATAAAAATCGTGCCCGAAAAAGGCTTTTATAGTCCGCAAGCAATAAGAAATAAGGTAGTGGCCACGCTATTTGAACTATTTTTTGGGGGCTGTTTTGAGTGAATAAAAGTTTACAAATTATCCCTTTGTCGAGTGTATGAAGCGAACAAAATCAAATTCAAGGGAGCGGATAAAATGCACGTTTCGCTTTGTGATCTTTGTTTTCTTCTATCTGACTCGCCTGTTAAAAGCAGGACAAAGAACGAATTTTTCTTGATTTTTATGTTCAGTTTTGGGTTGTTTTCCTATGAAGAAAGATTATTCCTTTCGTGGTATGAAACAAAAAAAGTGGGAAGATGATTTCGGTCTTCCCACTTTATAAACTTATGATTTTCTCTTATTTGTAGCTACCGCTGAGCGTTGTGAAGTTGAGGTAAGTCTTCTTGCCCTTGGTTACTTTCACACGTGCCTGGTCGCCGCCTGCGCCACGGAAGTCTAATTGGCCCTTGGCGTTTACGATAAACTCGGTCTGCCACCAGTCAATGCCGTCAAACTTGACGCACATTCGTACTTCGTCATCGGCGATGAACGCGGGAGAAACGAACTGGCCGTTTTCCATTTCGGGAATCGTAAATAGGCCTTCGGGGGTCGCGCTCCATCCTGCCGGCGAGGTGTTGCCGAAGAGATAGATGTTGGGCTTGTGGAATTCGATGGTGCGTGCGCCTGGAGTGTTGTCGACTTTAATAAGGTACCATCCGGCGTTGCCTGTAACGATGTTGCCTCCGTTGTCACTCGGATTCATGCCGGCATTGTCGGTGATTGTAGCGGAAGTGCCGAAATCATTACTCCAGTTGGGCTGCGGCGCGAACTTAAACTCTTCGCCTTTGTGGAGATATTTGATAACCCATGACATGGTGGGATGGCTGTGTATGGGAACCAAAGGAACCCATGTGGCGCCCCATCCATAGTGATCTCCGGTGAGATAGAGTATCGGATCGGGTATGATGGCACCGGCATAGAGCGGCGTAATCTCGTAGGTGCGGTCGGCCATGTTGACAGATACCTTGATTTCGTTGCAGCCTTCGGGTACGCTGAAAGGATTGTTGCTGCCCAGATTCTTGCGTGTATCGAACTTACCGGTGAGATCGGTCAACTTTTCGGCTACGCCAAACACTTTGCTCCAGTCGCCATTCGAGGCGGCGTCTAAGGCTTCTGCATCTCCGAAAGCAAACTGGGTGTCGCCTGAAGAGGCTGCGGGAACAACGATGGTGAATACCGGATCGTCGTAAACATCAATGTCGCTATGCTCGAATTTCATTTCTTTGCCGGTGGCAGAAGCGTTCCAGTCTTTTGGTCCACCTACGAGATAGTAGGCATCTGAAATCTTCAGACCCATGTCGGCAGGAGTGAATGATATCTTGTGTGTGTCGAAATAGGTTACGTCGGGTTGACCGATTCGAACTTCAGAGCTTCCCGCTGTAACCGTATAAAGTATGGTGCGAACATAGAGATCGGTCTTTTTCGGGTTGTGAGTAATCTTATTGAAGTAAGCTTTCTGGAGCTCATCGGGTGACACACAGATAGCGGTGGTGTCGGCCAAGCTGGCGGCATCTAAGCTAATCTTATCAGAAAAGTCTTTCTTAAGAGAAAATTCCACGCAGGCCTTAAAGATCGTGTTGATTGGCATAGCGCCTTTCTTCACCGATATGTCACCGATATGAATCGGTGTCTGATCCCCTGTTTGGGCATTGATAAAGTCGGCAATGCTGACAGCCTGTGGAGCTTTCGCGCTATTGACAGCGATGTCACTGACATTGAGGATGCTTTCCTGTGGATTTGACTGTGGACCGACTTCAGGGTCGTAGTCTCCGTTACAGGCCATGAGACCTATGCTCAGGAGAGCCATCATGTATATACTTATCTTTTTCATGTTCTTTGTTGTTGTGATGGCGATGGGAATAGTGAGCATTCCCATCGCGGTTATACCTTAGTCTTATAGTTTCTCAAACTTCACGGTCTTTTGGTTCATGTTGACGGTCAGCTTCAGTTTACCGGCAGTGAAGTCTTTGAACAGCCATGCTCCCTTACCGGGCTTTACGCATGTTCCTTCGAAGACGCCGTTTGTGAACTGGCTTGTCATGGGGTCGTCTTCTGTCTGTGAACCGATGGATTCGCCACCGTCCCAACCAGTCAGGCTGTTGTAGAAGCGGAATTGCAAATCGCCGGCCGGCATGTCGATGATTCCTTGGAAGACACCGCTGCCTATCTTGGTTTCAAAGATTCTCCATGGAGCGAGAACGTCGGCATTGGCTTCGGCCGGTTCTTTCCAACCCGAACAGTTGCCAATGATGTAAATAGCTGCCGGACTCTTCACGGCGCAGTAGGCGGCCATGTGTTTAAAAGTGATGGTATTTGAAACGATATTGGTATTGGGCACCTCTTCGTTTACCGAGGTGTTGACCGAAGAAACAACGCGCATGGCTACTTCGCGGTAGCCTTTGTCAACATAGTTGCCTTCATTCGTGACACCATCTATCTCACACAAGGCCATAGCGATTTCTTCACCACTGATGTTGGCATTGCAGATATTGAAAGAGGTTTCCAGATATTTCGGTTTGTTACCGGTTACTTTGCCGTTTTCATCGACAATATCTTCCGTATTCCATTTCGCGTTTCCATTGTCCATAACGCCCACCTGTATTTTGTAGGTAGCAAAAGCGTTGTAGCCATAATTGGGTTGCGACCATGTGAGGTTCACTTTGTTTTGGGCTGTCAACTGTACATACTGTTCAGACATCGCCGGAGTGTTCAGTGTAAAAGCCGTTGGCTTTTGAATGTCGGGATTGGAGTCACGATCGTCTGAACATGATGTCAGTGCCGTAACGCTCACCAGCAACATCATTGCAAATGATATGATCTTTTTCATTGTATAATCGTCTTGGAAATTAGTGATTTAATTGTTGTAACCGAGATTCTGTTTCAGATTAGGATTGGCTTGTTTCTCTGTTTTCGGAATCGGGAAGATATTGCGATAAGCCTCAAACTTGCCACCATTCTGCACGCCGCCTTTCCATTGCCAAGTATACGAACTGTTGCCATAGTAACCATATCGGATGAGGTCGGTGCGGCGCAGGCCTTCGAAATAGAGTTCGCGGGCACGTTCATCAAGTACTTCGTCGAGGGTATAGGCTCTCTTGAGGTTCGTGTTGTTGGCACGTTGGCGCAGGATATTGATATATTCAGTACCCTTTGCCTGTGTCAGGTTGGAACCGGCTTCACGTGCTTCTGCCTCGGCGTAGATGAGATAGGCTTCGGCCAAGCGCATCAGAATAATATCGTTGTCGACATGTGTCGTGTTGCTTGTCTTGCCACCGTCAGATCGCTGGCTGGTGAACTTCGTAGTAGCGATACCGTCTGTGAACTCCGCAACTTTGTCATTGGTATATTTGCGGCTCTTCACTTTTCCTGTTCCGTCGGCATTGTCACCATAGAAAAGGGCACGATCGTCACCGGCAGCCTTTACGATTGTTTCGGTCTTCCAGTCAGACAAGGCATCGAAATCACTAAGAGTGATAAACTTCTCAATAAGATCTTTGCGTGTACGATTGCCACCCCATGCCTGATCGGTGTTCTGTGGATAGTCGGCTGCCATATAGCTGTCATGTGTTGAGGCTACGAGGAATGTCGAAGCTCCCCATGAAGCGGTTGTGGCACCGTCGAGAATGAATGAGAACACAGACTCGTTGAATGCGCCGGACTGGTCGTTGTCGGCCATAAACAACATCTGATAGGCAGACCATTGTCCGTTGGCGCTTTTATGAGTCGTAGCATTGTCGCCCATCCAAATGGAACGTCCAGACTTGTTGATGACTTTCTCTGCATATTCCTTGGCTTTGGCCCACTGGGCGGTACCGGTATATTTCTCTGCGTTCAGATAGAGGCGTGCAAGGAGCATCCATGCAGCGCTTTGGTCGGCACGTCCGTAATTGGCGGTTCCTTTTTTGCGAACCGAAGGTGCCAGCATCTTATCCATATTGGTTTCGAGGTCGGTCACAATCTTGTTGAACAATTCCGCGCTCTGAATCTGAACAGGATTGTCAGAACTTACAACCTCAGTGTATGAAGGATTACCGAAATTATCGAGCAAATAATAATAGTAAAGGTCACGGAGGAAATGGACTTCCGCAGTCATTGAAGCATCGTAATCGGCACACTCTTTAAGATACTGGTTGCAGATGCTCACGCCGAAGCAGAGACGCCAGTACAGACCATAGATAACTTCGTTGGTGGGAGTGTAGCTGTTATTTACGTATTCGGGAATACCTTTGTCGTTCCATCCGCAGATAGCCTCGTCGGTGGTCAATTCGTTGGCATTCCAAATCAAGCGGTAGCATACGGAAAGACCGGCATCGCCGAGGTCGAGTTCCGATTTACCGGGACCATACCCCTCAAGTACGAATTCCGCATAACATTTGTTGAAGAGCTTTTGCGCGTCAACGGTCGTATTTTTGCGCGGGTCAATAGGCTTGACATTCAAATCGTTCACGCAGGAACTTAGTCCCATAGACAGCATTATGGCTGTAGCAGGGAGTATATTTTTGATATATTTGAAGTTCATAATA
Organism: uncultured Prevotella sp.; assembly: GCA_963547405.1. Lineage (GTDB taxonomy): Bacteria > Bacteroidota > Bacteroidia > Bacteroidales > Bacteroidaceae > Prevotella. The sequence continues at coordinate 17,122 of CAUURC010000012.1, forward strand.
GTTACTTTGATGAGATGTTAGAAGTTAAGCGACACACCCAGAAGCAGTGAGAGCGGACGCGGATAAATGACGTTGTCGATACCACCTGCTACATCCGGCTTGCTTCCATCTGGCTTTGCTGCCGAAACTTCAGGGTCGAGTCCGTCATATTTGGTAATTGTAAATACATTGCTGGCTGTTGCGTAAACACGGCCGCTTAAGCCCTTGTAGTTCGCACCTTTGAACAGGTTTTCGAATGAGTAGCCCAATGTAATATTGTCACACTTCAGGAATGATGCGTTTTCTACGAAGTAGTCGGTGAGCGCGTCGTAAGTCTTATCAGAGAGTTTGAAGTTTACCTTATTAGCATAAGGCGTTGTATTGCTCATAAAACCGGAACCGGAACCAATAAACTCGGGAGAGCGGTATGCCATCTTGTTTTTATTGAACACGTAATTGCCTACACTGGCACGAAGTGAGAAGCCGAAATCCCAGCTCTTATATTGCAAGCGTGAACTGAGACCAAAAAGCCAAGGAGCAATTGACGACTTGTAGTAATAGCGATCGTTATCATCTATTACACCATTGGCGTCACGGTCTACAACGACACCTTGAAGAGGTTTGCCGTCTTTATCATAAACTTGCTGGTATACCCAGAACGATCCGATGGGTTGTCCTTCTTGATGGCACATAGCTGTTGAGCCTGTACCCAGTCCGATATCACCATAAGGAATAGGTTGTCCGTCACCTGCAAGTTTTACTACCTTATTCTTATTATAGGTGACGTTACCTGTAATTTCCCATTGCCAGTCAGCTGTGCGGATAGGACGCACGGTAAGCGATCCTTCTACACCGGTATTCTCTAATTCGCCGACATTCTTTGTTACTCTATTGCCGAAATTCGACATGGCAGCCACAGGAGCAGCCATCAGCAAGTCTTTGGTCTTGCGGTGGTAAACATCAATGCTACCCGATAGAATATTCTTAGCAAGCGCAAAGTCGATACCAGTATTGTATGTAATGGTGGTTTCCCACTTCAAGTCGGGATTATAAGGTTCAGGAATGTATTGGTAACCATTGCCGGCTGCCGGATAAAGTGCCTGTGTTTCGGTGGGTTGCTGATAGGTGGCGAAATACTGATAGTCGCCAATACCTTCCTGCTGTCCGGTCATACCCCAACCGAGCCTGAATTTCAGTTCGCTGATACTTTTAATGTTCTTCATGAACGCCTCTTCATTGACTTTCCAACCGAAAGCCGCAGATGGGAAATAACCCCACTTGTGGCCTTTTGCAAATCTTGAAGAACCATCGGCACGGAATGTTGCGGTGAGCATGTAGCGATCCAATAGGCTATAGTTCATACGTCCATAGAAAGAAACAAGGTAATGTTCCGATTTCCATTCGCTCTTTTGTTCGTTATAGCGTTTGCCCGCATCGGCTCCGGCCGGATGAATGCCGTAATCATTATAGTTACCCCAATATTTTTCATGTCTCCATTCATAGCCTCCCATGACATCGAAGTGCTGGTTCTTGAGGAAATCTTTGTAGTATTGCAGGTAAGCCGTGTAGTTGAGATTATATTTATTCTCGGTATCATATTTATGATATCCGTAGTAGAAGTTGCTGGGAGACCAAGGTTCTACGTTTTGTTCTTTGTTACCATTGCTCCAGTCTCCGCTGAAGTTCATGTGGAGACGCAAGTCCTCAAGCCCATGAATCTGATAGTCCACTTCAACGTTGCCCATATAATCGTAGGCATGTGAACGGTCGTCGTTGGCTTCGAGCAGTGATACAGGGTTGGAACCCGCAAGGGCAATCTTAGAGTAAGGCCATGATTTGTCGAAGGTGGCAGGCGAGTTTTGTACCCATTGCCAATATCCATTGAAGCGTTTAAACTTCGGATCGGAAGAGGTTATGGGCTGTGTAGGATCAAAGCCGATGGCATTTCCGATAGCGTCTGTTTTGGCATAACGGTTTTGGGCATACATGAACTTACCGTTGATGTTGAACTTCAGATGGTCGTCCATCAGTGACGGATTTACATTTACACTGGCTGTAGTACGTTGGAAGTTGGAAGTCTTCAAAATACCATCCTGTCCTGTATAACCTATGCTGAAGCGATAGGGAAGATTCTTTAAGCCACCTTGCACCGTTATATTATGGTCGGAACTGATAGCCGTACGATAAATTTCTTTCTGCCAGTCGGTATTAGCATTGCCGAGCAACGCATAACGACTTGATCCTGTTCCGTAGAGCTTACCTACGAGTGCCCGATATTCGTCACCATTGAGCACGTCCATGTATTTCTTGACAATAGACGCGGATACGTTGCCGTTGTAGCTTACCTTTGGCGCACTACCGGCACGGCCCTTTTTGGTGGTGATAATGATGACACCATTAGATCCACGGCTACCATAGATTGCTGTGGCCGAGGCATCCTTGAGCACAGTGAACGACTCTATATCGTTCGGGTTTACCATAGAGAGCGGGTTGGAAAGTCCCTTTACACCCTGATTGTCCATAGCAAGACCATCAATAACAATCAACGGGTCGTTGGAGGCATTGAGCGATGAACCGCCTCGAATGCGGATAAAGGCTCCCGAGCCGGGTTCTCCTGAACTGCTAACCACGTTCACACCGGCAATCTTGCCGCTGATCATGTCTTGCGCGTTGGTTACAAGACCACGGTTTTTTTCATCAGGTTTAATAGCTGTTACAGAGCCGGTAAGGTCATTCTTCTTGGCAACACCATAACCGATAACGACGACTTCATTAAGCATTTTCTCATCGTCGTTCATTGTGATAGTCATGTTGGCCGAGGCTGTGATTTTCTTCGGACTCATACCTAAATAAGTAATTGTCAATTCGGTTCCGGGAGTTGCGTTGACAACGAAGTTACCGTCCATGTCGGTAATGCCGATAGTCTTACCGTTAGCGGTAATGGTAGCGCCCATGATAGGCTCTCCCGAAGCATCTTTAACATTACCTTTGACAGTGTTTTGCTGTGCAAAGGCACTGATAGAAAGGAGTAAGCCGAATATAAAGGCAAACATCCTTAGAGGCAATTTGAATTTTACCTGCTTCATCATTTTGCTTTGTTTTTTAAGTTAATGTTATTTATATAATAGTAATTATCGTATTCCTATAATAAGAAACTTCCGGTTTTATGGGCAGTCGTTTTATCGTTAGGTAGTTTGCGCACATCGTTTGCGCAATGGTTTGGTAATTTTGATGATGCAAAAATAGCTCGAATCCCAATAGCTTGTTTGTTTTTAACGTTGAAAATGCGTGTTTTAACGTGCAAACGTTTGCGCATGCAAAAGTTTTTTTTTACATTTGCGGCGATATGATGGATATGGATTTGCACTATCTTTGCACACAAGGATGGAGCAACTGGTAAACTGCAGACACGCAATAGTGCTGCTTTTATCCCTGTCCGATTGATTACTATTGACCTCATTAACCGTGAATGAAACTACGCCTATAACGATGAAGGATATCGCACGCGAACTTGGTGTCTCCGTGTCAACGGTATCTCGTGCCCTGAAAGATAGTCCGCGTATCAGCCAAGAGCGCAGAAAAATGATTCAGGACTATGCCCGTGAGCATAATTTTTATCCCAATGTGATAGCCGAGAATTTGCGCAACAGCCGGGTTAAGCCTCAAAAACTGATTGGGGTTATTATTCCACAGTTGAATCATTACTATTTTTCTTCTATCCTTAGTGGCATCGAGGAAGAAGCCTCCGTACGTGGTTATCGCATTCTCGTGGCGCAAAGTAATGAGAAATATGAACGCGAAGCGGCCATTTGTCAGTCGTTTTATGAAAATAAGGTGTGTGGAGTCATTGTGTCGCAGGCCAAGGACACGCAGAAATACGACCATTTCACCAAATTGATGGAGCATGGATTGCCCCTCGTTTTCTATGATCGTATCTGCACAGGACTGAATGCCTGCCGCGTCGTCGTGGATGATTATCTGGGAGCTTACACTGCCGTCAACCACTTGATTGGCACCGGTTGCCGGCACATCGCGTTCTATGGCACATCGATGAAGCTTGAAATTTCGAAGAATCGGTATAACGGTTACCGCGACGCTTTGCTCAAGAACGGAATCGAACCCGATGATAGCCTGATTCGATATTGCGACAACCGTGCTGCCGCCGAGGCCATTACGCCCGACATGCTTGCCTTAGATCCGCCCCCTGATGCCTTCTTTGCCGTCAACGACGATACGGCCATCGGTATTCTCTACTCTGTAAAGAATCTTGGATTTCGGGTTCCCGAGGATGTGAGTATCTGCGGATTTACCAATGGCGAACGCGCCATAGCCTGCGATCCCATGCTCACCACCGTCGAGCAACGGGGCAAAAGGGTGGGCGAAGAGGCTGCCAATATCTTGATAGGACAGGTCGAAGGCTCTATTCCCATGGATAAAGTGGAGAAGAGAATCGTGAGAACCCGACTGATTATCCGCGGCACGACGCACTAAACGTTGCTCGATACTCCGCTCACCACAGCTGAATGATGTGGCCAAAACCTAAATGCTGAATAACCAAAACAATATATTACGAAAATGAAACAAAAACCGGACATGAATTTCTGGGGCCTATGGAATCTGAGTTTTGGATTCTTTGGCGTACAGATTGCTTACGCGCTGCAGAGCGCCAACATCTCAAGAATCTTCGCTACGTTAGGTGCCGACCCGCACAACCTGAGTTATTTCTGGATTCTTCCACCGCTGATGGGGATCCTGGTTCAGCCAATCGTCGGCACGTTGTCCGACAAAACGTGGTGTCGGTTCGGTCGTCGCGTACCTTATTTATTTATAGGAGCCTCTTTGGCGGTGCTGGTGATGTGTCTGTTGCCCAACGCCGGTTCGCTGGGACTCACTCTTTCGGGCGCCATGATTTTTGGTCTTATGTCGCTGATGTTCCTCGATACGAGTATCAACATGGCCATGCAACCCTTCAAAATGCTGGTGGGCGACATGGTAAACGAGAAGCAGAAAGGACTGGCCTACAGTATTCAGAGCTTCCTTTGCAACTCGGGCAGCGTAGTGGGTTTTGTCTTTCCCTTCCTCTTTACGGCCTTAGGCATTGCCAATACGGCCGCTCCGGGCATTGTTCCCGACTCCGTTATCTGGTCGTTTTATATAGGTGCGGCCATTCTGATCTTCTGTGTTATCTACACCACCTTGAAGGTAAAGGAGTGGAATCCGCAAGAATACGCCCTTTATAACGGCGAGAGCGCGGAGGTGAATGCCAAGGACGCCGGCAGCGGCGGCTGGATAACGCTGCTGAAGAATGCCCCCAAGACGTTCTGGCAGGTAGGTCTGGTACAGTTCTTCTGCTGGGCTTCGATGATGTATATGTGGACTTATACCAACGGAGCCATTGCCGATACGTGCTGGAATGTAGATATGCTCGACCCGAACGCTACGTCGACCGAAGCCTATCAGGTGGCCGGCAACTGGGTGGGAATCCTCTATGCCGTGCAGGCCATGGGCAGCGTAATCTGGGCTATGGTACTGCCGCAGTTCAAGAACCGCAAGTTTGCGTACGCCTTAAGCCTCGTATTGGGAGGTATCGGTTTTATGCTCGTTCCGTTCATTCCTAACCAGTATGGCCAGTTCGTGGCTTTCTTGCTCATCGGCTGTGCGTGGGCCGCCATGCTGGCCATGCCTTTCACCTTTGTCACCAATGCCTTGCAGGGCTACGGCCACATGGGAGCTTACCTCGGATTGTTCAACGGTACCATCTGCGTGCCGCAGATTGTAGCGGCTCTCTTGGGCGGTGTGATTCTTACTTTGGTAGGTTCCAACCAGTCCAATATGATGCTTATTGCCGGTGTGCTGTTGGGTATCGGTGCCTTGTGCGTGTCGATTATCAAGGAGAAATAGAATTTTGCGATTCCGAAGATTATACTCTGATTTTCGGCTTTGTAAGTAATTGATAATCAATTTGATAACGAACGCGTTGCAAAAGGGCTGCTTTTATCTCCTCAAAGCATAGCTTTTACACGCTAAAAGCAGCCCTTTTACACGCTCAAAGCATAGCTTTTACACGCTAATAGTTATGCTTTTAGAAAACAATCATACCGCGTTCCCCAAATCATCTCTTTTCTTTAGTTTTTTAAAATACATATTTCTCCATGCAAACGATTGCATTTCTTTTTCAATAAATACCATTCTCCGTGAAAGCGGAGACCATGGATTATTGTTAATTTTGGAGCATATTTACTAACCATTCGCTATGAACTTATATTTCAATATTGACTATCAGACGGTCTTCGGTGAAGAACTGTTGCTGAATTGTATTGAGACCGACAAGGCCGGAAACGAACGCGTTGCGCAATATCGCATGGCTACGGTCGACGGTCTTCAGTGGACTTACGAGATGAATCTCAAGAAAGACAATCTCGCCAGAGTCCTTACCTATTTCTATAGTGTGGACTGCGAGGGCAGCGAACGTCGCCACGAGTGGTCTACCGAGTGTCACACGCTCAATCTGAACCTGATTAAAGCCGACACGTATCAGATCTTTGATAAGTGGATCGACGTGCCTGAAGACTCCTACCTGTATAGTTCGGCTTTCATGGAGTGTGTCAATCCGCGCAAGACCGTGGTGGTCAATCCAACGGCTTTTGCCAAGACCGTGCGCTTCGTGGTGCGGGCTCCGCAGCTGCGAGGAGATGAGCGGCTGGTCATGTGTGGCGCGAGCGATGCACTGGGTGCGTGGAATGTCGCCAAGGCCGTGCCCATGTATGAGCACAATTTCAATGAGTGGATTGTCGATCTCAATGCCGATTCATTTGAAGACCATGTTTTTGAATTTAAGTTTGTAGCCCTCGGCAGCGATGATTCGTCTGATCCGATGTGGGAAACAGGGCTTAACCGTACCGTTGAAGTGCTCGACCTGAAAGATGGCGAGGCTGTTGTCTACGAGTTGGAACAGGCTTTCTTTGAGATTTGGAACCGCAAGTTGGCCGGTACATTGGTGCCTCTGTTCTCGCTGCGGACCAAGACCAGCTTTGGCGTGGGCGACTTCGGCGACCTCAGAAAGATGATCGACTGGGTGGCATTAACCCGTCAGCGGGTACTGCAAGTGCTGCCCATCAATGATACCACTACCACTCATACTTGGACAGATTCCTACCCTTACAGCTGCATCAGTATCTTCGCCCTGCATCCGCAGTATGCCGATCTCAGCGGGTTGCCCGCGCTGAAAGACGCCAAGAAGCGCAACGACTTTGAAGCCTTGCGTCAACAGCTCAATGCCCTGAAGCAAATCGACTACGAACAGGTGAACCGGGCCAAGCTCGACTATCTGAAAGAACTCTATGCTCAGGAAGGTAAGGCTATGCTGAGTTCGGCCGAGTACAAGGCTTTTTTTAAGGAAACACAGCAGTGGCTCGTGCCATACGCCCAGTATTGCTATTTGCGCGACACTTACGGAACGGCCGATTTCAGCCGTTGGCCCGATCATCAGACGTGGGATGAGGCCGGTCGTGCGGCCCTGTCGGCTACAACCAGAAAGGCTTATAAGCAGGTAGAGTTTTATTATTTCGTGCAATTTATCCTCAATTCGCAGATGGAGGCCGCCCACGAATATGCCCGCAAGAAGGGTGTTATCTTAAAAGGCGACATCCCGATTGGGGTCAATCGCTACGGTTGCGACGTGTGGATGGAACCTAAGTACTTCAATCTGAACGGACAGGCGGGGGCTCCTCCCGATGATTTCTCTGTCAATGGGCAGAACTGGGGCTTCCCAACTTACAACTGGGAGGAGATGTTGAAGGACGACTGCGCGTGGTGGGTGCGTCGCTTCCAGAACATGCGGAAGTTCTTCGATGCCTACCGCATTGACCACGTATTGGGCTTCTTCCGTATTTGGGAGATACCTGTCAATGCCGTTCATGGCCTTTTGGGCCAGTTCTCGCCGGCCCTTGGCATGACGCGCGAGGAGATAGAAGCCTATGGTTTGCGCTTTCAGGAAGAGCATTTCACCACGCCGTTTATCGCCGATTGGATTATAGACCGCGTGTTCCGTGAGAACGCTCAGCGCGTGAAAGATACGTATCTGCAACACCTGCACGACGATATTTGGGCCATGAAGCCCGAATATGACACGCAGAAAAAGGTGGAAGCGGCCTTTGCCGACGTCACCGATGAGCGCGAATGCTGGCTTCGCGACGGCCTCTATGCCCTCATCAGTAACGTGCTTTTCGTGCGCGACCGCAAGGATGCCAACCTTTTCCACCCGCGCATCAGCGCTCAGTTCGACTTCACCTACGAGGCTTTGTACGACAGCGACAAGGCTACTTTCAACCGCTTGTACAATGATTACTTCTATCGTCGCAACAACCACTTCTGGTATCGTGAGGCTATGAAGAAGTTGCCGAAGCTCGTTCAGGCCACGCGTATGCTCGTTTGCGCCGAAGATCTGGGCATGGTGCCCGATTGTGTGGCATGGGTGATGAACGAACTCAAGATTCTGAGCCTCGAATTGCAGAGCATGCCGAAGAATCCGAAGGTGCGTTTCGGCTATCTCGAAACCAATCCCTATCGGTCTGTCTGCACCATATCAAGCCACGATATGCCCACGTTGCGGCAGTGGTGGGACGAGGATTACGACCGCACGCAGGCCTATTACAACACCATGCTTCACCGTTCGGGTGGCGCTCCCCATCCGTTGCCGGGCTGGTTGGCCCGCGATATCGTGAGTCGTCAGCTGTTTTCGCCTTCCATGCTCTGCGTGCTGTCTATTCAGGACTGGCTGGCTGTCGACGAACGCCTGCGCTTGGAAGATCCCAATGCCGAACGAATCAACATTCCGGCCAATCCTAAGCACTATTGGCGGTACCGCATGCACATGACGATAGAAGACCTCATGGCCAACGAAAGTTTCCGTGAGAATATCACAGAGCTTGTCGCCGAAAGCGGACGATAATCCCTATTGGTTTCCTGCCCGTGCTTTTACGGGCGGGAAAACTATGTTTTAACGAAATCATCACATTACTTTTAAATCATGAACCGAATCAAATCTTTTCTGGCCATGATGCTGTTGCCTCTGCTGGTAGCCGCTCAGACGGTGACGTCGCCCAATGGTAAGGTTAAACTGACGTTCTCTTTGACAGGCAATGGCGTGCCTACCTACGAGTTGACGTTTAAGGACAAGAGCGTCATCAAGCCCAGCCGACTGGGTTTGGAACTGGCTAAGGACAGGCACGCGTCACGCGAAATGAAGGAAACCGACCTGATGGACGGTTTCAAGATTACCGACACGAAGACGTCGGCCTTCGATGAAACGTGGAAACCCGTGTGGGGTGAGACGGCCACCATACGCAATCAGTACAATGAATTGGAGGTAGATCTTAACCAACCGGCTACCCATCGCAATATCATCATTCGCTTCCGGGTCTACGACGATGGCATGGGACTGCGCTATGAGTTCCCCCAGCAGGAGGCGTTGAACTACTTCCTCATCAAGGAAGAGCACACGCAGTTTGCCATGGCGGGCGATCATACGGCGTGGTGGCTGCCCGGCGACTATGACACACAGGAGCAGGAGACGCAGGAAAGCAAACTCTCTGAAATCCGCGGACGCTTCCATGACGCGGTCAACTGGAGCAACTCGTCAGTGGCAGTCTTCTCTCCGACAGGTGTGCAGACGGCTTTGCAGATGAAAACCGCCGACGGACTCTATATCAATATTCATGAGGCGGCGTGTATTGACTACGCTACGATGCACTTGAATCTGGACGACAAGAATTTCGTTTTCGAAAGTTGGCTCACGCCCGATGCCACCGGACTGAAAGGTTGCATGCAGACGCCGTGTCAGACGCCGTGGCGCACGGTGATTGTAAGTGACGACGCGCGCGATATGTTGTCGTCGAATCTCATCCTGAATCTCAACGAACCCTGCAAGATAGAGGATACCGGCTGGATTCATCCTACCAAGTATTGCGGGGTATGGTGGGAAATGATTGTCGGCAAAAGCTCATGGAATTACACCGATGAATATCCTTCGGTCAAGCTGGATCGCGTCGATTGGACGAAGGCAAAGCCCAACGGACGTCATGGAGCGACTACGGCCAACGTGAAGAAGTATATCGATTTCGCAGCCGCCAATGGTATCGACCAAGTGTTGGTGGAGGGATGGAACGTTGGTTGGGAAGACTGGGCCAACCATTGGAAACGTGATGTATTCGACTTTGTTACGCCTTATCCTGATTTCGACTTGAAATATCTCAACGAATATGCCTACTCCAAGGGCGTGAAACTCATGATGCACCACGAGACAAGTTCCAGTGTGGGCAACTACGAACGCCACTTGGAGAACGCGTTTAAGCTGATGAATCAGTATGGTTACGACGCCGTGAAAGGCGGTTACGTGGGTGACATCATCCCACGGGGCGACCATCACTTCTCACAGTCTATGAACGAGCACTATCTTTATGTGGTGAAGGAGGCTGCCAAGCACCGTATCATGGTTAACGCGCATGAGGCCGTGCGCCCGACAGGCCTTTGTCGCACCTATCCTAACTTGGTAGGAAACGAGAGCGCACGTGGAACGGAGTACGAAGCGTTCGGCGGTAGTCGCCCCGATCATACGGTTATCTTGCCTTTTACGCGTCTTCAGGGTGGCCCGATGGACTATACACCGGGTATTCTGGAGACTCAATTAAGCACTTGGAGCGACAACAAATCGTGGGTTCGCACGACGTTGGTGGGGCAGTTGGCCCTCTATGTGACGATGTATAGCCCCCTTCAGATGGTAGCCGACTTGCCCGAGAACTACGCGAAGTTCAACGACGCGTTCCAGTTTATCAAGGATGTGGCCTGCGATTGGGATGATAGCAGATACTTGGAGGCCGAACCGGCAGATTACATTACGGTAGCGCGCAAGGCTAAAGGAACCAACAACTGGTTTGTCGGAGGTAAGTGCGACGAGAATGGTCACAAGAGTATCGTTAGGCTCGACTTCCTCGATAAGGGCCGGAAATATGAGTGTACGATTTATGCCGATGCCAAGGACGCGCACTATAAGGACAATCCCAAGGCCTATACCATAACCAAACGGATGGTTAAGAAGGGCGATGTGCTGAAACTGACGGAGGCTCCGGGTGGCGGTTTTGCCATCTCTTTGATAGCTAAATAATAAATCTTCGTCCTTTCTCCGCTTGGGTGGAGAAAGGACGAAGTGTCTAAAATCTAAAGCATAATGAATCTAAAGAAGTCTTTATTAGCCGTGTTTTCCGCAACGCTGATGACACAAACGACACCCCTCTATGCAGCTTCCACAAATCTGCAGTTTGATTTTAAGGAACTTACTTACACCCCCTCGCAAACCATTTTCAAACTTAATGCGCCACGGAAGCCGGTTGTCCGCATCTATGCCGACGGACTTCAAGGGGCTCCCTTGCGTGTGGTCGGGATGAAAAAGATTGGTCGTGATCTCTGGTCGACCACCGTTCGGGGCAATCTGAAAGGCCGATTCTATACGTTTGATATAGGAAAGGGCGAGACACCGGGGCTTTTTGCCAAGGCAGTAGGTGTCAACGGCAGGCGAGGAGCTATCATCGACTGGTCCACAACGCAGCCCGCAGGCTGGGAAAACGATAAGCGACCAGTGAGCAAGTCGGTTCACGACCTCGTTATTTACGAACTTCATCATCGTGATTTCTCTATCGACGCGTCTTCGGGCATAACGAATAAGGGTAAATTTCTGGCTCTTACGGAGCCACGGGCCATCGAACATCTGAAAAAACTCGGCATAACAGCCGTTCATATCTTGCCTTCGTTCGACTACGCGTCGGTGGATGAAACTAAACTCGACCAGCCACAATACAACTGGGGCTATGATCCGTTGAACTACAATGTGCCCGAAGGCAGCTATTCGACCAATCCTTACGATCCGGCCACACGCGTCAAGGAATTCAAGCAGATGGTGATGGCCCTGCATAAAGCTGGCATCCGTGTCTTTCTCGATGTAGTGTATAACCATACGTTTGATATTGCCGGCAGCAATTTCGAGCGCACTTATCCCGGTTATTTCTATCGTTACGCCAAGGATGGACAGCCCGGCAACGGCTCGGGCTGCGGCAATGAGACCGCTTCGGAACGACCGTTGATGCGCCAATTCATGATTGAAAGCGTGAAATACTGGGTCAACGAATACCATATCGATGGCTTCCGGTTCGACCTGATGGGCGTGCACGACATTGAGACGATGAACGCCATTCGTGCCGAAGTCAGCAAAATAGATCCCCACCTATTTATATATGGTGAGGGATGGAGTGCCGGCAGCTGCGTTTATCCACAAGAGAAACTGGCCATGAAGGGCCACATGGCGCAGCTACCGGGCATCGCGGCCTTCAGCGATAACATCCGTGACGCGCTTCGTGGACCATTTTCGGATGATACGAAGGGGGCTTTTCTGGCCGGTATCGCAGGCGAGGAAGAGAGTCTGAAGTTTGGTATCGTGGGCGGAATTGCCCATCCCGAGGTTGATATGAGTAAGGTGAACTACGACAAGAAGGCCTGGGCGGCTGAGCCTGTTCAACATATTAGCTACGTCAGTTGTCACGACGATATGTGTCTGGTTGACCGCCTGCGTGCCGAAATGCCCGGTATCAGCGACGAAGAACTTATTCGGCTCGACTTGTTGGCCCAAACTGCCGTCTTCACTTCGCAGGGTGTGCCCTTCATTCTTTCAGGTGAAGAGATGTTGCGCGATAAGAAAGGCGTGCACAACTCTTATAATTCGCCCGACAGTATCAATCGTCTTGACTGGAACAACCTTAAGCGTTACCCGCAGGTGTTCGACTACTACAGCCGCCTGATTCGTCTTCGCAAGAACCATCCGGCCTTTGGCAGTGGCTCGGCAGCTGACGTCAGGGCGCGTCTTTCGTTCCTTCCCACACAGGATTGCTTGGTGGGTTTCATGCTCACAGACTATCCCGGTGAGCCTTGGAAGCGTATCGTCGTGTTGCTCAACGGCAGTCGTGAAAGTCGCACGGTGGACATTCCGGCAGGCGAATACACTGTTGTTTGCCGCAATGGGGTCATCCGTGAGGAGGGAATGGGTAGCCAACAGGGCGGCACGGTGACCGTAGCGCCCCAATCGGCATTGATTCTGCACAACTAAAAACTACATGAAATGAAAAAGATATTTGCCTTATTGAGTTTTCTTCTGGGTGCTGTGACGATGGAAGCGGCCCCGAAGATTGACCGAATAGAGCCGGCCAACTGGTTTGCCGGCATGAAGAATCCGAGCCTGCAACTAATGGTTTACGGGAAGAACATCCGCAATGCCCATGTCACGGTAGACTATCCGGGGGCACGTATCGACTCGCTCGTGCGGCTCGATTCGCCCAATTACCTGCTGGTTTACCTGAATTTGGAGGGTGCCCGGCCCGGAGAGATGACGTTGAAGTTCGATGGCAAAAAGGTGAAATATCCGATCAAAGAGCGTGAGATGGCCGGCGATAAGCGCATGGGATTCACCAATGCCGATGTACTCTACATGCTCATGCCCGACCGTTTTGCGCAAGGAAAGAACCATCCGGCACAGGTGAAAGGCCTCAATGCCTACAAGGAAGACCGTACACAGCCCAGTCTGCGGCACGGCGGCGACCTTGAAGGCATTCGCGAGCGCTTGGATTATCTTAAAGAACTGGGCGTTACGGCATTGTGGTTTACGCCTGTGCTCGAGAATAACTCGCCCGATGAAGGCAATACAAGTACTTATCATGGCTATGCTACGACAGATTATTATAAGGTAGATCCACGCTTTGGTAGCAATGAAGCCTATCGACAACTGATTGATGAGGCCCATCGGAAGGGACTGAAAGTGGTTATGGATATGATTTTTAACCACTGCGGCTTCGAACATCCATGGGTAAAGGATATGCCGACAAGGGACTGGTTCAACACGCCGGAGTGGCTTCATGAGGCGCAGACCGGCCAAAAGGAGGGTCAGCGGGCCAAGGTGAACGACCGGTATCTGCAAACTTCCTATAAGTTGACGCCCGTATTGGACCCCTACGCGTCGAAAGCGGACATGCGTGAGACCGTGGATGGCTGGTTTGTTCCTACCATGCCCGACCTCAATCAGCGCAATCCGCATGTCATTACTTACTTGATTCAGAACAGCGAGTGGTGGATTGAGACCGTCGGAATCGACGGAATACGCATGGATACTTATCCGTATGCCGACCGCAAGGCCATGGCGCAGTGGATGGAAAGGCTGGATGAGGAATATCCGAACTTCAATACGGTGGGCGAAACGTGGGTCACAGAGCCGGCTTATACGGCTGCTTGGCAGAAGGATTCAAAGCTTTCGACCATCAACAGTTATCTCAAGACGGTGATGGACTTCAGTTTTTTCGACAAATTAAGTCAGGCAAAGACCGAGGAAACCGATGGTTGGTGGCAGGGACTGAACCGCATTTACAACAGCTTGTGCTATGATTATCTCTATGAGAATCCATCGAGCGTGATGGCTTTCATTGAGAATCACGACACAGATCGCTTCTTGGGCGAGGGTCGGGACACGTTGGCACTGAAGCAGGCATTGGCTTTGTTGCTTACCATTAATCGCATTCCGCAACTTTATTATGGTACAGAGGTGCTTATGAATGGCACCAAGGCCGTGACCGATGGTAATGTTCGCAAGGATTTCCCGGGTGGTTTTCCCGGCGATAAGCGCAACGCGTTCACGCCAGAGGGCCGTACGGCCGAAGAAAATGCCATGTTCAACTGGCTAAGCCGACTGCTCCACTGGCGTCAGAGCAACGAGGTGATCAGCCGTGGCACGCAAACGCAGTTCATACCTCACAAAGGTGTTTACGTCATTGCACGCCGGTATGGTCGAAAAACGGTGATGACGGTGCTCAATGGGTTACGCCGTAATGCCCAACTCGATGTTCAACGTTATGCGGAAATCATCGGCAAGCATGTTCAGGCTACCGATGTGATGACGGGACAGCCGGTCGATTTATCGGCCAATGTGCCGCTGTCGCCCCGCCAAACTTTGATATTGGAGTGGTCGGAATAGCAATTAATCGGGCTGGTCAGGCAAATCTGATCAGCCCGATTAATTAATATAGTAACAAGAGACCCGCAAAAGCGGCATAGCCTATCATGGCGATAGGATTGATTTTTAGGTATTTGGTGCCCACAAAAGTGGCCACGAAGAGGGCAATACTGATGTAGAAATGCCATGGGTTATCGGGAGTAGAGAAGTTTTCGGCGGTCATCAGCAGCAGTGCGGTGGCCCCAAGAAGTCCTACAACGGCAGGACGCAGGCCCGAAAACACATCCTCTACGAGTTGTGTATGCATGTATTTCATCAGCATTTTACTGATAAGCAGCATGAGAATGAATGACGGCAACACCAGCGCGAACGTGGCTGTGGCCGATCCAAGGATAGCCATGGGCGCGTCGAAGCCGGCATTTTTCACGGCCATATAGCCACAGTAGGTGGCCGAATTGATACCCACGGGGCCCGGTGTCATCTGACTGATGGCGATGACGTTGGTAAATTCGCCCATCGAAAGCCAGTGCCAGCGACTGACCACTTGTCCCTGAATGAGCGATATCATGGCATAGCCACCACCAAAACCGAAAAGTCCGATTTCGAAAAACGTCAGAAATAAGTATAGGAATATCATAAGCGTTTCACTCCGTGGTCTTTAAGAATTGTCCGTAGATGTAACCTCCCAGTCCGGCGGCTATGATTACATAAATCGGATTGACACCCAAAAGCCATATCAGCAGTGCTCCGCCAATGGGAATCCAGCAATTGGACAGGCCGATTTTGGCATTCTTGGCCAGTTCAAACGTAGGAACGGCAATCAATGCGACCACGGCCGGGCGTATACCGGCAAACATGGCAGCCACGGTTTTGTTCTCCTGAAAGGCATGGAAGAACATGGCGATGGCCAGAATGATAAGGAAAGAGGGGAGGGCTGTACCGAATGCCGTACAGATCGCGCCCTTCAGTCGGCGTAGTTTGTAGCCTATAAAAATGCTGATGTTGATGGCAAACACGCCCGGGCAGCTTTGGGCAATTGCCAAAAGGTCGAGAAATTCCTCCTCGTTAATCCATTTGTATTTGTCAACAACATCGGCCTTGATCATGGGAATCATGGCATAGCCACCGCCAAAGGTGACTATGCCAATCTTAAAGAATGTTTTGAATAATGTGAGATACATTATTTATGGTTCAAATTTAGCTTCTTTTTTTCTTGCTTTTCTATGCTTTTGTCTTCTCTTCTATCCACTTACGGGCATTGACGAAGGCCTCAATCCAAGGTGTTACCTCATCATTGCGTCGGTCGGCAGGGTACCAAGCGTTCTGCCAAGGGAAGATCGCACGCTCCAAGTGGGGCATCATGGCCAGATGACGGCCGTCCTTCGAGCAGATACCGGCCACGTTGTAATCGCTGCCGTTGGGGTTTGCGGGATATTCGGCATAGTTGTATTTGGCAATGACATTGTACCTATCTTCGGCTTCGGGCAGGCTGAATCGGCCTTCACCGTGGGCCACCCAAATACCCAGTTTGCTGCCGCTGAGGCTACGGAACATCACGCTGTCGTTCTGTGGAATGTTAAGCGAGAGGAAAACGCTTTCAAATTTCTTCGACGTATTGTGCAGAAGACGGCTGCGATGTTCGTGTTCGGGGTTGAGAAGATTGAGCTCTACCATCAGCTGACAGCCGTTGCAGATACCCAATGACAGCGTATCCTCACGTGCGTAGAACTTGTCGAGCGCCTCTTTTGCCTTCGGATTGTAGAGGAAAGCTCCCGCCCAACCTTTGGCTGAGCCCAAAACGTCAGAGTTAGAGAAACCTCCGCAGAAGACAATCAGGTTGACTTCTTCCAGTGTTTCGCGACCGCTGATGAGGTCGGTCATCGTCACGTCCTTTACGTCAAAGCCGGCCAGATAGAGCGAATAGGCCATTTCGCGCTCGCCATTGGTACCCTTTTCACGAATAATAGCTGCTTTGGGGGCCGGCTGTTGAGTGTCGGCCGTTGATGTTTTCCATCTGTCGGCGTTGAGACCATAGCTTTCGAGCGTGCCTTTGAAGTCGTTGTTGAACTTCATTTCTACCGGTTGCTTCTTGTAATTGTCGAATCGTTGCTTGGCCATACCATTGAAACTCTGGTCGCGATCCAGCAAATAGCTGGTCTTGTACCACGTGTCGCGCAGGCTGTCGATATCGAATGTGTGCTCGTAAGCATCGTTCTTCACGACAATTTTTCGGCTGTCGGGCGTAGGATAGGCAATCTTGGCGAAGCCGATACCTGCATCGTCGAGGAATTCTTTCAACTCGTTCTTGTGCGCGTCGCTCACTTGGATCACCACACCGGGGTTCTCCGCAAACAGCATTTTCACCATATCGTTGCCTGCCAGGTCGTGCAGGTTGACATGCAGACCACCTTCGGTGTTGGCAAAGGTCATTTCGAGCAAGGTGGTTATCAAACCGCCCGCACTGATATCATGGCCAGCCATAATCCATCCACGCTCGATAAGCTCCTGAATGGCGTTGAAGCAGTCGACAAAATACTCCGGATTCTGTACCGTAGGCACGTCGCTACCAATCTTACCCAGACTTTGAGCAAAGGCACTGCCGCCCAATCGCTGCTCGTCGAAACTGAAATCAATATGATAAAGGCTTGTATTCTTGTCGTTGACAAGCACCGGGCTCACCACTTTTCGTACGTCGCTGACCTCTCCGCCGGCACTGACGATAACCGTTCCCGGCGCGATAATCTTGCTGCCATCGGGGTATTGCTGCGAAAGCGAGAGCGAATCCTTGCCTGTTGGTACGTTGACATGGATGGCACAGCAGAAGTCGCTCAATGCCTGAACACCCTCGTAGAGGCGTGCGTCCTCACCTTTCTGGCTGCGGCAGGGCCACATCCAGTTGGCACTGAGGCTCACCGCGTTGAGCGGAGTTTCCTTATCGGCCATCGGTGCCCACACGATGTTGGTCAGTGCTTCGGCAACCGAGAGCACGCTGCCGGCTTTCGGGTCGGCCAATCCGGCCTGCGGAGCGTGTCCAAGTGCCGTGGCGATACCCTTGCGGCCACGATAGTCGAGGGCTACGACGCCACAATCGCTCAACGGGAGCTGTATCTCGCCCTGGCATTGCTGGCGTGCTATCTTGCCCGTAACGGAGCGGTCGACCTTGTTGGTCAGCCAATCCTTGCAGGCAACAGCCTCTAATTGGAGCACCTTATTTAAATATTCGTCGATTTTCTTATCATCTGTCTGTACATCGGCGTAGGTACGTGTGACCGTTTCATCTACCATAACGGTCTTCGGTGTGTGGCCAAACATCTGCTTGACATCAAGATCGAACGGCTTGACACCATCGCTTTGGGCAAAGCTGAAGTGCGCGTCGCCCGTCGTTTCGCCTACCACATACATCGGCGCACGTTCGCGTTCGGCAATCTTGCGCACGTGTTCGATATGCTTCTCGTCGATGAGCAAGCCCATGCGTTCCTGCGATTCGTTGGCAATCACTTCTTTTGCGCTCAGCGTCGGGTCACCAATCGGGAGTTGGGGCATGTCAATGCGACCGCCACAGTCCTCAACCAACTCGCTCAAACAGTTTAGATGGCCAGCCGAACCATGGTCGTGAATGCTGACCACGGGGTTATTGTCTTCCTCAACGAGCGCACGCACCAGATTATAGGCACGCTTCTGCATTTCGGGATTGGCACGCTGAATGGCATTGAGTTCGATACCATTGCTGTAACGACCCGTGTCTACCGAACTAACAGAGCCTCCGCCCAGTCCGATACGATAGTTATCACCACCCACGACAACTACCTTGTTGCCCGGTTGCGGTTCTTTCTTCAGACAGTCGCGCTTCTTGCCGTAGCCCACGCCACCTGCCAGCATGATTACCTTGTCGTAACCATAAATCTGTCCTGCCCCGTTGGGGTTCACGTCGTCGGTCGTTGTTTCGTATTCAAAGGTCAGTACGCTACCCGTGATGAGCGGTTGGCCAAACTTGTTGCCGAAGTCACTGGCGCCATTAGACGCTTTGATAAGTATCTGTTCGGGCGTCTGATAGAGCCACTTGCGCACGGGGATAAGCTCTTCCCATGTACGATCGGCGTCGGTCTGTCCGTTGTCGTCTTTCAATCGTGGATAAGCCGTCATGTAACAAGCTGTTCCGGCGATGGGCCATGAGCCTACACCGCCGCCCATACGGTCGCGGATTTCGCCTCCGGTGCCCGTTGCGGCGCCGTTGAAAGGCTCTACCGTCGTCGGGAAATTATGCGTTTCGGCCTTCAACGAGATGACACTTTCGATGTCTTCCACCCGGAAATAGTCGCTCGTACTTTGATCGGCGGGCGCGAACTGCTCCACAACCGGTCCTTCGGAGAAGGCCACATTGTCTTTATAAGCCGACATTACCTTGTTCGGATTCTCCTGTGTGGTCTTCTTGATAAGGCTGAAAAGCGATGACTCTTTTTCCTCTCCGTCGATGACGAATTGTCCTCCGAATATCTTGTGGCGACAGTGTTCCGAGTTGATTTGCGCAAAACCGAAGATTTCGGAATCGGTCAGCGGTCGTCCGTTTTCCTTCTCCAGCGTGTGCAGATAGGCCATTTCGTCCTCGCTGAGTGCCAATCCTTCCTCCTCGTTGTACTTTTCCAGGTCGTCCACGTACTTAATGGGCTCCGGCCGGTGGTCAATGGTAAAGATGTTTTGGTCCAGACCGTTATACATACGTTGCAACATGGGGTCGTGGGTAGCTTGTTCCGACTCCACGGGGAAGTACTCTTCTATACGCAAAATGCCGTCAAGACTCATGTTCTGAGTAATCTCAACGGCATTCGTACTCCAAGGAGTAATCATTTCACGGCGTGGGCCGACGAAGTATCCATTCAACGTTTGGGCTTCTTCGGGCGTGGCATCGCCATAGAGCCAACACAGTTTGTTAATCTCATCCTGATTGGGTTGATGGTTAATCTCTGTCGCAATCACGGTTTGGGAAGGAGTTCTAAAGAAAAGAATCATGTTTAATTATTATAATTATGTATTAAACTCAATGTTGCAAAGTTAGTCGAAAACCACGACATGACCAAATAAATAATGTGATAAGACGGATTTTTTTGTTTTCAAAAACCGTGCTTTGAAAGTGTAATAGCAACTCCTTTTGAGCGCTAAAAGACAGCTTTTGAAAAAGGACGGAGCAAGTATAGATTTAAAATCGTATATTTGCAGGACGAAGAAGTCATATCAGAACATGAGTAACTATATACCTCCATTTACGGTTTCTGCCAAAGCCATTAATCTGATTGCTGATATTTCAGCGCTGATAGAA
The DNA here is from genome assembly GCA_963547405.1 of uncultured Prevotella sp. Taxonomy (GTDB): domain Bacteria; phylum Bacteroidota; class Bacteroidia; order Bacteroidales; family Bacteroidaceae; genus Prevotella. Next base: position 37,455 of record CAUURC010000012.1, read on the forward strand.
CGTTATGCGATAAGGATGGAGCAGGCAGACGCATTACGCCTTCGTAAGGAAAACCGTATTCGTACGATATGTAGTTCGCTGGCCATAGAGGGCAATCGTTTGACAGAAGCCGAGGTTGCCACGCTTCTGAACGGCAGGAATGTGGTCGGTCCTTTGAAAGATGTGACAGAAGTGAAGAACGCCATAAAGGTGTATGAGGCCTATGACAGCTTTAATCCTTTCGCTGTTGCCGATTTGTTACGGGCTCACCGCATGATGATGGAGGCTTTGGTGGACGATGCGGGGATGTTCAGAAAGGGTGGGGTGGGCGTGTTTGCCGGCCGACAGCTTATCCACATGGCCCCTCCGGCCGAGCGTGTACCTTTTCTTATTGATGAACTTCTTAAATGGTTGCGGTTGTCTGACGACCATTTGTTGGTTCGTAGTTGCGTCTTTCATTATGAGTTTGAGTTTATTCATCCGTTCAGTGATGGGAATGGACGTATGGGACGTTTGTGGCAGTCGTTGATTTTAGGAAAGATTCATCCCCTTTTTGCCCATCTACCGATAGAGAATGTTGTCTATCATCACCAGCAAGCATATTATGACGCGATAGCGATGAGCGACGCGCAAGTCGACAGCGGCCTGTTCATCGACTTCATGTTGGATAAAATCCGTGAGACTTTGGAGGAACATCAGGATAGAGAGCTTGTCGTAGAAGTTGACAAAGTTCCTAATAAAGTTCCTAATAAAGTTCCTAATAAATGGCTGAAAGCCTTTCCAAATCTGTCGGAAACAACGTGGCATATCTATACTTTGATCAAGGAAAATCCGCGGACAACGAACCTTCTGTTGGCCCAACGATTGGGCATTTCAGACCGTATGGTCAGGAAACACGTCATGTTGTTGAAATCCATTGGACTGCTCACACGGGTGGGCAGCAACAAAACGGGATATTGGAAGTTGAAATGATGGAAATCAATTTGATGTTAAAAAACATCTTATTTATTTTGTTATTCCAAACCATTGCGTTATATTTGCAGGCGAGTTAATTAACAAATATAATCAAACATTAAATACAAAGACATTATGACTAAGTATGTATGCGATACATGTGGTTGGGTTTATGACCCAGAAGTAGGCGATCCGGATAACGGTATAGCACCGGGTACAGCGTTCGAAGACCTGCCCGAAGACTTCGTATGCCCCGTATGCGGCGTAGGTAAAGAAGATTTCAGCGAAGAATAATATAGTTCTTCCGCAAAGATAAGAGGCCATGCTTCGTCTGGAAACAGATGGAGCATGGCTTTTCTTTTATCAAATCATTTGGCGTTTTGTATCAAAATGTTTATCGTTTTGTATCAAATCATTTGGCGTTTGATATAAAAGAGTTTGCCGTTTTGTATAAAAAGATTACCGAAAAAGCGATCGAAAAAATCGTTCAAATAGCGCGAACGTACCCTCCTTTTTAGTCGTTTTGGGATCATAAACGCCCTTTTCCGGCGTGATTTTTATGTTTGGGCAGGTCAAAGCTATGCTTTTACCTTGCGAAAGCATAGCTTTTAGCTTGTAAAAGCACTGCTTTCGCATGCCAAAAGGGCCACAATGAGTTTGTAAAAGCTATGCTTTTGACAGGTCGTTTTGGGCAAACAACGGAGTGCGTTTGCGTAATTCGTTGAGTATTAGGTAAATAGTAAAGTTGCCGTAGAATCGCGTATTTCCAACCAAAGTTGGATAAGTTTGAAATAACGCAAGCATTTTGAGCTTTTTGTAAAGTTATTTCAAACTTGTATGAACTTGGTTTTGACTGTTTGGACGTGAATAAAAACCGACAAAACAAGGGTTCTGTTACGTGTATCATCAGGCGGTTTGGCCTTTCCGGATTTAAGATAATATCGCATAAAAATGGAAAAATATTGGATTTTCTTTCTTGCCTTGGAAAATATTTTGTAATTTTCCGCAGTAATTCCTAAACATATATTATTTAATAACTATGAAGGTACATGAATATCAGGCAAAGTCTTTCTTTGCAAGTTATGGAGTCCCGGTAGACCGACACGCGTTGTGTCGTTCGGCAGAAGAGGCAGTAGCTGCTTACCGGGAGTTGGGAACAGAGAAAGCCGTCGTCAAAGCGCAGGTTCACACGGGTGGACGTGGCAAGGCCGGCGGCGTGAAACTTGGCGGCAGCGAAGACGAGATTCGTCGCCACGCGGAGGCTATCTTAGGTATGGATATCAAGGGATTCACGGTCGACCGAGTGCTGGTGAGTGAAGCCGTAGATATCGCGGCAGAATACTATGTCAGCATTCTTGTCGATCGAAAGTCTAAGTGCCCTATGATGATGTTGAGCCGTGCGGGTGGTATGGATATCGAACAGGTGGCCCGAGAAACCCCCGAGAAGATTGAGAAAATCATCATCGACCCTGTTCTCGGCATGACAGACTTCATGGCACGGCAGGCTGCTTTCAAACTCTTCGACGATATGGCGCAGGTGAAGCAGGCCACAAAGATTTTCCAAAATCTATACCGTTTGTTTGTTGAAAAAGACGCTTCGCTCGTAGAAATCAACCCGCTTGTTAAATTAGGTGACGGAACGCTCAAGGCCATTGATGCCAAGATGACGTTTGATGATAACGCGCTTTTCCGTCATCCCGATGTAAAAGAACTTTTTGAACCTACGCCCGAAGAACGCAAAGAGCAAGACGCGAAGGAGAAAGGATTTAGCTATGTGAACTTAGGAGGTAACATCGGATGCATGGTAAACGGCGCCGGACTGGCCATGGCTACCATGGATATGATTAAATTATACGGCGGTGAGCCGGCCAACTTCCTGGATATCGGCGGTAGTTCCAACCCTGAGAAGATAGTGGAAGCCATGAAACTCCTTTTGAGCGATAAGCATGTGAACACCGTTCTCATCAATATCTTTGGCGGAATTACACGTTGTGACGACGTGGCCAAGGGATTGATAGAAGCTTTCAAGACCATTGAGACCGACATTCCTATCGTGATTCGCCTCACGGGAACTAACGAAGCCGAAGGACGCGCACTGCTCGAAGGCACCCGCTTCGCCGTGGGAACCAGCATGTCGGATGCCGGTCATAAGGCAGTAGAACTGAGTAAGCAACATTAAAAACACGATTAAGCCATGAGTATTTTACTACATAAAGATTCAAAAGTTATCGTTCAGGGAATTACCGGACGTGATGGCAGCTTTCATGCTACCAAGATGAAAGCGTATGGAACACAGGTTGTGGGTGGCACTTCGCCCGGAAAGGCCGGTCAGGAAGTAGCGGGTATCCCCGTTTTTAATACCGTCAGAGACGCTGTTGAGGCTACCGGCGCCGACACTTCCATCATTTTTGTTCCCGCTCCGTTTGCCAAAGACGCGATGCTCGAAGCCATCGACGGCGGCGTGAAACTCGTTATCTGCATCACCGAGGGCGTTCCTACGATGGACGCCGTGGCCGCACAGCGTTATGCTAAGATAAAAGGCGTGAAGGTGATAGGCCCCAACTGTCCGGGATTGATTTCGCCCGAGGAAAGCATGGCGGGCATTATGCCGACCAATATCTTTAAGAAGGGTCGCACGGGAGTCATCAGCCGTAGCGGTACGTTGACCTATGAAGTAGTTTATCAGCTGACGCAGGCCGGTCTGGGTCAGTCTACCGCCATCGGTGTGGGCGGCGATCCCGTTGTCGGACTTTACTTTGAAGACTTGCTTCAGATGTTCCAAGACGACCCGGAAACAGATTCCATTGCCCTGATTGGTGAAATCGGAGGTGACGCCGAAGAGCGTGCCGCGCAGTTCATCAAGCAACATGTGACGAAGCCCGTGGCCGTATTCATCTCCGGTCGTCAGGCTCCTCCGGGCAAACAGATGGGCCATGCCGGTGCCATCATATCGGGAGGATCGGGTACTGCGGCCGGTAAGGTGGCAGCCTTTGAGGCTGTTGGCGTCCCCGTAGCTAATGAAACGAGCGAAATCCCTGCGTTGCTAAAGAAGCAATTGGGTTGCTAATCAGCGACGATTGATATAGAAAAAGAGGATATTCTGCATCGAATATCCTCTTTTTTGTGTGGCTTTAAGTTTGTGCTTTTTTATATATACACTTGCAAATGCCAAAACAAAGAGGTATATTTGCAATGTGCAAAGGAGAATGATATATATGATGAAGTTCAAGAAAAATATATATACCAATGCGAATTAATAAACAGGAGGATAAACAATGAATACGGATCATACCTCAATGGACACTTTCTCTTTAGAGATACCCAAAGCAGATATTTCATTATTGTAATCACTAGTTGAGCCAATTGGGAGGAAAATACGCAAAACTACGGACAAACGCACGTCTTACGAACAAGCGCTTGACGACAAAGAGCATGGACGCGTCAATGAATATGCCAACGCAGATGAACTGTTTACTAAATTGGGCATCTGATGGCATATAGACTTTTGACCACGCATCAGTTTGAAAAAGACCTTAAACGATGCAAGAAACGCGGGCTGCCAATGGATAAACTAAAAGAGGTTATCAATGAATTGGTTGCCAATGGTAAAGTTCCTGCCGGTTTTAAACCCCATTTATTGCATGGAAACAGAGATGGGCAATGGGAATGTCATATACAGTCTGACTGGTTGCTGATATGGGAACAGAATGATACAGAACTGACCTTGCTCATGCTGAATACAGGAACACACGCTGATTTGTTTGGCAAAACGAAACGATAGCACCTTTTGAGCAATCATTTGGTGCTTTTTTATTGCTCATATTTTCATTTCAACAATTTTTATATGTGCGCGAATGTGAAAATGACAAGCGATAAATTCTAATCTTTCAAAGAATCTTTTGCGCTATTGTTTATAAAGAACGAAGTAGCTTGGATTTACGAAACAATATGTTGGTATTTGTTTCTTGATAAATGATAATGAAAAAGAGGGCATATCAGTATTTTGATACACCCTCTTTTTAAATGCTTTATTTTTAATCGGTTTATACCTTATGACCGCGTTATCGTGGCTTTCCGGTACGGCAATTTACATTTTCTGCATGGCCTGTTCCAAGTCGGCAATGATGTCGTCGCTGTTCTCGATACCAACCGAAAGGCGGATGAGGTCGGGGGCGATGCCTGCTTCACGCAGTTGTTCGTCTGAGAGCTGGCGATGGGTGTGGCTTGCCGGATGGAGCACACATGAGCGGGCATCGGCCACATGCGTCACAATCGAGATGAATTCGAGGTTGTCCATAAACTTGATGGCGTCCTCTCGGCTGCCTTTCAGTCCGAAAGCGATGACACCACATGAACCATTGGGCAGGTATTTCTGGCCCAATTCATAATACTTGTTGGAAGGAAGACCGCAGTAATTGATCCATCCCACACGCTCGTTTTTCTCAAGCCATTCGGCCACACGCTGTGCGTTGGCGCAGTGTTGGCGCATGCGCAGGTGGAGTGTTTCGAGTCCGAGATTGAGCAGGAACGCATTCTGGGGAGATGGAATGCTACCTAAGTCGCGCATCAGTTGGGTCAACAACTTCGTGCAATAGGCGGCGTTGCCGAATGCTTGTGTGTAGACCAGTCCGTGATAGCTATCATCGGGTGTGGTCAGTCCCTTGAACTTGTCACCTTGTGCTTCCCAGTCGAAGTTGCCCGAGTCGATTACTACGCCACCAACTTGTGTGGCATGACCGTCCATATATTTTGTGGTGGAGTGGGTTACGATGTCGCATCCCCATTCGATAGGCCGACAGTTGATGGGCGTGGCAAAGGTATTGTCGATGATGAGAGGCACGCCGTGCTTGTGGGCAATGTTGGCGAAACGCTCAATGTCGAACACTAAGGCGCCGGGATTGGAGATGGTTTCGCCGAAAACACATTTGGTATTGGGGCGGAATGCCGCTTCTACCTGTTCGTCGGTCCAGTCGGGATCAATGAACGTGCATTCGATGCCCAGTTTCTTCATCGTTACACTGAAGAGATTGAATGTACCTCCGTAGATGTTATTGGTTGTAATGAAGTGGTCACCAGCCTCACATATATTAAATATAGCATAGAAATTGGCTGCTTGGCCCGATGAAGTGAGCACTGCGCCGATACCTCCTTCGAGTGCCGCAATCTTCTTTGCTACAGCGTCGTTGGTAGGATTGGCCAAGCGAGTGTAGAAATATCCCACGTCTTTTAGGTCGAAGAGGCGGGCCATCTGATCGCTGGTCTCATACTTGAATGTCGTACTCTGATAGATGGGCAGCTGTTGTGGCTCGCCCTTTGAAGGCTTCCATCCGCCATGAATGCAGATGGTTTCTAAGTTTCTTTTCTTCATAAGTTGTGAGATAAGTTAATATTTAATGGTGTGAGGTGTTATTTCAGTTTGTTCTTTTGGAGAAATGACGATCTTTGTTGTTCTGAAATACATAATAGGATGTCGCTTTCCTCAAGGGGAAGTTGACCGTTGGGTACAATAATCGTCTTGCCTCGTTTGACCATCATTACGAGTGTGCCGTCCGGAATATCCATTTGGGAGAGCAGATTGCCATTGGTCAGCATATCGGCCGTAAGCCTTACTTCGCGGAGTTGTGGCCCTAACTCTTCCGGTATCTCCACGCCGAACTCGCTTACAGGGGTCTCTGCGGGGGCGTCAAGGCCAAGCTGTCGGGCCATCCAAGTAATGGTGCTACCTTGAATGATGAGCGAGATGAGCGTAATAAAGAAGACAATGTTGAAGAGAATGGACGCTCCCTCTACATGATGGATGAGCGGGTAGGTGGCGAAAATGATTGGAACGGCACCGCGCAGTCCCACCCATGACAGGAATAGCTTGCCTTTGGCGGGGATATTTCGGAATGGTGACAGGCAGAGAAATACGCTTGCAGGGCGTGCTATGATAATCATGAACAGGCCGATGGCCAAGGCCACAAGCGTTTCGTCAAGCATTTCGGAGGGATTGACAAGAAGACCGAGGGTGAGAAAAAGCACAATCTGGAGAAGCCATGTAAGTCCATACATGAACGTTACCATCTCTCGGCGATATGACAGGCGGCTGTTTCCAACGACTAATCCGGCAATGTAGATGGCAAGATAGCCATTGCCGTGGAGCAAATCTGTCATGGTGAATATGATAAATACCAGACTTAGCAACAGCACAGGATAGAGTGAGGCATTGGGAAGATTAATATGATTGACGAGCCAGACGCTTGTCCGTCCGCCAAGGTAGCCTAATAATCCTCCTAAAAGAAACTGTTCTGCAAGCTGACCGGCCAAACCGATGGCGGAAAAGTCGGCTCCCGATACAACGACTTCCATTAAAGCAATCGTAAGCATGTAGGCCATGGGGTCGTTGCTTCCGCTCTCCAATTCGAGGATAGGGCGTAAGCGATGTTTCAATCCGATGCGTTGGGTGCGCAAGAGATTGAAGACGGAAGCAGAATCGGTGGACGACATCGTGGCGGCAAGTAGCAGAGAGACGACGAGTGGTAGCTCTATATCCATGGCCGACCAATGCGACAGACCATAGATAAAGGTTCCGGTTAGTACTGTTGTTACAACAACACCAAGTGTGGCAAGTACGATTCCGGGACCGATAATGGGCTTAATTTCTCGAAAACGCGTATCCATACCGCCCGAAAAGAGGATGACACTCAAGGCCATCATGCCAATAAGTTGTGCTTGATGGGGGCTGTTGAAGTGCAGACCGAGCCCTTCATTGCCGAAAGCCATGCCCGTAAAGAGGAATAATAGCAAAGTGGGTATGCCAAAACGATACCCCGTTTTGCTGATGAGAATACTTATCAGTACAAGGAAAGATCCGAGAAGAAAGATATTTTCTGTATTGAATGTAAGCATGAAGTGGGTGGGAGTTATGGAAAGAATTTATTAAAAAAGTTTCCTTTAAATAGGAATAAACTTTATCCTGTGGCTGCAAAGATAGTAAAAATATTATCATTGCAAACAAGTTTGTATAATTATAAATAGGTATTTTATATATTATAAGGTATATGTTCTGTTATGCTTCTGCTGTGTTTGGTGTTGTTCGATCGACTGCTTATAGTAAAGTCTTGGTTAAAATATATGAAATAATGGTGCGTCTGTTTGGCCTTTTCAATATAAACATATACTTTTGCATCCGCTTACGAAAAGTAAGGGCGTTTAGCTCAGCTGGTTTAGAGCATCTGCCTTACAAGCAGAGGGTCGGCGGTTCGAATCCGTCAACGCCCACCAAAGGGTAGTTTCCAGAGTGGCCAAATGGGGCAGACTGTAAATCTGCTGCTTCTAGCTTCGGTGGTTCGAATCCATCACTACCCACGGAAGAGCTGCAGTCACATGACTGCAGCTCTTTTTTATTTCCCTCAAGGCAGATTCAAAAACATCCTGCCGCCTCCTTCCAGAAAGGACACGGCAGGAGCGGGCTATGCGACCGAAAGAGAAAGCAGAAGATGCCGCGTAGAAGCGCAACAACACAAAGAGTTGACAAGATTCCTTTCAACGACAGACCAATGTGGATTTTCAGGACACGTCTTCATGCATTTTCTGCAAGAGCGGGCTTTACATGGCATAATTTTTGTATCTTTGCCAGCTGAGAATCCATCACATAAAACATAGAAGAGAATGAAGACAAAGGAGACACCTGTCCTGCTGCTTACAGGCTATTTAGGCAGCGGTAAGACAACTTTGGTAAACAGGATACTTGCCAACGAGAAAGGAATCAAGTTCGCCGTAATCGTCAACGACATCGGCGAGGTGAACATCGACGCGAATCTCATTGAGGCAGGAGGTGTCGTTGACCAGAAAGACGACTCGCTCGTCGCTTTACAGAACGGCTGCATCTGCTGTACACTGAAAATGGATCTGGTACAGCAACTGAACGATATCGTCTCACAGGGCAAGTTCGACTATATTGTAATCGAGGCAAGCGGTATCTGCGAACCGGCACCGATAGCGCAGACCATCTGTGCCTACCCGCAGATGTACCCGAATCTGGCAAAGAAAGGAAAGGCCGTACTGGACTCCATCGTGACAGTCGTGGATGCCCGGCGGATGTGCGACGAGTTCTCCGCCGGCAACGACCTGCTGAAGAAAGACCTGCAGGAAGACGACCTCGAGAACCTGCTCATCCAGCAGATTGAGTTCTGCAACATCATCCTCCTCAATAAGGTTGATGACGTCAACCAGGAGGAACTGGGGCTGGTGAAGAGCATCATCCGCTCATTGCAGCCCAAGGCGGAAATCATCGAGTGCAATTATGGCGATGTCAGCCTCGACAAGATCATCAATACCAAGGCGTTCAACTTCGACGAAGTGGCCACCTCCGCCTCATGGATTGCAGAGATTGAGGGAAACGACGAGGGGCACGAAGACAGACACCACCACGACCACGAGGAGGACGGGCACCACCATCATCACCATCATCACGGACTGGAGAACGAAGAGAGCGGGGAGGCATTGGAGTATAACATCCAGACCTTCGTCTACTACGCACGGAAGCCGTTTGATATCAATTTCTTTGACGACTTTGTTGCACGTCAGTGGCCGGAGCAGGTTATCCGCTGCAAGGGGCTCTGCTATTTTTCCAATGAGAAAGACGTGTGCTATGTCTTTGAGCAGGCCGGCAAGCAAGTGAATCTCCGCAATGCCGGACAGTGGTATGCCACCATGCCGCAGTTCCAGCTGCGTGAGTTCCTGAAGAACAACCCCAAGATAAAGAAGGACTGGAAAGAGCCTTACGGCGACCGTATGCAGAAGCTGGTGTTCATCGGGCAGAACCTCGACAAAGAGGCTATCACCCGGACACTTGACAAGTGTCTGACAGACTTCTAAGGAGGTCGGCAAAGGAAGAAGACGGGCATATCATGTTATCGTGATATGTCCGCCTTCGGCTTATTCTGTTCAGGAGACAGGTTTCTCCAGTTCTTTTAGACCCTGGGGAAAATCAGTACAACCGTACTTCATCTCCCATACGGAGTCCACGCTCGGCAATCTTCTCGTTCTTCTTGACAAGACTCTTCAGCCGGATGCCATACTTCTGGGCAATATCGTACAGACTTTCCGATTTACGTACGTAATAGGGATGGTGTTTGAAATTCCTTGGAGCTCTCCGCCGTTTCTTCTTCAGCCAGACGAACTCGCCAGAGACAAGACGGTCTTTCTTCTTCCGTTCGTTATACCTCGCCAGTTTATGACTGCTGATATCCAGTTCCTTGCCCAACGACTTGAAGGTGTCTCCCGGCCTTGCAACGACATAGTAGTTCTCATTATACTTGTGGATGGTATGTGCACCTGCCAGCTGGACGGCTGCCGGCAGACCGCTGTCCGGAACACGGACGGCTGTATCTTCCCCACTGTGGCGGGCCATGAAATGATCGAAATGCTTCGCCTGGTCATACTCGTACAGCTTATAGAGTTCGATGATACTGATCAGGTTCTGTGCGTACGTAGGACTCGTGGCATACCCGGCGCGCTTCAATCCGTATGCCCACCCCCGGTAATCGGTCTTGTCCAGGCTGAACAGGCTCCGGTAACGCGGACGGTCGCGGAGAAACTTGCAGTGGTCTTCGAAACTTTCCAACGCACTGTCGTATGCACGGAAACACTCTCCCAGTTCGTCGTCGTCATGGCTGATGGTACGCCCCGTCCAGCCATGGCACTTGATGCCGAAATGGTTGTTGCCTTGAAGGACGAGTGTGCCCCGCCCTGCCCCGCTCTCCAGCAGACCCTGTGCCAGGGTGATGCTGGCCGGTACGCCGTACTTCAGCATTCCCTCGATGGCCATGTCTTTGTACTGGTCTATATACGTCTGATAGGCCTGATTCCATCGGATCGGGCCGCCCGCCGCGGCAGACAACATCGAAAGGAATGAGAGAAGGATAAAGATATATCGCCTCATAAAAAAGTTCTTTTGGACTATATGAATGCAAAAGTACACGTTTTATCACATAATCCGAAACGATTTGTCTTAAATTCTCACAAACATTTCAAAACTTGTACTTAACCTTCCGTAACTTTCCGCCAAAGAAAAAGCATTTTATCCCTCCGACCGGCTTATAGTTCGGGAATTTTGTCTAATTTTGTATCATATGAAGATGATCATTGCTCTTGGTTCCAATCTCCATCAGGAACAGAATCTACTCAAAGCAAAGGAACTGCTGGGACACAGCTTTGACGGCATTACATTCTCTGAACCGGAATGGACAGAACCGATCGGAATAAAGTCGGACAGATTCCTGAACTGCATAGGGACTTTCGAGGCAGAACTGTCACGCACAGCAGTAGAGAAAATACTGAAGCGGACAGAGCAGGCCATGGGCGACTCGCACCAGAACCACCAGCTGGGGAAAGTGCTGATAGACATCGACCTCATACAGTATGGCAATGAGACGATAAGGAAAATCACATGGCTCTGAAAGGGATTATCAAAAGACTGGCACTCTGCCTGCTGCTCTCCGGGATGTGCTTTCCTGTCTCCGCTCAGAAAAGCAAGGATTCGGAAGAACTGGGGAAAGCACTGGACTACTTCGCATCCGCCAAATATCATGAAGCCCTGCTGATTTTCCAACGTCTGGACAAGGAATACAACCTCAATCCACGGTTCAAGGCTTATCTCGGTCTGTGCTATTACCACGAATGGGACTACAAGACAGCCGCCAGACACCTTGAAGCGGCAATCCCCTATCTGGATGCCTTCGCTCCACATGAGCGGTCTGTCTATTATTTCACCACAGCGGAAAGCCTCTTCAACATGAGACAATACAGACAGGCCATCCCGTATTATGAAAAGACACTTGCAGTATGCTATGATCGTGAAAAGGGGGATGTGTACTACCGGATGGGGCTGTGCTATATGTTCTTGCAGGTATGGCGACCGGCATACGACCTGTACATGAGCGCAGAGAAAGCCTACCAACAGTATGGAGCGAGAGAAGAAGTGCAGGCAAGACTTGCACAGACCCGTCGGATGGCAGTTGCATGCCGGGCAAATTACGAAGCCGAACAGCCGCTGCATCCTTTGTCGAAAGAATCGGACAACACGACGGAGAACGACAATGTGACGACGCAATTAAAAAGTATATCGACAATTCTCAAATCATTGACTTCTACGATGTTATTGCAGTCCCTTCAGCCCATAGCTATAAAGGATATTATCAAGGAAGAAGAGAGAAAAATAATCCGAAAATGACGACTACTTTTCTTGTATTTTCTTCGTCCGTTCATTTTTTTTTAGTACTTTTGCGCCATATACTTTTAGACAAACTATTTACACTTAAAATATAACCGTCTGTCATTTCTGTTGATTGACAGTATAAGCAAATTCTCAATCCTACGACCATCAGCATTACATTCCAATGACTCTTGCATTGAGTTGACAGATTTTGCAAACAAGATATCGCCATAATCTAGTATCTATGGAGAAACACAGGAAGGGCTGGCACCGCAGACACGAAGATCTACGACGTCAGCCCTTAAAACTGTTTTCTTTAAAGAGGATGCCTACTCGATAGCGCCCTTTATTGTCTCCACAATATACTTCACATCTTCGTCAGAGACCAGCGGGCCGCTCGGCAGGCACATGCCGACCTTGAAAAGGCTCTCGCTGACACCATTGACATACGCAGGACAATCCTGATAACATGGCTGCCTGTGCATGGGCTTCCACAGAGGACGGCTTTCTATGTTCGCCTTGTCAAGCAAGGCACGCATCGCCTCGACATTCGCATTCGGCTCGCAATCTGTATGGGCGTTGTCTACGGAATGGACGACACCGGCAGCACCGCCGACAGCACCCTTCACAGTCGTCTTGTAGGCACTCTCCTGCCCCTTCACTTTAACGGAAGGGGCAAGTGTAATCGTATTCAGCCAATAATTGGAATCATATTCCGGTGAAGGATTGCCATGGAAAGTGACGCCTTCTATCTCGCTGAAAGCCTCGTCGTACAGACGGGCGATGTGCCGGTGGTGGGCGATGTGCTCGTCGAGCACCGTCATCTGTCCCCGACCGATACCCGCACAGACATTGCTCATGCGATAGTTGTAACCGATCTTCTCATGCTGATAGTATGGATAACCCTCACGAGCCTGTGTTGCATAGAACATCACATTATTGCGCGCTTCCTCATCAGGACAGACCAAAGCCCCGCCACCAGAAGTGGTGATCATCTTGTTGCCATTGAACGACAGGACACCATAGGCACCGAATGTTCCGCACACCTGCCCTTCATATCTTGAACCCAGTCCCTCGGCAGCATCCTCAACCAACGGAATATCGTACTTCTCCGCCACGGCAAGGATCTCCCTGATCTTTGCAGGCATCCCATAGAGATAAACTACGATGATAGCCTTCGGCTTCTTACCGGTCTTGGCTATTCTGTCCTTGATAGCTTCTTCCAGCAGCACAGGATCCATATTCCATGTTTCCTGCTCTGAATCAACAAAGACAGGCGTTGCGCCCTGGTAAGTCACGGGGTGTGAACTGGCACAGAAGGTGAAACTCTGGCAGATGACCTCGTCACCAGCCGTCACTCCCAATGCCACCAAAGCGAGATGTACGGCTGCCGTCCCCGAACAGAGTGCCACGACATGCTTCTCCTCCATCCCTTTTAAGGACTCCCTCCACAGGTTCTCCGGGTTGTTTTCATGTGGCATGATCGTCTGTGGATATACCTCCTTCACAGAGGCGTCCCCTCTCCGGAAACGACCGGAGGATGCCGCAAACCGCTTCAGATCTGCTTCAAACCCATTGACATTCGGCCCCAATGGCACCACCCAATTGGTATCAAACGCCTCTTGGATGTATCTCATCTCATTACCGCTCATGTGAGCGAGACAAAGTAAAATACGTTTTCGTTCCATCTTTGTTTCTTTTATTTCAATCTATAAAGTGGGAAGAAGGATGCCGTCACATCAAAAGATGGCGTAGACATCTTCCGAAGCTTTATCAGATCTGAATATTTTTCCTTATCAAAACAATCCTTGGAGATACAAAAACCTAAATCCCCTTTTTTGTTAAATGTTTTTTTAAACTTATATAACGGATCCTCACCACTCCCCACGCCACCTCCGAGATGCAAAATCTTATATCCATGTCGAGCTCCATACCTGGCAGCTTCATAAAGAATAAGATTTGTAGCATTAAGACTGCGATACTCCTGCACATTACCTGATAAGTGATAATGCATCCTGCCATTGCACATAAGAATAATACTCATGGCAATTATTTCACCTTTGAAGACAGCATAAAACATCTTCCAATTTCCAGGCAAATCCTTGGCAACAGACTCGTAGAAAGATGATCCAAAATAATAATACGGATCTGCGTTATCTTTATCCATCGTAGCATTATAAATACTACGAAATTTATCAAATAGAGAAAAGTCTTCACTATGCTCCACCACTATCCCCATCTTTATAGCTTTTCTTATGGTTGTACGATCCTTGCTTTTCAGGTTCTGGAAAATGACCTCTTCCGAAGAACAATCTATGTAAACTGTTTTACCCAGGTTTATGACATTTGACCATCCTCTCAAAAGCTCTTGATTTTTCAACCAGGGACACCAACGGGTAAAGGCCGCAACAATATGATGCGCCCTCATGAACGTGCTTATTTCTGACCAGAAAGTTCCTACCTGTTCCTCTGAAATATTTCCATCTAAAAGCCAACCGCCATATCCGTATGGGGTAATAGCATCAAAAAGAACACCTTTTCCAATATACCTTTGTGCCCATACCTCATCATTTAAATCCCGGAGCATAAAGGCACATACGGCCCTCAATCCCCCTCTCTGGTAATAAACCAAGATAGGCGTTCCATCACCATGAACTTTAAAAGATGCTAAATAACCACTAAGGAAATATACATCATAATCAGGGAAAGACCTGACGATTTTGTCCCATTCCGTTCTATTTTCAAAATCAATTATCCTCGTCATTCTTCAAAAGATTTTAGCAAAGTACAGATTTGGCATCCCATTTCCCCTATTTCATCAGCACTATATCTAGCATCACAATGTATTGATAATATTCCATCCGAAACAATTCTAGACTCACGAGAACAGGTCTCCGGTATCTCCCACAAGACAGCCGGATAAATAGATTTGCTTATCAGACCTTTCCTAAACCGCTCACGCTTCATTTTATCTGGGAACAAAAGCAAAAGTGAGAAAGGGATCAAGGATTCGCTTTCCGGCACTAACAATCGAATTCCGTTTTCCTTCAGGAGGAAAGATAATTGCTTCACCACCATCTTCCAATTTCGGTTTCTCCTCTCACTCCAGTCCTTAATGTCAATTTTTTCTAAGACCTGTCTGTCCAGAGAAGAAATACGGCTAACGGGCAGACTACCAAAACATTGTTCTGTCCGAAGAAACTTTTCTCTGTAAGAGTCTTTCAGGTCAGGGATGGAGGCTTCATTATCCTGGGAAAGATACAGTGCCTTCTCTGCCATCGCCTGCCATCTTGTTCGAGCAACCTTTTCGTTCAACAGGGTCTCCTTTATTGTTGAACCTAGCTCTGACAAATCCTTGCTGTTACTCCAGAGTATACCGCCTTCTGCCAAGGGTAGTGTCTTCCGTAAAGACGCTATACAGAATTCCGCCTTACTTTTCCGGACCCACTCGCTGAAAATATTATGGGAGTGGTCCTCTATGACTGGAATGGGAACGTTGATCCGTTTTATTTCTCTTAACCCGAAATAATTCATCCACAACAAAACATCCCCTTCTTGGAAGGGTAGATGACCAACAAATTGATGGTCTTTGACAACAGGGTTATCCTGATATGTTTTTACTTCAATCTCACAATGCAGGAGAATATACGCAATGATTTCCCAGCAGAAATATTCAGGTATCCAAATTCGTTTCCATTTATAGTAATTTATCAGGGATTCAATGGCCTGTCGACCATCAGCCAAGAACACAGCATTTGGGTAATAATCAAACAGAGTTTTTCCACCAGCAACACATGGAAAGTTCAGAAAATGAAAATCAGAACCATATTCTTTCATCTACCATTCCTCCTTAACAGCCTGAGTTTTTCACCAAACCCCAAATCATCAACCATCTCGTCCTGCACTTCTCCTTCTCCTACTCCTTCTCTCTTTATGACATTAAGAAAAGTCATCCATAGAATCTTCAAGTCAAGTGAAAAAGAGAGATTATCAACATACCATACATCGTATTCAAACTTTTTGCTGTATTTCACAAAATTCCTGCCATTTACCTGCGCCCATCCCGTGATGCCAGGCCGCACTTCGTGCCGTCTGATCTGAATACTATCGTAGCACTTCAAAAAATCAGCATACAAAGGTCTTGGCCCGATTAATGACATCTCTCCCTTTAACACATTGAGTAATTGGGGAAGCTCGTCCAAAGAAGTGCTGCGGACGAATCGGCCGACTCTCGTCAATCGCTGTCCATCAGGCAGAAGATTTCCCTCTTCATCTCTCTCATCGGTCATGGTCTTGAATTTTATGACATTAAACACCTTGTTATGCCATCCTGCCCTCGAATGCAGGAAAAACGCTCCTCCACCTTTATTTGCGAAATGCAGCCATATCGTGACAGTCAACAGCAAAGGTGAGAAAACCAGCAATGCAACAAGTGCAGCGCTGAAATCTATTGCCCGTT